>JBEEPT010000154.1:0-23862 GCA_041190985.1 Pseudomonadota bacterium
AAGCTGCTGATGAAGCTGTTTGCCAACCCCAACCTGCCACAGATCGACGACTACTACGAGCCCTTCACCTTCGACTACGAGCACCTGCAGTCGGCGCCCGAATCGAAGGCCGCGCCCACCGCGCGCCCGCGCAGCCTGATCACCGGGCAGCGCATGGAAAAGATCGAATGGGGCCCGAACTGGGAGGAGATCCTGGGCGGTGAATTCGCCAAGCGCGCGAAGGACAAGAACTTCGAAGAAGTCCAGAAGGACATCTACGGCCAGTTCGAGAACACCTTCATGATGTACCTGCCCAGGCTGTGCGAGCACTGCCTGAACCCGGCCTGCGTCGCCAGCTGTCCCTCGGGCTCGATCTACAAGCGCGAGGAAGACGGCATCGTGCTGATCGACCAGGACAAGTGCCGCGGCTGGCGCATGTGCGTCAGCGGCTGCCCCTACAAGAAGATCTATTACAACTGGAAGAGCGGCAAGGCCGAGAAGTGCGTCTTCTGCTATCCGCGCATCGAGGCGGGCCAGCCCACGGTCTGCTCCGAGACCTGCGTCGGCCGCATCCGCTACCTCGGCGTGCTGCTGTACGACGCCGACCGCGTGGCCGAGGCTGCCAGCGTCGAGAAGGAGATCGACCTCTACCAGGCCCAGCTCGACATCTTCCTCGATCCCAATGACCCGGCCGTGATCGAGCAGGCGCGCAAGGACGGCATCCCCGACGCCTGGATGGCTGCGGCGCGCCAGAGCCCGGTCTACAAGATGGCGGTCGAATGGAAGGTCGCTCTGCCGCTGCACCCGGAATACCGCACCCTGCCCATGGTCTGGTACGTGCCGCCGCTGTCGCCGATCACGGCCGCTGCCAACGCCGGCCAGGTCGGCATCAACGGCGAGATCCCGGACGTGAGCGAACTGCGCATCCCGCTCAAGTACCTGGCCAACCTGCTGACCGCGGGCGACACGCTGCCGGTGGCGCGAGCACTCGAGCGCATGCTGGCGATGCGTGCCTACCAGCGCAGCAAGCATGTCGACGGCGTGCGCAACCAGGAGGTGCTGGACCAGGTTCAGCTGACGGCGGCCGAGGTCGAGGAGATGTACCGCTACATGGCGATCGCGAACTACGAGGACCGCTTCGTGATCCCGACCAGCCACCGCGAGTACGCCGAGAACGCCTTCGACGTGCGCGGCGGCTGCGGCTTCAGCTTCGGCAACGGCTGCTCGGAGGGCGAGACCGATGTCAGCCTGTTTGGCGGCAGCAAGAAGCGCACCATCCCCATCAAGCTGGAGAACTGATATGCCCATCTTCCAGACCCAAGCCGGCCGGATGGCGCACAGCCTGCGCGTGCTGGCGCACCTGCTGCGCTACCCCGACGCGCAGCTGCGCGCGCACCTGGGCGAGCTGTCCGAGGCGCTGCACGCCGAGCGGGCGCTGGGCGCCGCGCGTCTGGCCGAGCTCGACGCGCTGCTGCAGCGCCTGGGCGAGCAGGATCCGCTGAGCGTCGAGAGCGAATACGTCGAGCTGTTCGATCGCGGCCGCAGCACCGCCCTGCACCTGTTCGAGCATGTGCACGGCGACTCGCGCGACCGCGGGCCCGCCATGATCGACCTGATCCAGACCTACGAGCAGGCCGGTCTCTTGCTGTCGCCCGACGAACTGCCCGACCACCTGCCGGTGGTGCTGGAGTTCGCCTCGACCCAGCCGCCGCAGCAGGCGCGCGAGTTCCTGGGCGAGATCGCGCACATCGTGCGCGTGATCTTCAGCGCGCTGCTCAAGCGCAGCAGCCCCTACGCCAGCGTGCTGGCCGCCGTGCTCGAGCTCGCAGGCGAGAAGGTCGAGGCCGTGCCGGTTGCACCCGAGCCTGGGCTCGATGAAAGCTGGGCCGAGCCCGAAGCCTTCGGTGGCTGCTCGAGCGAGGGGCAGGCGCGCCCTGGCCAGCCCCAGCCCATTCGCATAGTCAAGCCTTCCCATTCAACCGTCCAAGGAGCACAGGCATGAACCCGCTGCACCAGTTCCTGTTCAACATCTATCCCTACATCTGCCTGGCGGTCTTCCTGCTCGGCAGCCTGCTGCGCTTCGACCGCGACCAGTACAGCTGGAAGAGCGACTCGTCGCAGCTGCTGCGCGCAGGCCAGCTGCGCTGGGGCAGCAACCTGTTCCACCTCGGGGTGCTGTTCCTGTTCTTCGGCCACAGCGTCGGCATGCTGACGCCGCACTTCGTCTACGAGCCCTTCATCAGCGCGGGCGCCAAGCAGCTGCTGGCCATGATTTCGGGCGGCCTGTTCGGCGTGCTCGGCTTCATCGGCGTGAGCCTGCTGCTGCACCGCCGTCTGTCCGACCCGCGCATCCGTGCGACGTCGCGGACCAGCGACATCGTGCTGCTGTGGCTGCTGTGGCTGCAGCTGGCGCTGGGACTGGCGACGATCCCGCTGTCGGGCCAGCATCTGGACGGCAGCATGATGATGCGGCTGGCCGAATGGGCGCAGCGCATCGTGACCTTCCGCGCCGGGGCGGCCGAGCTGCTGGTCGAGACCGGCTGGATCTTCCAGGCCCACATGTTCCTGGGCATGACCATCTTCCTGGTCTTTCCCTTCACCCGTCTGGTCCATGTCTGGAGCGGTTTCGGCACGCTGGCCTACGTGGCGCGCCCCTATCAGCTCGTCCGTGGCCGCCGCCTGGGCGTGCCCGGTGGCCGTTCCTGAGCTCGGGAGGTAATCAACATGGAAGCCATCAGGACCGAACAAGCGGGTTGCGGGGGCGCGGGCTGCGCCTGCGGCGGCTCCGACCAGGCGGCGGACACGCCCCGCATCAACGGCGTCGCGCTGCATCCGCCGGGCATCCCGGTCGATCCGGGCAGCTTGCGCGAACTCGCCTGCGCCGAGCTGCTGCGCCAGGAGGCGGTCAGGCAGGGCCTGCTGCCCGCGGCGGAAGTCGAGTTCGCGCCGGAGCTGGACGCCGCCCAGCGCGAGATCGTCGAGGCCATGGTCGAGCGTGCGATCGCGGTGCCCGTGGTCACGCCCGAGGCCTGCCAGCGCTACTACGAGGCCAACAAGCGGCGCTTCGTGCACGGCCAGGCCCTGCAGGTGCGCCACATCCTGTTCGCGGTGACGCCCGGCGTCAACGTGCAGGCGCTGGCGCAGCGCGCCGAGGGCGCGCTGCTCGAGCTGCTGCGCAAGGAGGTCGTGCCCGGGCGCTTCGGCGAACTTGCGCGCGAGCTCTCCAACTGCCCCTCCGGCGCGCAAGGCGGCGAGCTGGGCTGGCTGGGGCCGGACGACTGCGCCCCCGAGCTGGCCAATGAGCTGTTCTTCCAGACCGACTCGAGCTGGGGCATGGGCGTGCATCCGCGCCTGGTGCATACCCGCTTCGGCTTTCACATCATCGAGGTGCAGGGTCGGCGCAAGGGCCGGCAGACCGGCTTCGACGAGGTGTGCGAGAGCATCGCTGCGCAACTGGGCCTGAGCGCGCGCATCACCGCGACGCGCCAGTACCTGCAGCTGCTCGCGGGCGCAGCCGAGGTCGAGGGCATGGAACTGGAGGGGGCGAGTTCGCCCCTGGTGCAATGACGGCCGGCCGCGCAGAGGGCGACGAGCTGCTGCAGCGGCTGCGTCATTTCCATTCGGACTACTTTCCGCTGCACCAGCAGCGTTTTCAGGACCTGGTCGCGCAAGGCCAGCATCCCAAGACCCTGTTCATCGGCTGCTCGGATTCGCGGCTGGTGCCCTATCTGCTGACTGGCGCCGGGCCGGGCGAGCTGTTCATCGTGCGCAACGTGGGCGCACTGGTGCCGCCCTACGACGGCTCGCACGGCCTGCACGGCACCATGGCGGCGGTCGAGTACGCGGTGCTCGGCCTCAAGGTCGAGCGCATCGTGGTCTGCGGCCACAGCCATTGCGGCGCGATCCGTACCGCCTACGAGGGCGTGCCGGATGAGGCCAAGGCGCTGCAGGACTGGCTGGAGCTCGCGCGCGAGGCCTTGTTGCCGGTGCAGCCCTGCGCCGAAGCGATGCGCCGCACCGAGCAGCGCTCGGTCGTGCTGCAGCTCGAGCGGCTGATGGACTATCCGATGGTCCGGCGCGCGGTCGAGGCCGGCCAGCTGACGCTGCACGGCTGGTACTACGTGATCGAGGATGGCGAGGTCCAGGTCTTCGATGTCCGCAAGGGCGATTTCGTGCCGGCCTCGCGGGCCGACAACAGCGGCACCGGCCCCTACCAGCCCTACGTCGAATACGACGGGCAGGTCATTGCCGATTGAGGAGCGCCCGCTTCATTGTCCGCTGCACCATTCGGTTGCGCTCGGCGCTATGCTAGAGGCTCACTCTCGGTCGCGTGCCGAGGGGGCAGGAAACGATTCGGGCAAAGGGGGAGCGGACATGAAGGATGCGATTCCGGCCAACCACTGCGGCAGGTGCGGAGCGGTTGCGTACAAGCCTGAGCTGGCGCGCGACGCCAGCGGTGCCATGCGACCGACCGGCCGCTATCGCTGCGTTCAGTGCAAGCTGCTGTTCAGCGACGTCAGGCAATGGCGCGAGCTCGGCTGCGTGTCGGCGCCGTCATCGTTCCATGCCGGCGGAGCTGGCTGGACCTGAGATCGCGGGCGCGCTGCAGGTTGGTGGAGCACGCCCAGCCGGTGTTGCCGGGGGCGGCGGGTTGCCGCAATTCCGGGGTTCCGTGGCCGGCCAAGCCCGGCCCAGGCGGGAGCGCCGACAGCTGCTCTCCGGACCGCCTCGGCCAAGTTCAGAACAGCTGGGTGGCTGCCCACGCCAGGGCGTAGCCGAGCGTGGCGACCGTGACGAAGGTCTTGGCGCTGGTGGCCTTGAACTGCGCGTTTGCTCCTGACTCGATCTCGTCGATTTCGCGCTGAGTGTCTATGGAGGTGTAGGAATCGTGAGTGCCCATGCTGATCCTTTTGCCGCAGTTTTTCGGCTTCTGGTCCCCGTATAGTAGTGAAAGCACTGATGTCATGGAAGTTTATTTATGTAATGTCATGAATATGCAATGAGAATGTTTTACTCAGACCCGCCACCGTCAGCGGTGGCAGGGGGGTCAGTGCTCGAAGCTGGTGGCGTGTGCGGGCCGCAGCGATATCGCTTGACGGCTTCCCTCCCGATTGGCGAGACTCGGGGCCGGACACAAGCTTTGGCAAGGGATGTGGTTGAAATGGTTGGGATTTGCCGCGCCGCCCTGGTCGGCTGTACGGCCTTGCTGCTCGGGGCCTGCTCCTCGGACCAGCTCTATGGCGCAGTGCGCAGTTACCAGATGCTCAAGTGCTACCGGTACCAGGATCTGCAGCAACGTGACCAATGCCTGCAGGACGCCGTGACCAGCTACGAGCGTTACCAGCGCGAGGCACGCCAGCTCAAGCCGGCTGACGAGTGATGCAGACGACAGGATCGATCCGGCGCGGTCTCGGTTGCATAGTAGTGTTGTGTGCGCTGGCGGCGTCGGCCAGTGCAGGAGAGGACACCATGGACTTGAAGCTCAGCTCCAGCGCCTTCCTTGACGGGGTCTCGATTCCCAGACGGCATACCTGCGAGGGGGAGGACGTCTCGCCGCCGCTGGCCTGGTCCGGGGTGCCGGCCGGCGCCAGGAGCCTGGTGCTGATCGTGGACGACCCGGATGCGCCCGATCCGGCGGCGCCAAGGATGACCTGGGTGCACTGGCTGCTCTACAACCTGCCGGCTTCGCAGGGCGGGCTGGCGCAGGGCGGCAGGCCCTTGCCGGCCGGCACGCTTGAAGGACGCAACGACTGGCAGCGCACCGGCTATGGCGGTCCCTGTCCTCCGGTCGGGCGACACCGCTACTTCCACAAGCTCTATGCGCTCGACATCGTGCTGCCCGACCTCGGACAACCCGACAAGCGCCGGCTGGTGCAGGCCATGCAGGGACATGTCCTGGCCGAAACCCAGTTGATCGGAACCTACCAGAAGGGCCGATGATGCTGCGTCGGTCTCCTGGTGGTGCGGCGCAGGATCCGGTGCTCGCAGCGGGGCGGCGGCGACCATGAAGGCGCTGATCCTCACGGCGGACGGCTTCGAGGACGCCGAGCTGACCGAGCCGCGTCGCTGTCTCCTCGACCTAGGCTGCGAGGTGGACGTCGCGGCGCCCGCGCACGGTCGACTGGCCGGCAAGCATGGCGGCCGCATCGAGGCCACGCTGGCGCTGGGCGAGGTCGATCCCCGGCAGTATGGCCTGCTGCTGTTGCCCGGCGGCAAGGCGGCGGACACGCTCAGCCGCGACCCGCGCGCGCAGGCGCTTGCACGCGCCTTCATGCAGGCGGGCAAGGTGGTGGCGGCCATCTGCCACGGTCCCCTGATCCTGGCCGCGGCCGGGTTGCTGGAGGGGCGCAGGGTCACCTGCTACCCCCGGGTGGCGCAGGTGCTGCGCCAGGCCGGGGCCAGCTACCAGGACGCCGAGGTGGTGGTCGACGGCACGCTGCTCACCTCGCGCCGGCCGGCTGACCTGCCGGCATTCATGCGCGAGACGGCGGCGCTGCTCGCGAAATGCTAGCGGATGCGCCCTTGGCGGACCGTGGGGGTGTCCGCCGGTGCTGTCGGTCTACGCCAGGTGTTCAGTCCCGGCGCGCTGCTGCGCTGGCCAGCTGTTCCGCGGTCCAGCGGCTCAGCTCGTCTGCCAGTTGGTCGGCTGCCAGCCCGAGGGCCTCGACCACGTCGCCCACCGCGGTGCCGGCGGCGGGCCGCCGGATCTCGAAGCGGCGGCTGGCGGCAATGCGCTGGCTGCCCGTGCGCACCAGCCGGACGTCGAGCCGGATCACGGCCTGCGGTATGCCATCGCGGTATTCGCTCTGGAAGGCGCGCAGATCGCTGTCGAGCTCGAAGTCGGCCTGCAACAGGCGCTCGTCGCCGCTGAGCTGGGAGATGCGGCCGTCGGCGCGCAGCGTGTCGAGCAGGCGGTTGCGCAGCAGCGTGGGCACCGGTTCATTCCAGCTTGCGCCCTTGTAGTAGCTCACCCGCTGCTCCTCGGGCAGCACCAGGATGCGCTGGCCGGCCAGCATGGCGCTGGCGGCCGGCCGCATCACGCGCAGCGACCAGGGCAGGGGCGACGCCGGAGTGTGTGCCTGCGCGGGGCCGGCCGGCAGCAGGTAGACGTCCTGTGGCACCGGTCTGGGCAGGACGGAGCAGGCCGAGAGCAGTGCGAGCGCAGTGGCGCCGAGCGCGCAGCGGCACAGGCGGACAGTGGGGTCAGTCGGGCTCATGGCTGGAACTCCTTGATCGGTTCTAGTCCCAGCAGGAAGTCGGCCGGGCGGTCTTCGAGGCGGCGGCTGATGGTGCGCAGCGAGGCCAGCGTGGCGCGCAGTTCCGCCAGGGTCGGGCCGATCTCGGCGGCGCCACGCAGGCCGCTGTCGAGGTGGCCCCGGTTGTCCCGGATGAGCTGCTCGGTCGCGGCCAGCGTCTGCTCGAGCGCGGCGAGCGAACGTTGCGCGCCCTCCAGGGTCGGCTTGCCCTGTTCCTCGATCAGGCGGCTGGTGCTTCCCATCAGGCGGGTCGCTTCGGCCAGCGCGGCGTTGCTGCGCTCGCTCGCGACGGCGAGCTGCTGCACCGCCCGGCCGAGGTCGTCGCGCCGGGCGGCGATGGCGCCGCTGGCCTGTTCCACATGCTTGAGCGTGAGGCGCAGGGATTCGGCGTTTTCTGCCGAGACGATGGTGCGCAGCTGGTTGACCAGCTCGCCGATGTTGAGCGCGGATTCGCCGCCGTCGCTGAGCAGCTTGTTGAGCGCCGAGGGCGTGGCGGCGATGACCGGCACCGCGTCGCCAGTGCTGCGCAAGGGCTGGCTGGCCGGGTCGCGGCCGCTGCTGAGCCGGATGAACGAGGTGCCCGTGATGCCCGCCATGACCAGCCGTGCCCGCGTGTCGGTGCGTATCGGTGCGCTGTTGTCGACGCGCACGCGCGCGAAGACCCGCTGCGGATCCTCCGGGTCCAGTCGCAGTGCAGTCACTTCGCCGATCTTGATGCCGTTGAACTCGACCTTGCTGCCACGCGACAGGCCGGAGACGGCCTCCCGGAAGGCGATGTCATAGTGCTCGTACTTCCGGTCGCTGTCGGTCTTGCCCAGCCAGAGCGTGAACAGCAGGATGGCGCCGGCCGCCAGCAGGGTGAACAGTCCGATCAGCACATGGTGGGCGCGGGTTTCCATCTTCTGTTCTCCTCTCAGCGGCCTGAACGCCCGGCGGCGGATGCAGCCCGCCCGCGCGGGCCATGGAAGTAGGCCTGGATCCAGGCGTCGTCGGTGGCGGCGACCTCTTGCAGGCTGCCGCTGACCAGCACCCGCCGCTCGGCCAGCACGGCCACGCGGTCGGTGATGGCGTACAGGGTGTCGAGGTCGTGGGTGACGAGAAACACGGTGAGTCCGAGCGCGTCGCGCAGCGTGAGGATGAGCTGGTCGAAGGCGCCGGCGCCGATCGGATCCAGTCCGGCCGTGGGCTCGTCCAGGAACAGGAGGTCGGGGTCGAGCGCCAGCGCCCGCGCCAGCGCCGCGCGCTTGATCATGCCGCCCGAGAGATCGGCCGGATACTTGGTCAGGGCGTTGCTGGGCAGGCCCACCAGCGCGATCTTGAGCGCCGCGAGCCGGGCGGCGTCAGCGATCGACAGCCCCGCATGCTCGATCAGGGGCAAGGCGACGTTCTCACCCACGGTGAGGGATGAGAACAGGGCGCCGTGCTGGAACAGCACGCCGCAGCGTCGCTCCAGGCTCGAGCGCCGCTTAGGCGGCAGGCCGAGGATGTCCTCGCCGAAGATGCGCACGCTGCCCGCCTCGGGCCGGTTGAGGCCGATGATGGTGCGAAGCAGCACCGACTTGCCGGTGCCCGACCCCCCCACGACGGCGAGGATCTCGCCGCGCTCGATGTCGAGGTCAAGGCCGTCGTGCACCACCTGGCGGCCGAAGCGGTTGCGCAGTCCGCGCACCTGCACGACCGGGCTCACCAGCGCATCTCCATGCAGAACAGGGCCGTGACGGCATCGACCACGATCACGACGAAGATCGACTGCACGACCGCCGAGGTGGTGTGCTCGCCGACCGATTGCGCGCTGCCTTCGACCCGGAACCCTTCCAGGCAGCCGATGACGGCGATCAGGTAGGCGAAGATGGGGGCCTTGGCCATGCCGATGTAGAAGTGGCGCAGCGGGATGTTGTTCTGCAGGATGTTGAGGAACATCGCGGGCGAGACGTCGAGCTTGAAGCTGCACACCAGCAGTCCGCCGAGCATGCCCGAGACCATCGCGACGAAGGTCAGTATCGGCAGGGCGAGCAGCAACGCGAAGACGCGGGGCAGCACCAGCAGTTCGATCGGATCCAGGCCGATGACGCGGATGGCGTCGATTTCCTCGTCGGCGCGCATGGAGCCGATCTGGGCGGCAAAGGCGCTGGCGGTGCGGCCCGCGACCAGGATGGCCGCGAGCAGGACGCCGAATTCGCGCAGGAAGGAAAAGCCGACCAGGTGCACGGTGTAGATGCCGGCGCCGAAGTTGGTCAGCACCGTCGCTCCCAGGAAGGCCACCACGGCGCCGACCATGAAGGTGAGCAGGGCGACGATGGGAACGGCGTCGAGTGCGGTGCGTTCCAGGTTGGCGGCGAAGGCCGTGATGCGCCAGCGCCGCGGCTGCCACAGCAGGCGCATGGCGGTCTCGAGCGTGATGCCGATGAAGCCGGACAGGGCGACGGCATGGCGCCAGAAGGCCTCGCTGGCCAGGCCGACATGTTCGAGCAGGTCGCCGATGGCGCTGCGCTGGGGCGCGATCGCGCTGACCTGCATGCCGGTGCCTTCCAGTGCCTGGGCGACCGCGCGCAACAGGGCGCGGCGTTCGGGTGCCAGTGCGGCCGCGTCGTCCGCCAGCGCGGCAAGGCGCCGGCTGCCGAACAGCGCGTGCAGCAGGCTGGCGCCCGAGGTGTCCAGGGCGCCCAGTGCGCCGAGATCGACCGGGATGCGCGGATTGAGCTGGTGCCTGAGCGTCTCGACGCGCGCGGACAGCACAGCGTAGTCCGCCAGCGTCCAGTCGCCGCCTATGCGCAGCATCATGTCCTGTCCGGACTGGCCCAGTTCGGCCCAGCCGCTCGATTGCATTTCGCCCATGCCCAGACTATACGATCGCGCCAGCCATCCGGGCGCGTCGTCTGGCCGGGTCAGGCCGGTTTCGGGTTCCCGGCGCCTGGGGTCCTGTCGCCGGAGTGGGCCGAATAATCCGGTTCAGGCTTGAGCAGGTCCCAGTGCTTGAGCGTCAGGCGTATGCGCTCGGGGTCTATCGGGCCGTCGAAGCGCTCCATCAGCAGTCCGTTGAGGTCCGAGGGGATTTCGAGATCGCCGAGCTGCAGGAAACAGATGCGCTGGCGGTGACGGAACAGGGCGGTCAGGTAGCCGCCCTCGAACAGCACGTTCTGCCGCGCGCGCGGGCGCAGCGCCTCGCCGAACTGGTAGAGCCGCCCCTCGTCATCCGGCGTCAGCAGGATGAAGCCGGCCACGCAGTCACGGATCTCGGCTTCGAGAAAGCTCAGCAGATCCTGGCCGGTCCTGGCCATCGACTGGATCACGACCGGCTCGATATCGGCCTGATGCAGCACCTCTTCCAGCCCCTTGCGGTAGTGCTCGCTGCGGCCGTGCACGATGAAGACCCGGTTGCGGTGCGTGAGCCTGCAGGGCGACAGGTCGAGCATGGCTTCGAGCGTCCTGACGGCGATGTCCATCTGCAGGCGTTGCTGCTCGTCGATCGGGCCGCCTCCGGCGGGATTGTGGAAGGACACCACCCCGAAAGGGTGTTCGTGCCCGTCGACCATGAAGGGGATGCAATAGATGGTCGCGATATCCTGGCCGTCGATTTCGACGAAATGTGGGTGCTCCTGGGCGACCGGGGCGAATTCGGATGCCCGCTTGCAGAAGCTGAGCCAGGCCAGGCCGCACTGTTCCGCATCGAAGACTTCCTTTTCTTCCCTGAGCGCGGCGAGGCTGGTGGCCTGCGTGAACGGCGTCCAGAGCGCGAGCTTGCCCTGTCCGCAGTGCTCGTCTGGCTCGACGTAGAGCAGGATGGAGCCGTGCGCGCACAGGTCGCTGTGCCAGATCACCTGTTCGAGGAAGAAGCGCAGGATGAGACTCTGCGGGCTGCCCCGTGCCATGCAGAGGAAGTCGTTCAGGGCCTTGGCGAAAGGCAACTGGCGAGGCTGGTCCGGTCCGGTCATTGCTGCAGACTCGAGTGTGAAACAAGACCGGTTATAGAACCATTATTTGCCCGAGTCCAGCGCCACAGGCCGGGCTATGCCAGCGCGGAAGGCGGCGAAAAAAACGCCCCGCAAGCGCAGGCCTGCAGGGCGTTTTTGATATATGGTTGCGCGGGCAAGATTTGAACTTGCGACCTTTGGGTTATGAGCCCAACGAGCTACCAGGCTGCTCCACCGCGCGTCAACGAGATGAAGTGTAACACAGGAAATCCGGGTATTCCCGAGGTGCCCAGGCAAATTGTCCTGGGTGGCAATCCCTGAGCCAGGCACAGCAGGGTGCTTGCGGGGCGAAAGCCCGATAATCTCCCCCATGTCTTCCCCCAAAGTATTGTTCGGCTTTCACGCCGTCGGCGTGCGCCTGAAAACCGCGCCGCAGTCCATCATCGAGATCTATTACGAGGCCAGCCGGCGTGATGCGCGCATGCGCTCCTTTCTGGAGCGCGCGAGGGAGGTCGGCGCGCGCCTGATAGAGGCCGACGCCCTGCGCATCGCCAAGCTCTGCGGCAGCCACGGCCACCAGGGCGTTGCTGCGCGTGTCAACGAGGTCGAGCAGGTGCGCTCGCTCGACGACCTGCTCGACCAGCTCGAGGCCGACGGCATCGCGCCGCTGCTGCTGGTGCTCGACGGCGTGACCGACCCGCACAACCTGGGCGCCTGCCTGCGCGTGGCCGACGGCGCCGGCGCGCATGCCGTCATCGCGCCCAAGGACCATGCCTGCGGCATCAACGCCACGGTGGCCAAGGTCGCTTCTGGCGCGGCCGAGACCATGCCCTATTTCATGGTCACCAACCTGGCGCGCACGCTGGGCGAGCTCAAGGAGCGCAACATCTGGGTCATAGGCACCAGCGGCGACGCCGACAGGAACCTCTACCAAGTCGACCTCAAGGCGCCGGTGGCGCTGGTGCTCGGCGCCGAGGGCCCGGGCATGCGCCAGCTCACGCGCAAGACCTGCGACGAGCTGGTCGGCATCCCGATGAAGGGCGCGGTCGAGAGCCTCAACGTCTCGGTCGCCAGCGCCGTCTGCCTCTACGAAGCGCTGCGCCAGCGCGGCTGAAAGGAGCCTGGAGCATGAAGCGTCACACCGTCGTCGTCACCGTGCTGGCCGCCGCTGCGCTGCTGGCCGCCTGCACCCAGGAGCAGCAGAACAAGCTGGGCCGCAGCATCCAGAACTGGACTGGCACCGACGGCGTGCTCGAGGTCTATTCGGGCGACAAGCTGGTGCGGCGCTTCCTCAAGGTCGACAAGATCAGCACCGCGCTGGGTACCGATGACAAGACGCCGCGCGCCTACCGCTACGGCTACGGCGTGCTGGACGAGAACCTGAATTTCCAGGTCGACCCGGGCGAGAAGAAGGTCTACTTCGAGATCAGCGACTATTCGAACACGGTGTTCTTCGAGAACCCGCACTGAGCCGCGCCGGGCATCTCACACCGTTTCACACCAGACCGATGGCGCCGAGCAAGGCGCCTGCCGCCATGGCCCAGAGCAGGTGCAGCCGGGTCTTCCAGACCAGCAGCGTGGTGGTGGCGGTCAGCGCCCAGAGCGGCCAGTCGCGGGCCGGCTGGTCATGCACCGCGGTCAGCAGCCAGCCGATCGCGATCAGCAGCCCGACCACCATCGGCGCCATGCCGGTCTTGAAGGCGCGTACCGCGAGCAGTTCGCGGTTGCGATGGGCCCAGCGCGTCGCCAGGTAGTTCAGGATGCAGGAGGGCAGCAGGCTGCCCGCCATGGCCAGGGTCATGCCCAGCAAGGCCAGCCACCAGGCCTGCGGGCCCGCGCCGAGCCCGCCGCCGGCGTTGATGCCGACCTGCCAGCCCATCAGCGCGATGAACAGGATGTTGGGGCCGGGCGCGGCCTGCGCCAGCGAGATCGCGCTGCCGAACTGCTGGTGGCTCAGCCAGTGCTGCTGCTGGACCAGGTAGCGGTGCATCTCGGGCGTGGTCGTGATCGCGCCGCCGACACCGAGCAGCGAGAGGCCGGCGAAATGCCCGAACAGGTCGAGCCAGTCGGAGCTGCCCATGCCGACCGCGCTCATGGGGCTTTCCTTGCGCCGGCTTGCGCGGCGGGCAGCTTGCGCAGGCGGTGTGCCGCCCACAGGCAGCCGCAGCCGCCCACGCCCAGCAGTACCCAGGCCAGCGGCATGTGCAACAGACCGACCGTGACGAAACAGGCCAGCGCCAGGGCCGCGCTGGCAGCCAGGCCCATCGGGTTACGGTGCAGCGCCGGCGCCAGCTTGAGCCCGGTGGCCATGATCAGTCCGGCCGATACCGCGCCCATGCCGCGCAGCGCGCCCTGCGCCGTCGGCGTGTCGGCCACGCTGCTGTAGAGCACGGCCAGCGCCAGCACGATCAGCAGCGGCAGGGTCAGCAGTCCGGCCATGGCCGCCAGCGCGCCCGGGAGGCCGAAATGGCGCGCGCCCAGCACCATGGACAGGTTGAGCACGTTGGGGCCGGGCATGATCTGCGCGACCGCCCATTCCTCGAGGAATTGCTCGCGCGTCAGCCAGCGCTTCTTCTCGACCAGCTCGCGCTGCACCACGGCGAGCACGCCGCCGAAGCCCTGCAGCGCCAGCCAGGTGAAGGACCAGAACAGGTCGGCGCGCGAGCGCGGCTGGGCGCAGGCGTCGGAGGCGGCGGCGTCGGAGGCGGGCGCAGGGGCCGGGTGCGGCCGGGAGGCAGAATCGGTTCTCATCGGGGCGACATTGTCGCCCAGGATCAGACCGTCAGCCCGCCGGTCACCTCGATCACGGCGCCGTTGACGTAGCTGGCCTCGTCGCTGGCCAGGAAGGCGTAGACGTTGGCGATCTCCTCCGGCAGGCCCAGGCGCCGCAGCGGCACCTTGTCCTGCATCTCCTGCAGCACCTTGTCGGGGATGGTCTGCAGGATGGGCGTGCCGACGAAGCCCGGCGCGACCGCGTTGACGCGCACCCCCTTGGGGCCGAGCTCGCGCGACCAGGTCTTGGTGAAGCCGATGACGCCGAACTTGCTGGCCGCGTAGTTGGTCTGGCCGAAGTTGCCGTAGATGCCCACCACGCTCGAGGCGTTGAGGATGACGCCGCTGCCCTGGCCCACCATGTGGTCGGCCGCGGCCTGGGAGCAGTGGAAGACGCCGCGCAGGTTGACGTCGATGACGCGGTCGAACTGCTCCAGCGTCATCTTCTGCAGCCGGGCGTCCTGGGTGATGCCGGCGTTGTTGACCAGCACGTCGAGCCGGGAGCGGGTGGCGATGACCTCGGCCACGACGGCATCGACCTGCTCGCGATTGCAGACATCCATCACGTAACCGTCGGCCTGCGCGCCTTCGGCGTGGCAGCGCTCCACCACCGCATCGATCGCTGCCTGCCTGACGTCGCAGGCGACGACAATCGCGCCTTCGCGCGCGAACTTCAAGGCCGTGGCCTCGCCTATGCCCTGGCCGGCGCCGGTGATCAGACAGACTTTTCCTGACAGTCGCTGCATGCTCATCCTCCGTGTTGGGTGATGACGCCATCTTATACACAGAGCAGCCCGTTCTGGGACGTGGAGGCGTGCGGCAGGGCAGGCTTGGGGTGCGCAGGCCTGCTCCTTGATCACTTCTGCCCTGGCGTCTGTTTCTGCCCCGCGTGCGACATCTCGGCCGTCAGAATCTCGCCATGCGTAGAGTCCGTGCAATACAGGGTCTTGCGCTCCGGGCCGCCAAAGGCGAGGTTGGTGATGGACGCGCCGGCTGGTCCGGTCAGTACCTCCTCGGGTTGGGCGCGCGGATTCAAGACCCAGACATAAGCCAGGCCGGGATTCGCCACCAGCAGGCGTCCGCCTTCGTCCATGGCCAGGCCGTCCGGGCCGCTGGGTCCGTAGGAGGTGAAGAACTGTCCGGCCTTGGAGACGCTGCCATCCGCCAGCAGCGGCATGCGCCACACGCAATTGCCACGGGTGGCGGCCACGAACAGGAAGCGTTCGTCGTTGGACAGGACGATCCCGTTGGGGCTGGGGACATTGGACAGCAGCAAGTCAAGGCGCCCGTCCTGCCCCAGTCGATAGACCCGGCCCGTGGGGTCATGCAGGCCGGTCTGTCCCTGGTCCGTGAAGTACAGATTGCCCCTGGAGTCGAATGTCAGGTCGTTGACGCCCTTGAACCGTTCGCTGTTGCGGCGTTCCATGAAGGGATGGACCTGCCCGCTCGGGATGTCCAGGACCACGAGGCCATTGCGGTAATCCGTGACCAGCAATTGCGTCGGGGTGAGGAATTTCATCCCGTTGGGTTCGCCATCCCACTGGGCGACCAGATCCCATTCCCCCTTGGGGTCGATGCGGAATACCCGGCCAAAGGGAATGTCGGTCACGAACAGGTTGCCGGCCGCATCGAAGACCGGCCCTTCCAGGAAGGAGTCGGCCAGGCGGCCGCCCTGGTTGACGTCTGCCCATGCGCTGCGAACCCCCGTGCGGCGGTACTTCTGGGGCATGGACGTGAACGGTTCCAGGCGGCGGACGGTGGGAGGGTGCAGGAGAAACATGGTGCCGTTGCGGTTTACTGGCGTTCGAAGGCCGTGTTGGCCGCAATCTTGCCCCAGAACTCGGTGCTGTCCTTGAGCAGGCGGGAGAAGGCCTCCGTTCCGACCTGGCGTGGCTCGGCACCCATGCCCTCGGCGAAGGTTTTCAGGTCCGGGGTGGCCATGGCGGTCGCAATCTCCTTTTGCAGCCGTTCCAGCACCGTGGGCGGCGTGCCCTTGGGAGCCCACAGGCCGGTCCAGTTGACGACGCCACCCCAGGCGACGCCGGCCTCGTTGAAGGTGGGGACATCGGGCAGCACGGCCAGGCGCTTGTCGCCGCTGACCGCCAGCAGGCGCAACTTGCCGCCGCGCACATTCGACATCAGGCCGGTGGTGGACGCGATCTGCATGTCGATGGTGCTGGACAGCAAGGCCTGCGTGGCTTCGGCTGCGCCCTTGAACGGGACGTGCATCAGGTTGGTGCCGGCGGCAATGCCCAGCGCCTCGCTGGCGAAATGCGGCGTGGTGCCGGCACCGCCGGTGCCATAGGTCACCTTGTTGGGATGAGCCTTGGCATCGGACAGCAGATCGCGCAGGTTCCGGTATTTCGATTGCGCATTGACGGCCAGCGCCATCGGCGTGAACACGTAGGCGCTCACGGGCTGCAGGTCGGTGTCGTGGTTGAAGGGCAGCTTCTTGAAGATATGCGGCAGCAGCGAGAACGTGGTGTCGTTGGCCATGAGGGTGTAGCCGTCCGGGGCGGCCTTGGCCACCATCTGGGCGCCGATCGTGCCTGTGGCGCCGGGCCGGTTCTCGATGAAGAAGCTCTGGCCCGTCTGTTCGGTGAGTTTCTGCGCCATCTTGCGGGTCACCATGTCCACAGCGCCGCCAGGGGCATAGGGCACGATGATCTTGACCGGCTTGGAGGGCCAGGTGTCGGCAAAGGCGGCGGGTGCCAGGCCGGCGAAAAGGGCTGCCCCCAGGATGGCGAGGCTGTGGCGGCGGGGGAAGGCAGTCTGTGTCATGTCGTCTCCATTGGTGAAGGCTTATTCGGCCTTGAGATTCAGGTCGTTGGACAGTTGGGTGTAGTCTTTGGCTTCACGCTCCAGCTGAGCGCCAAAGGCCTCTCCGCAAATGCTTTTCGACTCCATGCCCAGCCCTTGCAGTTTTGCCAAGGTGGCCGGATTTCTTGCAAACTGGCCTATCACCTGTTCCAGGGTCTGCAGCACCTTGGCGGGCGTATTGGCGGGCGCCAGCAGTCCGTACCAGGCGTCCGCTGAATAAGCTTTCACGCCCGCTTCGGCGAAGGTCGGAACGTTGGGCAGCAGGGTCGAGCGGCGCGGGGCCGCGACGGCCAGGGCGGTCAGCTTGCCGGATTGCACCTGCGGCAGCACGGAGCCCAGGGTCGCGAATGAGCTGTCCAGCTGGCCCCCCATCACGTCCGTGACGACCTGTGCGGCGCCCTTGTAGGGGATGTGGTTCATCGACAGTCCGGTCATGCGCAAGAACTGCTCGCTGGCAAAATGCCCCGAACTGCCCGTGCCTGGCGTGCCATAGGTACGCTTGCCAGGGGCCTGCCGGACCTGCTGCGTGAACGCCTCCAGGGTACTGGCCTGCATCGAGGGGCCAACCACCAGGACCGTGGGGCTGACGGCCAAGGTGCAGACCGGCGCGAAGGAGCGGATGGCATCGAACCTGACCCGCGCGCTGTACAGGGCCGGAATCATCGTGTGGTTGGTGGCGGCCAGCAAGAGCGTATAGCCGTCAGCCGGGGCCGTGGCGACGGCTTCGGCGGCCAGGATCGTGTTGGCGCCGGGCTTGTTTTCCACGATCACGGGCTGGCCCAGCGCGCGAGCGGCATGTTCGGCAAACGTCCGCGCCACCACGTCGGTGGGCCCGCCTGCGGAAAAGCCGACCACGATGCGCACGGGCTTGGCTGGCCAGGCCTGCGCATGGCCAAGGCCAGGGACGAGCGCCGTGATGAGCGCGCTGGACGCCAGGCAGCAACTGGGTTTGATGGCATGCATCATGATCTTCAGTCAGTCGATCTGGATGCCGGCCGTCTTGATGACGCGGCTCCAGCGTTGGGTTTCCTGCGCCAGGAAGCGGCCGAATTCAGCCGAGCTGCTGCCCACGCCCTGCACGCCCATCTCGCTCCAGCGGCGCGACAGCACGGGACTCTTGGTCAGTGCGCGCATTTCGGACTCCAGCCGGGCCAGGATAGCCGTGGGCGTGGCGACAGGGGCCAGCAGGCCGTTCCATTCCGACACCTCGACATCAGCGTAGCCTTGCTCGGCCAGCGTGGGAACTTGCGCCAACCCCTCGACACGCTGCGAGGCAGTGACGCCCAGCGCGCGCAACTTGCCGGTGCGCACGAACGGTCCGCTGGCGGACGCGGCGCTGAACATGAGGTCGACCTGTCCTGCCATCAGGTCTGTCAGCGCCGGAGCTCCGCCGCGATAGGGAATATGGGTGATCGACACCTTGGCCGTCTGCTTGAACAGCTCTCCCGCGAGGTGCTGGGCGCCGCCATTGCCCGCCGAGGCGTAGGAGAGCTTGCCGGGGTTTGCCTTGGCGAAGCGGACCAGCTCAGCCACGCTGTGAAAGGGTGAGCCGGCCGGCACCACCAGCAGCAGGGGCGTCCGGGTGAGCAGGGAAATCGGCGCGAAGTCGGCCGGGCCGCGATACGTCAGCTTGGGCATCAGGATCGGGTTGACCGTGAAGGCCGTGGCGTCGAGCAGCAGCGTGTAGCCATCGGCGGGTGCCTTGGCCACCGCCGTCGCGCCGATCGCGCCGCTGCCGCCAGGCCGGTTGTCCACCAGCACGGGCTGGCCCAGTTTCTCGGCCAGCTGGCTGGCCAGGGCACGTGCGGTTGCATCCGCATTGCCGCCTGCGGTGTAGGGCACGATCAGGCGCAGCGGGCGTGAGGGCCAGTTCTCGGGAGCCTCGGCCGTCCAGCCAGGCCGGGCCGCCAGCAGCGAGCACAGGCCCGTCATCACGCTTCTTCTTGAAATTCCAGGCTTCATCGAGACCTCAGACGGTGGCAATGGGGGTCACTGGCGAGCCTGCCGCGCCGGGCAGTCGCAGCGGGGGCGCCGTGAGCAGGAAGCGGGAGCGTCCGGCAGCGCGCAGCCAGTGCGCCAGCGGGGTGAGCCACCACAACTCGCCCAGGTGGATGCCGTTCTTGAACAGGCAGTGCTCGTGCAGTGGCAGGCGCGGGCGCCGCATGGGCGTGGGGCGGGTCAGCGAAGGCGAGGACACCAGCTCGACGGCCGGGTTGTCTGCGATCAGGCAGGCCAGGCGCACGTCGGTGATCCAGTTCAGGAGCCTGGCATCGGTGCCATCCAGGCCGCTGCCCGTCGCGTGCAGCCGCTGCACGTCGGGCTGGCGGTTCATGGCCATCAGGGTGTCGGCATAGCCGGTGTGCAGGCAGACCATGTCGCCGGCTTCGATCTCGACGCCGTCGGCTTCGAGCATCCGCATCAGCCGGTCATAGCCGACGGCTTCGCGCTGGCGGCCGATGTGGTGTTCCAGGTCAATCAGCACGCCACGCCCCTGCACGCCGTGCCGGGCGAGGTTGGCCACGCCCAGCGCATTGGCGTCGGGGTCAGGGTAGCGGGCCCAGTCCTCGCCAGCCTGCGGGTCGGTGGAGCCGGGGTGGATGTCCACGCCGGCACGAAAGCCGTTGTAGAACACCGCTTCCGCCACGCCATCGCCATCGGCATCGAAGCGGCTGCCGATGTGGGCCAGGCTGTCCCACTGGGTGGAATACTGGGTATTCATCAGCATCACTTCGTCGCAGACGACATCCGTCAGCTCCGGATCCTCGGAGGCGTAGGACCAGCAAAAACCCTGGACGCCTGCGCTCTTGCCGTCGCGCAGAGTTCCGTACAGCCTGGGAGGCAGGCGGCGTGCGTTGAGGCTGCGTCCACCCGGTACATCGAGCGGCAGCGAGAGGCAGAAAGTCAGGCCTTCGCGGACCTCCTGCACGCCCTGGCGCACCTTGGTGGCAGTCACCAGGTTCATCCTGCCCAGGCGGTCATCGGGTCCGAACTCGCCCCAATGGCTGCCGGGCGGTGCGTATTTCCAGCGTTTTTGCATGGCGGTGGGGGCTCGTTCAGTTGGCGATCGCGGCCCTGGACAGGACGTCGAGCACGTTGCGCGCCGCGCCGACCCCCATGTTGACGTAGGCGTCGCGGGTCACGCCGCCGATGTGGGGGCTCAGCACGAGGTTGGGCACGTTGTGGAACGGGTGCGGATTGCTCATGGGCTCGACCGCGAAGCTGTCGAGGCCGGCCGCGGCCACCTGGCCCGAAGCCAGCGCCTCGAGCAGGGCCGCTTCGTCAATCAGGCCGCCGCGTGCCGTGTTGACCAGCAAGACGCCAGGCTTGCAGGCTGCCAGGGTCCGGGCGTTGATCATCTGGCGGTTTTCCGGCGTCAGCGGGCAATGCAGGGAAATGGCATCGGATTCGCGCCAGAGCGTGTCCAGATCGACCGGCTGGATGTAGTCCGGCAACTGGCTGGCAAAGGGGTCGAAGCCGAGCACCTTCATGCCCATGGCGTCACACATGCGGGCAAAGCGCTGGCCGATGGCGCCCAGGCCGACCAGGCCAACGGTGCGGCCGTGCAGCTCGATGCTCTTGTGCGTGGCCTTGTCCCAGTGGCCGGCGTGCATGCGGGCATTGAGCTGCACCACGGACTTGGCGCAGGTCAGCAGCATGGCCAGCGCCTGTTCGGCCACGGCCGCCGCATTGGCGCCCACGGCAGCGCGCACCTCGATGCCGCGCGCCTGGGCCGCGGCCTTGTCGATCGTGTCGGTGCCGCTGCCGTGCTTGGAGATCACGCGCAGCGAGGGCGCGGCGTCCATCACCTCGGCGCCCACGGCGCCGTAGCGCACGATGATGGCCACGGGGTCGTGCTGCTTGCACAGGGCGACCATGTCGGCCGGGGTCGGGGCCTTGCCGGCGTAAACGATATTGAAGCCTTCAAGCAGGTCCAGGGCCTGGGGGGCCAGGTCGGCCCCGGTGACGATGATGACGGGCGCGTTCACAGGCTCTCTCCTTCCTTCAGGACGCCGGCGGCGCGCAGGGAGGGCTGCAGCCACGAGGCGGCGGTGTTGCCCTGCTTGATCTGGGCGATGCGCTTGGCCTCGTCCTCTACCTTCTTGTGGCAGGCGGGGATCAGCCCGGCCAGCTTGGCGCGCTCGACCACCACGATGCCGTCGGCATCGGCCAGCACGAAGTCGCCGGCGTTCACGGTCACGCCGCCGCAGCTGACCGGGTGGCCGATGCGCCCGCCGATGTTCTTGGTCGGGCCGTTGGGGTTGGTGCCGACCGAGAAGACCGGGTAGTCCATCTCGTCGATCTCCAGGCTGTCGCGCACGGCGCCGTCCATGATCACGCCGGCGATGCCGCGCTGCTGGCAGGCGGTCATCATGATGGTGCCCATCAGGGCCGAGGTCTGGTCGCCCTTGCCGTCGATCACCAGCACGTCGCCCGGCTTGGCCAGGGCGATGGCGGCGTGGATCATGAGGTTGTCGCCGGGACGCACTTCGACGGTGAAGGCCGGGCCCGCCACCTTCATGCGCGAACGCAGGGCGCGGATGCGGCCGTGCATGGCGCCGCGGCGGCCGGCCACGTCGGCAAAGATGGCGGCCTGGAATTGCGCGGCCTCGGCGACCAGTTCGGGTGAAACGCGCTCGAAGTCGCGGACGATGTCTTGGCTCATGGTGTGTTGTTCCTCTGAGGTTGCGATGGGGGGTGAAGGAGCGGCTCAGTCGGCCTTGATGTTTGCGGCGCGGATCACACGCGCCCAGGTGGCGGAATCGGCGGCCTGCACGTCGGCCAGTGCCTTGGGCGTGCCGCCGACCAGCGTGACCCCCAGCTTCTCCGCCAACTCGATGACGGCAGGCTCGCGCAGGGCCTTGTTGATTTCGCTGTTGAGTTTCTGCACGACCGTTTCGGGTGTGCGGGCGGGCAGGTAC
This sequence comes from Pseudomonadota bacterium, assembly GCA_041190985.1. GTDB lineage: Bacteria > Pseudomonadota > Gammaproteobacteria > Burkholderiales > Burkholderiaceae_C > Malikia. The sequence goes on from JBEEPT010000154.1 coordinate 21,658, forward strand.
ACGGCTTGCCACTGTTCAACCACGAAGTCCTTCTGGCCGGCTTCGGCCATCGTGGGAACATCGGGCAGCACCTTCAGGCGTGCGGCGGAGGTCACGGCCAGCGCCCGTAGCTTGCCGGACTTCACATGCGGCAGGGCCGCCGCCACCGGCGCGAACATGAACTGCACCTGGCTGCCCAGCGTGTCCTGCAGGGCCGGCGCATCGCCCTTGTAGGGAACGTGGATGAACTTCACGCCGGCGCGCTGCGCCAGCAGTTCGGCCTGCATCTGCAGGATGGTGCCGTTGCCGCCGGAGGCGAAGCCGATCTGGTCGGGCTTGGCCTTGGCAGCCGACAGCAGGTCTGCCACTGTCTTGAACGGCTGCGAGGGCGCCACCACCAGCAGTTGGGGGGTGGTGCCCACCAGGGTCACCGGTTCCAGGTCCCGCAGCGGGTCGTAGGGCAGCTTGCCCATGAGGTGGGGCGCGATGGCCTGCGCGCCGATGGTGGTGTGCAGCACGGTGTAGCCGTTGGCCGGGGCCTTGGCCACCAGGGCGCCGCCGATGGTGCCGGTGGCGCCGGCCCGGTTCTCCACCACCACCGGCGTGCCCAGCGCGACGGCCAGGCGCTGGGTGAGCGCGCGGCCCAGGACGTCGGTGCTGCCGGCGGCGGGGTAGGGAATGACCCAGGAGACAGGGCGCGCGGCAGGCCAGTCGGCCTGTGCCAGCGCGCCCGGGGTCAGGGTGGCGCCTGCCAGCGCGGTGAGGGCGCCGAGGAGGTGGCGGCGGGAGCGGGAAATATGCTGGTTCATGGCGTCAGACCGAAGTGGCGGGGGCGAAGCCGTATAGGCGTTCCGGGTTGAGGACGAGGATCTGGCGCAGGCGCTGTGCATCGCCGGCCCACTGGGCCAGCAGGTCGATCTGCCGTGCGTCGTCGGGCATGGGTTGGAGTCCGGCCGAAGCGGTGGCATGGGGCCAGTCGCTGCCCCAGACGACCCGCTCGGGAGCGGCGTCCATGAAGCTGCGGGCCAGCTGCTCGAGCCCGGGGTCTTCGACCGTGGAGCAGGCGCTGACCAGATAGCCGCCCGACAGCTTGACCCAGGCATGTCCGCTGGCCAGAAGCTCCAGCAGCAGGTCGTGCGCGGGATGGACGGCGCACTGACCGGGGGTGATCCGGCCGAAGTGGTCGAACACCAGGTCCGTGGGCAGCTGGCGCAGGACCGGGCCCATGGCGAGCAGTTGTTCCACCGGCATCAGCAGTTGGAGGTGCCAGCCCAAGGGGGCGATCCGGTGCGCGATCTGTTCGATCGAGCCGACGTCGTGGATGGTGCCCAGCGACAGGTTGATGCGAACGCCGCGTACACCCAGCTCATGCAGTTGACGCAGGTGCGCGTCGCTTTCGTCGCCGGTGATGACGGCGACGCCACGGCCCTGCGTTCCCAGCTGCGCCAGCGCCGCGAGCATCAGGCTGTTGTCCGCACCGTAAGTCGAAGGGGTGACCAGCACCGAGCGCATCGTGCCCATGCGAGCCTGGATGCGCCGGTAGTCTTCGATCGACGCGCTGGGCGGCTGCAGCCTGGCGCCGGCCACGGCGGCCACGCGGCTGTCATAGACGTGGAGATGGCAATCGCAAGCCCCGGACGGCAGCCGGGCCTGGGCCGGGGACTCACCAGCAGAGAACGGGTAGGGCGAGAGCATCGGTCTGGAAGCGTGTTTCTGGGATGAGCGGACTTTAGGTGGATGTTTCATCAAATACAACACATCTTCGTACAGTGAAACATCTTTCATGCTGCGGCATACCGCCCACCTCGTCGGCCGAAGAAGAAGCCAAGTCCGACGCCGGCAGAGCTGGGCCGGCGCACCGGGCTGCACAACGCGAAAGCGCCTCCTTCTAGGTGCGCGAGGGCAATGGGCGCGCATGCATTTCGCGGGTCGAGGGACCACAGTCGATGCGGCACCACGCACGCAACGGGATGCGGCTGCCGCTGAACCTGGGAGCGCCAGGGCGTGTGATCCTGGTCTTGGCATCCGTGATGGGCCAGGACGCCGCCCTCTGGGGCGGCGTTGCCCGGCGCGGGCTGGCCGGTCAGAAGTTGTGGCGGATGCCCAGCAGGCTGGTGTTGACCTCCTTGGCGGCCTTGCCCGCGCCGTTGGAGAGCTGGGCGGCGTAGACGAAGGTGCGCCTGGACAGGTGGTAGCGCGCCTCCAGCAGCCAGTCGGTGTCGCCGC
>JBEEPT010000155.1:0-2515 GCA_041190985.1 Pseudomonadota bacterium
CCGCCGCTGGCGCTGTACAGATATATGCGGCAGCCGTTGCTGGCCGACGTGTGCATCAGCGTCGCGCTGGTCGTGATGGTGACATTCTTGCTGGTGATTGGCATATCGCCTCCGAGAAAAACGCTGACCACAGATGCTTCGACCGGCGAGTTGCCCCGCCGGTCGTCACTGCGATCAGATCACCGACCACACGATGTACGCGTTGCCGACGAGGCCCGCCGACGCGCCGCTCGCCACCGAGCCGGTGACAAACTGCGTCGAAGTGACCTTGCGCGACATCGATCCGTTGGTGCCGGCGTTCGTCGCGCTGTTCAACGTCTTTGCCGCCGTCGCCAGACTGGCGCCGTCGATCAGCGTATCGCTCAGCGTCGTGCCGTTCGCGGCCACACCGACATCGATGGTGCAGGCGCCGGTCGTGTTCGTCGTGACATCGAGCATCACGCTGTGGACGAGGATCGCGGCGCCTGCCGGATTCGCCCAGGCGAACACGCCGCCCGCCGTGTCGACGGCGGCCAGCGCGACCTTCGTCACGCGTGGCACGCCGACCGTCGCCGTCGCTGCGATCGTCATCGTGCCGTTGACGGTCAGCGTACCGTCCACGACCCACGACGAACCGTCCTGCTCCTGGTAGTTGGCGCTGTTGTAGGTCATGGTCAGACCTCCGCCGGGCTCACCACCTCAGCCGCCGCTGCCGTGGTCGCGCTCGCTGCAGCCGGCGCCAGCCGCGCGCCGTACCGGATTGCCAGGATCTCGCCGAACGCCATGTTCGCCGTCGCGCTGGTGCGCACGCCCTGCACCCACCGCTCACGCGGCGCGCGCACATCGACGATCAGGACCTTGCCGTTGACGTCGTCGTTCACCGCGCACGTCACTGCGGCCGACGCGCCAGTCAACGCCGTCATGCCGGTGTCGCTGTCCGACGTGTTCTGCTCGACCTTCAGCGTCGCCACGCCGGTTGCCGTGCTGTCGGTGATGGTGGTGACGAACACCACGCCGTCCCAGTTCGACATGTCCAGCCGCGTGCTGTTGCTGTCCGTGCTGCTCGAGTTCGACACCGCCGCGCCGACGTAGTCGATCGCGACGTTTTCGTTGAGCTGTCCGATGTGTGGCATTGTTTCCTCCTCAGGCCAGCTTCAAGCGCTGGAACGCCTCGGCGAGCACCGGCTGGCCGTCGAGGTACGTGCGACCGATGTAGCCGATCTGGTCCGTCGCGCTGTACAGCTCGGCCAGAACCTGCAGCTCGTAGCGCCCCGTCTCGGCGATGTAGTAGTACGAGAAGTCGCCGATGATCGCGACGTACAGGCCCGCCGTGAACGTGTTCGGCGCGTACTCGCTGACCAGGTACGGCACGTCGCAGATGGTCGGTGGCAGGCCCTGCGTGATGCCGCCGCCCGGTCCAAGCCCGGGGCTCCACAGGTAGTTGCCGTTGCCGTCTTTCAACTTGCGAACCCGCGCGATGGTGTCGCGATGCATGATCCAGCGCGTGCCGGGCCGCGACCAGTACGCTGCCTTCAACGCGTGCTTGGTGTCGAGGAGATTGTCGGCGGTGAACGACGTGGCCGCGCTGGCCGTGGTGTCGCGGCTCGTCGGGATGCCCTGCGCGCTGGCAGTGAACACGCCGAGCGGCACGCCGGCAGCGCCCGAGCCGGTCATGAACGCCTTCTCCTCGGTGATGCCAAACTTGTAGGCCAGGCGCGCCTGCACCCATTGCTCGATGTTAATCCGCGACTGGTTCACCAGTGTGCGGCTGATCTTGACCTGCTTCGACAGGCGGCTGGGCCGCAGTGTGCGCAGGCCAGTCGCCATGCTGGTGTCGGTGGTGACGCTGGCGATCTCGGTGAGCCAGTCGGCATCCGCGGGATCGGTGTCCCACGTCGGTGCGATCAGCTCAGTGCCGACGTCCATCGGGATGACCGTGGCCAACCTTCGCAGGTAGACCTCGTCATCGATGAACTTGATGATGCCCTGCGCCAGCACTGCCGGAGCGACGAGATACCCCCCCTGGGCATCGACACCGGCGCTGAGGTCCTTGCGCTCGGCAGCGCTGAGCTGCGCGCCCTTGAACCAATTGCGCAGCAGGCCAAGTTGGCGATCTTCGGTCGCGCTGCGTGCCTCGACACCACCGACGCCCAAGCGCGCCTGCGGCTGCGATGCCTCGGCGATGATGCCGGCTGCGCGCTCGCCGCGCTCGAGCCGCTTCGCCTCGGCGATCCGCCCGTCGAACTGCTCCATGATCGTGTCGTACTGCGCCGACTGCTCAGCGCTCATGCCGCTCGGCGATGCCTCGAGCAATGCCCGTGCCCGACCGTACAGCTCCGTGGCCTCGTTGTAGAGGCGCTGTGTATCCGCCGCCATAGTTACGATCCTCCCTTGTGCAGCAGCGCCAGCGCGGCTGCTGCAGCGCGCAGTTGCCGTGACCGATCGACCGGGACAGCGAGTGCTACTCGAGCGGCGCGCTCCTCGTCGGGATCAGGCTGAGCTATCAGGCGCACGCTGGTCGCGCCCAATTCCACCG
>JBEEPT010000156.1:0-13294 GCA_041190985.1 Pseudomonadota bacterium
CGGCCCGAGCGGCAAGAAGACCATCCAGGCCGTCGGCCGCGAAGCCAAGGCCATGCTGGGCAAGGTGCCCGGCAACATCGAGGCCATCCGCCCGATGAAGGACGGCGTGATCGCCGACTTCGTCGTCACCGAGCAGATGATCAAGCAGTTCATCAAGATGGTGCACCCGCGCAGCCTGCTGTCGCCCAGCCCGCGCATCATCATCTGCGTGCCCTGCGGCTCGACCCAGGTCGAGCGCCGCGCCATCAAGGACGCGGCCGAGGCCGCCGGCGCCAGCGCGGTCTACCTGATCGAGGAGCCGATGGCCGCCGCGATCGGCGCCGGCCTGCCGGTGTCGGAAGCCTCCGGCTCGATGGTGATCGACATCGGCGGCGGCACCACCGAGGTCGGAGTGATCAGCCTCGGCGGCATGGTCTACAAGGGCAGCGTGCGCGTCGGCGGCGACAAGTTCGACGAGGCGATCATCAACTACATCCGCCGCAACTACGGCATGCTGATCGGCGAGCAGACCGCCGAAGCGATCAAGAAGCAGATTGGCTCGGCCTTCCCCGGCTCCGAGGTCAAGGAGATGGAGGTCAAGGGCCGCAACCTCTCCGAGGGCGTGCCGCGCAGCTTCACGATCAGCAGCAACGAGGTGCTGGAAGCGCTGACCGATCCGCTGAATCAGATCGTCTCGGCGGTCAAGATCGCGCTCGAGCAGACCCCGCCCGAGCTCGGCGCCGACATCGCCGAGCGCGGCATGATGCTGACCGGCGGCGGCGCGCTGCTGCGCGACCTCGATCGCCTGCTGGCCGAGGAAACCGGCCTGCCGGTGCTGGTCGCCGAGGAGCCGCTGACCTGCGTGGTGCGCGGCTGCGGCATGGCGCTCGAGCGCATCGACCGCCTCGGCGGCAGCGTGCTGTCCAACGAATAAGAGGAAACGGCGCCGGCCATGCCGCTGGATACCGTCGACCGCACGCCGCCCTCGCTGTTCAAGCAGGGGCCATCGGCCCTGTCCAAGCTCATGGTCCTGAGCGCGCTGGCCGTGCTGCTGATGGTGGTCGACGTGCGGCTGCGCATCGGCCAGCCGGTGCGCGCCGCCGTGGCCACCGCGCTGACGCCGCTGCAATGGCTGGCGCTGGCGCCGGTGCATGCGCTGCAGGCCGGCGGCGGCTATTTCGGCAGCCTGCAGTCGGCCCAGCAGGAAGCCACCACGGCCCGCGCCGAGCTGAGCCGGCAGGCGCAGCGCGCGGCGCAGGTCGAGCACCTGACGCTGGAAAACAGCGAACTGCGCGCCCTGCTGGGCATGCGCTCCAAGCTGCCGGTCAAGGCGCAGGGAGCCGAGATCCTCTACGACGCGGCCGACCCCTACACCCGCAAGCTCGTCGTCGACAAGGGGCAGGCACAGGGCATTGAGCCCGGCGCGCCCGTGATGGACGGCTACGGCGTGCTGGGCCAGGTCACGCGCGTCTACCCGCTGGTGTCCGAGATCACGCTGCTGACCGACCGCGACCAGGCCATACCGCTGCTCAACACCCGCACCGGGCAGCGCAGCGTCGCCTACGGCCAGCCCAGGCTGGGCCAGCTCGAGCTGCGCTTCGTCGCCGCCAGCGCCGACGTCGAGGTCGGCGACCTGCTGACCACCAGCGGCGTCGACGGCGTCTACCCGGCCGGCCTGCCGGTGGCCAGGGTGGCCAGCATCACGCACCAGGGCGAGGGAGGCTTCGCCCGCGTCCTGTGCCAGCCGATGGCGCACATGGAGCACGCGCTGCAGGTGCTGGTACTGGAGCCGCTGGCCAACGGCCTGCCCGACGAGAGCGTCAAGCCGGTCACCCAGCCCAAGCCGGCCGGCGGCCGCAGCCCGAAGCCGGGCCGTCCCGGACAGGAGAACCCGCGATGATCATGCCCGCCGGCCACCAGCAGCTGCTGCTGCCCGTCAGGCCCTGGTTCATCTGGTTCAGCCTGCTGCTCACGCTGCTGCTCGAGATGACGCTCGAGATGGGCCTGAGCGGCCGCGCCGCCTGGCCGCCCGAACTGCTCACGGTCGCCCTGCTGTTCTGGATCGTGCACGAGCCGCTGCGCATCAACGTCGGCGCCGCCTTCCTGTTCGGGCTCGCGCTCGACGTGCACCAGGGCGCGCTGCTGGGCCAGCACGCGCTCGCCTTCACCGTGCTCGGCTACCTGGCCACCCGGGTGCACCGCCGCCTGCCCTGGTTCGCGCTGCCGACCCAGGCCCTGCAGGTCCTGCCGCTGCTGCTGGCCGCGCACGCGCTGCAGTGGCTGGTGCGCCTGCTGGCCGGCTCCGGCTGGCCGCACTGGAGCGCGCTGCTCTCGCCGCTGCTCGAGGCGCTGCTGTGGCCGGTCGCGCACTGGCTGCTGCTGGCGCCGCAGCGCCGCCCGCACGAGCCCGACGAGAACCGTCCGCTCTGACGCCGTGATGGAGTTGCGCAACCTCGAGCGGCAGCTGGCCCATTTCCGCACCCGCGTCTGGGTCGCTGGCCTGTTCGCGGCCTTCTGCTTCGGCCTGGTGCTCGCACGCATGTTCTACCTGCAGGTCATACGGCACGAGGACCTGCTCGAACAGGCCGAGTCCAACCGCATCGCGGTGCTGCCGATCGTGCCGCACCGGGGCCTGATCACGGACCGCAACGGCGTCGTGCTGGCCAACAACTACTCGGCCTACACGCTCGAGATCACGCCGTCCAAGGCCGGCAAGCTCGACGAGGTGATCGCCGGCCTGGGCGACCTGGTCGAGATCACGCCGCGCGACATCCGCCGCTTCAGGAAGCTGGCCGAGGAGTCCAAGCGCTTCGACTCGCTGCCGATACGCACCCGGCTCACGGACGAGGAGATCGCGCGCTTTGCGGCGCAGCGCTACCGCTTCCCCGGCGTCGAGATCCAGGCGCGGCTGTTCCGCCACTACCCGCTGGGCGAGACCGCCAGCCACGTGATCGGCTACATCGGCCGCATCAGCGCGCGCGAGAAGGCGCAGATGGAGGACTGGGACGACGAGGCGATCGCCAACTACCGCGGCACCGAGTACATCGGCAAGCTCGGCGTCGAGCAGAGCTACGAGTCGGTGCTGCACGGCGTCACCGGCTTCGAGCGGGTCGAGACCTCGGCCGGCGGGCGCGCGGTGCGCAAGCTCGCCAATTCGCCCGCCACGCCGGGCAACACCGTCAGGCTGACGATAGACATCAAGCTGCAGAAGATGGTCGAGGACCTGTTCGGCGACCGTCGCGGCGCCCTGGTCGCGATCAATCCCAAGAACGGCGAAGTGCTGGCCTTCGTGAGCAAGCCCACCTTCGACCCCAACCTCTTCGTCGAGGGCATAGACGTCGAGAACTGGAAGGCGCTCAACGAGTCGCTCGACAAGCCGCTGCTCAACCGCGCGCTGCGCGGCACTTATCCGCCGGGGTCGACCTACAAGCCCTTCATGGCGCTGGCGGCGCTGACCAAGGGGCTGCGCAAGCCCGAGACCGTGATCTACGACCCGGGCTACTGGGAATTCGGCGGCCACCGCTTCCGCAGCCACGACGACGGCGGCCTGGGCGCGGTCAACATGCGCCGCAGCATCATCATGTCGAGCAACGTCTACTACTACATGCTCGCCAACGACATGGGCGTGGACGCGATCCACGACTTCATGCAGCCGCTGGGCCTGGGCCAGATCACCGGCATCGACCTGCGCGGCGAGGTGCGCGGCGTGCTGCCGGACCAGGAGTGGAAGCGCAACACCTACAAGCGCCCCGAGCAGCGCAAGTGGTACGCCGGCGAGACCATCTCACTCGGCATCGGCCAGGGCTACAACAACTTCACGATGCTGCAGCTGGCGCACGCCACCGCGACGCTGGCCAACGGCGGCGTCAAGTTCAAGCCCCATGTGCTGCTGGCGACGCAGGACGTGGTGAGCCGCGCCGAGACGCCGGCCAACGTCGGCCCCGGCGTCGCGCTGGGCTACAAGCCCGAGCATGTCGCGGTGGTGCTCAACGCCATGGAAGGCGTGACGACCGAGGGCACGGGCAGCAAGGCATTCGCGGGCGCGCCTTACCGCTCCGGCGGCAAGACCGGCACCGCGCAGGCCGTCACGATCGGCCAGAAGGAGAAATACAACGCCTCGCGCCTGGCCGAGCACCAGCGCGACCATGCGCTGTACTCTGCCTTCGCGCCGGTGCAGGATCCGCAGGTGGCGCTGGCGGTGATCGTCGAGAACGCCGGCTTCGGGGCCGCGAGCGCCGCGCCGATCGCGCGCCGCGTGTTCGACTACCTGCTGCTCGGCCGCTACCCGAGCGAGGAAGACATACGCCTGACCCGCGCCGGCCATTCCTCCGGTCCGGTGGGGCCATTCCGTCAGGCCAGCGAGGTGGCCTGGCCGCCGACGCAGTGAACCGGCCCGCGGCGGGAGCCGGCGGTCCTCAGTGCCAGCCGTAGGCGTCCCAGCCGGTCTTGCAGATCAGCGCGCCCACCACCAGCAGGAAGACCCCGCGCACGAAGCCGGCGCCGTGGCGCAGCGCCAGCCGGGTGCCGAGCAGGCTGCCGATCACATTGGCGACGGCCAGCTGCAGCCCCAGCGCCCACCAGACATGGCCCTTGGCCGCGAACAGCCCGATGGCGGCCACGTTGGACGTGACGTTGAGCAGCTTGGCCGCGGCGCTGGCGTGCAGGAAGTCGTAGCCCAGCCAGCGCACCAGCGCGAAGACGAAGAAGCTGCCGGTACCGGGCCCGAAGAAGCCGTCGTAGAAGCCCACGCCCAGTCCGAGCGCGCCCGCCGCCGCCGCCTCGCCACGAGCACCATAGCGCGGCGTGTGCTCGCGCCCGAAGTCCTTGCGCGCCAGCGTGTAGAGCAGCACGCCCAGCAGCACCAGCGGCAGGGCGCGACGCAGGAAGCCGGGGTCGATCAGCGTCACGGCCCAGGCGCCGGCCAGCGCCCCGCAGAAGGTCAGCGCCACCGCCGGCAGCAGGCGGCGCCAGCGCAGCTCGACCCGGCGCGCGTACTGCAGCGTGGCGAAGGAGGTGCCCCAGACCGAGGCGCTCTTGTTGGTGCCGAACAGCGTCGCCGGCGCGGCGCCGGGGAAGGCCGCGAACAAGGCCGGCGCCAGGATCAGGCCGCCGCCGCCGACGATCGCATCGATGAAACCCGCCAGCCCGGCGGCCAGCGTCACCCAGATCGTTTCCATCAGCGCCCCCAGTCCGCCAGCAGCGCCACCGCACTGGCCTGCAGCTGTTCCAGGCTGCTCTCGTTGACGAGCACGCGGTGCTCGGCGGCCCAGTCAGGCGGCACCGGCTCGGCCAGTTCGCGCTGGCGCCGCATCACCTCGACACCGGCATCGGAGGCGTCGTCGGCCGCCGCCGCGCGCGCCAGCAGGCGACGCTCCATGAGGGCAGGATCGGCCACGCACTCGAGCAGCAGGAAGGGCGCGCCAAGGCGCTGCGCCAGCTCGCGCAGCGCCGTGCGTTCGCCCTGGCGCAGCAGCGCGGCGTCCACGACGACCGAATGGCCCGCCGCCAGCAGCTGCCCGGCCAGTTCGGACAGGCGCGCGTAGGTGCGCCGCGTCGCGTCGGGGCCGTACAGATCCAGCTCCGAGCCCGGCCGCTCGGTGGGCGCCAGCCCGTACAGGCGCTTGCGCTCCACGTCCGAGCGCAGCCGCAGCGCGCCCAGCGTCTCGGCCACGCAGGTGGCCAGCGTGGACTTGCCGGCCCCGCTCAGGCCCATGGTCAGCACCAGGCGCGGCGCGGGCGGCGGCGCTGCCAGGGCCTCGGCGCAGTCCCAGTAGCGCTCGAACAGGCCGGGCTGCTGCGACAGCAGCGCGACCTTGGCGCGCACCAGCGCGCGATACGCGGCGTAGGCGCGCAAGCCGGCCAGGCCGTCGAAGTCGCCGCTGCGCTCGACGTAGCCGTTGACGAAGCGCCAGGCCAGTGCCGGCCAGCCGCGCGCCAGCAGGTCCATGAAGGTGAAAGCGATGTCGTTGGCCAGGTCGATGCAGCGCAGCGCGGGATCGAACTCGATCGCGTCGAAGGCCACCACCCTGCCCTGCCACAGCACCAGGTTGCCGAGATGCAGGTCGCCGTGGCACTCGCGCAGCCAGCCTTGTTCGATGCGGCGCGCGCGCCAGCCGGATTGCTGTCCGAGCAGGCCAAGCAGGCGCTCGCGCAGCGCGCGCACGCGCTGCGTGCCGACCGCGGCCGGCCGGAGCGGATTGAGCGCCGCCTCGTCCAGGCTCTCGATCGTCCAGGCGACGACGTCCTTGGCCGGCGCCGCCGGCAGCGGTGGCAGCGCCAGGTGGAAGGCCGCCACATGGTCGGCGAGCGCGTCGATATGGCCGGGCTGCAGCAGCCCCTGCTGCGCGAGCTCGGACAGCAGGGCGCCGGCCGGAAAGCGCCGCATGCGCAGCACCCATTCGATCGCCTCGCCGCTGCCGCCGAGCACGGGCACGGCGGCACTGCCCGTCACCGGCAGCAGGTCGAGGTAGAGATCGGGCGCGGTGCGCCGGTTCAGGCGCAGCTCCTCGGCGAGGAAGCGGCGGCGCAGCTCCAGCGTCGAGAAGTCCAGGAAGGGCAGCCGGACCGCCTTCTTGACCTTGTAGGCGTAGTCGCCGGCCAGCCAGACGACGGAGATATGCGTTTCCACCCGCTCGGCGCCGGGCAAACAGAGACTCAGGTCCATCGCCCGATTGTGCGCGATCGCCCAGCCGGCCGGACCCGCGCGGCGCCCGGCTCAGGCCGCCGGTTCGGGCGGCGCGCCGAACAGCACCTGCGCCTGCAGGCCTTGCCCGCCGGGCGGGCGCCGCAGGCGGAACTCGGCGCCGAGCAGCTGGGCGTAGCGCGTCACGATCGAGAGGCCCAGGCCCAGGCCGCGGCCGAGGCTGCGGCCCGCATAGCCCTGCACGCCGCGCGCCAGCAGCTTCTCGCACTCCTCCTCGCTCAGGCCGGGCCCGTTGTCGGTCACGCTCAGCTCGACCTGCCCGCCCTGCTGGCGCAGGCCGACCGTGATCTCGGCCATGCTGCCGTCGCGCGGACGGCCGTAGCGCAGGGCATTGTCGATCAGGTTGTTCAGCATGCCCTCGACCAGCGCCGGGCTGCCCATGACCGTGAGCGGCAGCTCCACCCCGTCGGCGCCCAGGTCCACGCCGTCCGCGCGTGCCTGCACGCTGGCGCGGATGACGGCGGCCGTGACCAGCTCGTCGAGCCGCACCGGTTCGCGCACCAGGCTGACGCGGGCCTCGTCGGCCAGCGCCAGCGCCAGCAGCTGGTCGGTCAGGTGGCTGGAGCGCAGGCTGACCTCGTGCACCAGCCTGAGCTGCCTTTGCCATTCCCTGGGGTCCGAGCTCTGCAAGCCGTACTCCGCCAGCGCCCGGATGCCGGCCAGCGGCGTGCGCAGCTCGTGCGCGACGTTGCCGACGAACTCGCGCTGCGCGCCGAGGCTGATGCGGATGCGCTCGAGCAGGGCGTTGATCGCGCCGCCCAGGTTCACGAGGTCCTGGGTGCCGGCCTGGATGGGCAAGGGGCTCAGCGCCGACTCGTCGCGCTGCTGCACCGCCCGCTCGAGGTCGTGCAGCGGCTGCAGGTCGGCGCGTATGACCTTGTACAGCCAGATCGCGAGCAGGGCAAACAGCAGGATGCCCGGCAGCACCGAATAGATCAGCAGCTGGCGAAACATCAGCCGGCGGCTGTTGACGGTCTGCGCGACAACGACCTTGTAGAACACGGGCGCGGTCTGCTGCAGCACGACCTTGCGCAGGCTGCGGCCCTGGAAGCTGAGGTTCTCGAACTCGAAGCCCGGCTCGTGCGGCACCAGGCGGGTGGAGCCCGGCAGGCCGGCCTGGCCCGCAATCAGGCTGCCGTCGGCGCGGTAGATCGCGAAGAAGTTGGACTCGTTCTTGTCGAACAGCAGCGTGCCGATCTCGTTGGCGGTCAGGTCGACGGCCAGCGTCGGCGGCGACGTCCCGACCAGGCGCACATGCGCCGACAGCGCATAGGCGTCGTCGAGCAGCGAGCGGTCGAAGGCGCGCCCGGCGAAGTGGTTCGCGATGCCGGCCGAGACCGCATTGCCCACCAGCCACAGCATGGCCAGCGGCCACAGCACATGCATGACCAGCTTGTCGCGCAGATAGGGGCGGCGGCGCTCGGGCGGCGGCGCGGCCGTGCCAGCGGTCACGACTCCTCCTCGATCAGGTAGCCGATGCCGCGCAGCGTGCGTATGGTCGCGCCGCTGCCCTGCAGCTTCTTGCGCAGCCGCGAGATGAAGGCCTCGAGCGCGTTGTCGCCCAGCGCGTCGTCGAAGCCCGAGAGCTTGTCCGACAGCGCGCGCTTGTTGACCGCGCGCCCGGGCGGGCTCATCAGCTCCCAGAGCACGTCGAACTCGCGCGCCGGCAGCTGCAGCGGCGTGGCGCCGACCGCGAAGCGGCGCAGCTTGCGCTGCAACTCCAGCTGCCCCACCCGGGTGACCTCGGCCGCGCCCTGGCTGCGGCGCATGAGCGCGCGCAGCCTGGCCTCGACCTCGGTCAGGTCGAAGGGCTTGCCCAGGTAGTCGTCGGCGCCGGCATCCAGGCCCGCGATGCGCTCCTCGGTGCGGTTGCGCGCCGTCAGCACCAGCACCGGCGTCTGGTCGCCGCGGGCACGCGCCTCGCGCAGCAGGTCCAGCCCGGTGCCCATGACCGAGTCCTGGCGTCCGTGCGCCGGCAGGTTGAGGTCGAGCAGCACCGCATCGTAGGGCTGCACGCGCCAGTAGTGCCTGGCGTCCTCGATATGTGGCGCCGTGTCCACGCGGTGGCCCGCATCCTGCAGGCTTCTTTGCATCACCTCGCGCAGCACGGCATCGTCTTCGACCAAAAGAATGCGCATGAGTCGGGATTGTGAGGCAAGCGCGGCTCCGCCAGCGGCGCCACAGCGGCCAGGACAAGGACTGGTCAGGTAAGGGTCAGGCATCCTAGGTGATAAAGCGAAGATGAGACTCCGAGCCACCCTGTTCCTGATCACCGCCGCGGCCGCGCTGCCGGCCTGGGCCGAGCCGCCCGCCACGACGGGCACGCGCACTCCCCCGCCGCTGCCGCAACAGGCCGCCGCCCCGCTGAGCCTGGCCGAGGTGCTGGGCGCCGCCGCCCGCAACCTGGACGTGCGCATGGCCGAGCAGGCGCTGGCCGCCAGCCGCGCCGACATCCTGGCGGCCGACCACGCCCCGCTGCCCGTGCTGTCGGGCAAGGCCAGCTCGAACGACCAGCCCACGCTCAACGGCGGCACGCTCGGCAGCGTGCGGCGCATCGACCGCCAGCTCGGCGTGGACTGGACCTGGGAGCGCGGCGGCAAGCGCGCCCTGCGCACCGAGGCGGCGCGCAAATTCGCCGCCGCCTCCGAGGCCGACCTCAAGGACACGCTGACGCTGCAGCGCCTGGCGGCCAAGGACGCCTACTTCGACCTGCTGGCGGCGCAGACCCGGCAGGAGCACCTGGACGCGATGGCGCAGACCGCGCGCCAGCTGGCCGAGCTCGCGCGCCGCCGCCTCGCCGCGGGCGACATGTCGGCGCAGGACCTCGCGCGCGTCGAGATCGAAGCCCAGCGCGCCCAGGCTGACCTGCAAAGCGCGACGCTCGAGCGCCAGCACGCCGCGCTGGCGCTGGCCCAGGTCACCGGCACCCAGCTGCGCGCCCTGCCGGCGGCGCAATGGCGCGTGCAGGACCAGTGGCCCGCAACCGGCACGTCCGGCGCGCAGCCCGAGGTCGAGGCCTGGATCGACTCCCGCCCCGACGTGCAGTCGGCGCAGCGGCGCCTGGAGGCGGCACAGGCCCTGGTGGACAACGCCCAGGCGCTCAAGAAGCTCGACCCCACGCTGGGCCTGTCGGTCGACACGGCCCAGGACGCGAGCCGCCGCCTGGTCGAGCTGCGCCTGCAGCTGCCGCTGACCGTCAACTACCGCTACGAGGGCGAGATCGGCCGCGCCCTGGCCACGCGCGACCAGGCGCAGGAGATGCTGGACAAGGTCAGGCTGCTGGCGCGCAACGACTGGGACGTGATGACCCAGGAGCTGAGCCACGCCGCCGCCCGGCTGGCAACCTACCAGGGCGAGATCCTGCCGCGCGCCCGGCGCGTCGCCGAACAGGCCGAGCTCGCCTACGGCAAGGGCGCGATCGCGCTGGTCGACCTGCTCGACGCCCGCCGCACGCTCAAGGCCTCGCTGCTCGAGGCCCTGGCGGTCCAGAACGAACACGCCAAGGCCCTGCTGGCCTGGCAGTTGCGCAGCCAGCCCGCCGACGCGGCTGCCGCCCCCGCACAACCCTGATCAGCCCGAGACAACACCGTGAAGAAGATCGCGTTCAAGCCCCTCGCTTCCATGCTGGCAGTCGCCGCCTTGGCCGCCCTGGCCGCCTGCAAGGAAGCCCCTCCGCCGCCGGCCGCCGAGGCCCAGCCCATCCTGCAGGGCAAGCAGCTGCGCTACCCCACCGGACATTCGCAGCTGGGCCTGCTCAAGACCACCCCGGTCAAGCCCGCCGAGGCAGTGCAGGTCGACCTGCCCGCCCACCTGGTCTGGAACGAGGAAAAGACCCAGCGCCTCTACGCCCCCCTGGCTGGCCGCGTGGCCGCCATCCACGCCGACCTCGGACAGGCCGTGACGCCGGGCGCGCCGCTGCTGAGCCTCCACTCGCCCGACCTCGGCGCGGCCCAGGCCGACGCCGCCAAGGCCCGCGCCGACCAGCAGCTGGCCGACAAGGCGCTGCGGCGCCAGCGCGAGCTGTTCGATGCCGGCATCGTCGCGCGCAAGGAACTCGAGCAGAGCGAGGCCGACGCCGCCCGCGCCGGCGCCGAGGCCGAGCGCGCCCTGGCCCGGGCCCGCCTCTACGGCGGCGGCGAGCTGGTCAACCAGCAGCTCACGCTCAAGAGCGGCATCCGCGGCGTCGTGGTCGAGCGCAACGTCAACCCTGGCCAGGAACTGCGCCCCGACCTCTCCGGCCCGGGCGTGCCGGCGCTGTTCGTCGTCTCCGATCCGTCGCGGCTCTGGGTCCAGATCGACGCGCGCGAGGCCGACATCGCCGCGCTGCGCCCCGGCGCCAGCTTCGAGCTCAACATCCCCTCGCTGCCGGGCCATGCCTTCAAGGGCCGGGTGACGGCGGCGTCCGACTCCATCGACCCCAACACCCGCACCATCAAGATCCGCGGCGAGGTCGACAACAGCGAGCGCCTGCTCAAGGCCGAGATGCTGGGCTCGGCCCGCATCGCGCGCAAGATGGGCGAAGGCTTCATCGTGCCGGCCACCGCCGTGTTCCTGCGCGGCACCCGGCACTGGGTCTTCGTCGAGACCGGCCCCGGCACCTTCGAGCCGCGCGAGGTCGAGCTCGGCCATGAGGGCGCCCAGGAGTCGCTGGTCAGCACCGGCCTGAGCGCCTCCGACGTCGTGGTGAGCCAGAACGGCCTGCTGCTGGCGCGCGAGTTCCGCATCGCCGAGGACGCCGCCCGTCCCGCCGACGGCGCCAAGGACGGTGCGAAATGAGGAAGCTGATCCACTACGCCCTCTACCAGCCGCTCTTCATCGTGCTCGGCACGGTGCTGTTCGCGCTGGCGGGCTTCATCGCCTTCAAGAACCTCTCGGTCGAGGCCTTCCCCGACGTCACCGACACCCAGGTCACCGTGATCGCGCTCAACCCCGGGCGCGCGGCCGAGGAGGTCGAGAAGCAGGTCACGCTGCCGATCGAGGTCGCGCTGTCGGGCCTGCCGAACTCGATCCGCCTGTTCTCGCACACCCAGTTCGGCCTGTCCTACACCGTCATCACCTATGACGACAAGGCCGACGTCAACCTGGTGCGCCAGCAGGTCAACGAGCGCCTGCGCGGCGTCGACCTGCCGCCCGGCGTCGAGGCCAACATCATGCCCAACGCCACCCCGGTGGGCGAGATCATGCGCTACCGCCTGCGCGGCGACGGCAAGACCCCGACCGAGCTGCGCACGCTCGAGGACTGGGTGGTCGAGCGCGCGCTGCGCCAGGTGCCGGGCGTCGCCGACGTGGTCGCCATGGGCGGCTTCATCAAGCAGTACGAGGTCCAGCCCGACCTCGACAAGATGCGCGCCTACAAGCTCAGCTACCAGAACCTGCTCGACGCGCTCGGCCGCGGCAACGCCAACGCCGGCGGCAGCTACGTCGCGCAGGGCAGCCAGCAGTTCACCATCCGCGGCATCGGCCTGCTGCGCTCGCCCGAGGAAATCGGCCAGATCGTGGTCGCCGCGCGCGGCGGCACGCCGATCCTGGTGCGCGACATCGCCCAGGTCAAGATCGGCGCGGTGCCGCGCCTGGGCACCGTGGGCCAGGACCAGGACGACGACGTCGTGACCGGCATCATCATCATGCGCAAGGGCGAGAACCCGAGCGAGGTGCTCAAGGGCGTCAAGGCCAGGATCGCCGAGCTCAACGCCCGCGGCCTGCCCGAGGGCGTGCAGATCGTGCCCTTCTACGACCGCACCTGGCTGATGGGCAAGACGCTGTCGACCGTGTTCAAGAACCTGGTCGAGGGCGCGCTGCTGGTCGCGCTGGTGCTCTACCTGTTCCTGTCCAACCTGCGCGCCAGCCTGGCCGTGGTGCTGGTGATCCCGCTGGCGCTGCTGTCGACCTTCCTCGGCCTCAAGATCATGGGCGTGCCGGCCAACCTGCTGAGCCTGGGCGCGATGGACTTCGGCATCATCGTCGACGGCGCCGTGATCGTGGTCGAGAACATCATGCACCGCCTGGCCGAGCGCAAGGAGGCCATGACCGACAAGGAGCGCCGCGCCGTCATCATCGACGCCACCAACGAGGTCGGCCGCCCGACCCTGTTCTCGATGCTGATCATCATCGCGGCGCACATCCCGATCTTCGCGCTGCAGCGCCACGAGGGCCGCATCTTCCAGCCGATGGCGCTGTCGGTGACCACGGCGCTGATCGGCTCGCTGATCTTCTCGCTCACCCTGGTGCCGCTGCTGGCCTACTGGATGCTGCGCAAGAAGCTGCCGCACGGCGACAACCGCCTGGTCGGCGGCGCCAAGCGCCTCTACGCGCCGGTGCTGAACTGGGCGCTGGAGCACCGCGCCCAGGTGGTGGTGATCGCGCTGGCGCTGTTCGCGGGCGCCATCGGCCTGGCCTCGCGCCTGGGCTCGGAATTCCTGCCCGAGCTCAACGAGGGCACGATCTGGGTCAACGTCAACCTGCCCGCCAGCGTCTCCAACGACGAGGCCACGCGCATCCTCAGCGGCGCGCGCAAGGCCCTGCTCAAGGTGCCCGAGGTCCGCACCGCGGTCTCCAAGGCCGGCCAGCCCGAGGACGGCACCGACCCCAAGACCATCTCCATGGCCGAGGTCT
>JBEEPT010000157.1:0-7456 GCA_041190985.1 Pseudomonadota bacterium
TACATATATCCTTCAGGGCACCGAGTGCGCCGAGTTCGGTCTTTCCATGCCGCACGACCCCAAGTCGCATCGAAACGGACCGGAACACAATCATCGGATCGGTCACGGCAAGGACGGGCGCCGTGTCGAAAATGACGACGTCAAAGTAACTGTCTAGAAGTTGAACGAGCTGCGGAAACCGGGCGCTCATCAACAGCTCTGAAGGGTTGGGTGGAATTCGTCCGGCGGCGATGACGGCAAGATTGCTGCCCTCGATCACCGAAATCACGCCATCCGCCTCGACATCACCGGCAAGATACTCAGACAACCCCGATTGACCTTCC
Organism: Pseudomonadota bacterium; assembly: GCA_041190985.1. Lineage (GTDB taxonomy): Bacteria > Pseudomonadota > Gammaproteobacteria > Burkholderiales > Burkholderiaceae_C > Malikia. Next base: position 324 of record JBEEPT010000157.1, read on the forward strand.
GGCAAATCAAAGACGCGGTGCAGGTAACCGCGCCGCATGTCTGTATCGACGAGGCACGTCTTCAGACCGCTGACCGCGAGGACTTCCGCGATGTTATAAGAAATAAACGACTTCCCCTCGCCAGGTGCCGAACTGGTTATGGCGATGGCCTTCGGGCTCTTGTCGAACAGTCCGAAGTGCAAACTCGTTCTAATCGAGCGGAAAGCTTCTTTTGCCTCATCATTACCTTCGGTCATGATCAGACGCGTAAGGCGCTCACCTCTCTTAAGGCGTGATGTAGGCAGTCCCGGAATTTGGCCCACGACGCCATAGAGCGGCAGGCCAATTCTCTCAAGGTCAGACAGAGTGTCGATTGTCCGCCGGAAGTAAAACCACAGGAGTGCCAGTGCAACGCCGACGGCAATACCCGCGATGCCACCAAGTGCCACGATCCTGCGCGTGCGCGGTTCGACAGGAAGGCCCGAGGCGATCGCCGTGTCGATGATGCGCACATTGCCGACGGTAGAGGCACGGGCAATGCCAAGTTCCTGGGAGCGATTGAGGAACTGGCGATATATCTCTTGCGTGATTTCAACGGTCTGGCGAAGGTCGAAGACTTCCTTCTGCGCTTCTGGCAGTTGCTCGGCCTTGGTACGCATGTCGTCAAGTTCACGCACGACCTGGTTCTTTTTCAGCAAAAGCTCTTGGTAGAGGGGATGGTCGCGCAGATAGCGCCGCGACAGCCGCTCCTCATCGAAGCCGATGACCGACAGTTCCGCCTCCAATTCGGTGATCCGATCAAGGAGGCGGCTGCTCTCTTGCTCGAGATTTACCGCATCTTGGTCCTTCATGTACTCGTTAAGCGCGGCTTGCGCGGCATCGGCTCGCTGTTTGGCAAGGGGCAGTTGCTCCTCGACAAAGGTCAGACTTTGTTCAACCTCGGCCGATGTGCGAGACACGTTCTGCCGCAAGAAGGCCTCGGTCACGGCATTCAGCGTCGCCTGCGCCTTCTGTGGGCTTTCGGCTCTCAGGCTTACAGTCAGGATTGCGGTGCCCCTCCCACGCTCTGCCACCGACAGCCGACCCTGAATGGACTGAACCGCCGCTATCCGGGAACTTCTCCAGATGCGGAAGCTGCGACCTGCGGGCCCCTCGAGCCGTGTGATCAACAGCTCAATCCCTGCCTCCCTGTCGTTCAGGGCCTGCCCCACAGTGCCCTCGACGAGACGGCCATCCGGCAGCTTCACATCGTAGGTCTGATCAGACAGTTTCCTGATTATGAGAAGGTTGCCCCCCCCTTCCTCGGCAATCGTGTAGCGCCCAACTTCGATGACGGCGTCGCCCCAATTGTACTGACGCAGCAAGGGGATGGCGGATTGGATCACAGAGGCCGCCGCATCCGGGACCACTTCGTAAAGTCGCCGCACCAGAGGAAGCGGGGTCGGCTCGGATTGCAGAGTGAGGTCCAGCGTATCGACGACCTCAGAGAGCACCATACGCGACAGCAGGATCTCAATTTCGGCGGCGGTCTTCGGCTCTTCACTCAGAAACGTCAGGTCATCGAGGCCCGGCAAGCCGGCCGTCTTTTCTTCAAGCTGGATAAGCGCATCCGCCGAGTAGATCCGCGGCAGCGACAGCGCATAGATATACGAGAGCAGCAGACCCGCAAGGAGCGCCAGCGCGATGAGAACCTTTCGCCCAAGCAGAATGGACAGCAGCGCGCCGAGGTTGAGTTCGTCACCCTCATCTTGCAGCGCCCCGCCCTGATGTCCCGGTGACTGCGTCACTTGCGATGCTCCAACTTCTGCGCCCACGTCAGGCAGGCGGCGCGTATTTCATCAAAGACCGCCGCATTGAATGCCTGCCCCTCACGGATGGGGTCGGGAATATCGGCCCTGGTGGACCACTCCGTCAGCATCATGGCCCTCGGACGAAGGGCGGGCTGCCTGCGCGCGATCATGTCGAGATGCCACCGCTCCATCACGAGGATGAGGTCAAACTGCCCAGGGGTGGCGTCCCTGAAGGGACGCGCCCTGTGTGTCGAAAGGTCAAGGCCCGCGTCGCGCGCGAGGTCGACCATGGTCGGACTTGCCTCACGTCCCGCCGGTGCCTCAAGGCCCGCGGACGCAATCCGCAGCGACGGAAGCATCTGCCGGAGGCAGGCTTCCGCCACGGGAGAGCGGCACACGTTCCCGATGCAGACGGCGAGGATCGAACTAATCATGCGGGCGCGTCACTCGTGTCGGCTGCCGCGGCGGGGCTTTGCATCCACATGATGGCCAAGCAATCCACCGCGACGGCGGGGTCAGTCATTTAAATCGCCGGCTGCACGGTAGGCACCCACGGTCGGCAGCAGCTGCGAGATCAGGGTATTCCACTGGCTCACCGGCGACTTGGTCACAAAGATCACGTCATCGGGATGCAGATTGAAGCGGTTGCCAAGCAGGATGGACATCGGGGAGCTGAGGTCGAGTTGGGCCACGACTGTCTTGCCCTGATCGGCCCTGAACACAAAGACCCCGCGCGCGTCGGCGACGCCATCTTCAAGCCAGCCGCTTGTCGCCAAAGCTTCCGAGAGTGTAACCTTCGACTGCGTCAGGTCAACCATTCCGGGCGTGCCGACCTGTCCCACGACGTAGGCCCGCTTAGGTTTCCGCGACTGAACGCGGATGACGTCGCCGTTCAGGAGGATGGGGTTTTGCGCGTTGTCCTTGGCCTCCAGGAAGGCCTTCCCATCTAGCACGTGGATGGACTTTCCGCGCTCGAGGGTAATGGTCTCGATGTCAGCCGCCTCGGTAAAGCCACCCCGCGCGCTGATCGCCTCGAGCAAAGTCACCGGCACATCGGTAAGTGTCACTGGACCTGCGTCGGCCACTGATCCGGCGACAAGCACCTTCTGAGAGTTGTAGTTGAGGACCAAGACCTCAACCTGAGGGTTCGGGATCACGGCGGAGAGGCGCTCCGCCAGCTCCTTCTGAACCTCGGCAGTTGTCCGGCCACTCGCGGCGAGTTCGCCGACGTAGGGGAAGAAGATGCTCCCATCGGCCCGCAGCGTCAGGCCGGAGGCACCTTCGGCTCCCTGATCTCCGAGGGGGTCCGTCAATTCGGGGTGGTCCCACACGATGACGCGGATGACGTCACCCACACCCAGGCGGTAGGCAAGGTCCTTAGGAGCCTGCGGCGGCGACGTCACGGTCGTGGTCACGCCATTTGTGAAGCGCTCGATGGTTTCGGGTGTCACCTTCACGACTTCTGCGCCGCCTCCAACGGCACGGCTCTGCTCGGCCGACGTCACCGGAAACTTCACATCCGGAACCGCGGCGCAGGAAGCCAGCAGAGCCAGAAAAGACACGCACAGGGGGGCACCCCGCAAAACTTTGACAGACGCTCCAGCCAAGCCGCTCTCCTCCTCGGACCACCTTGCCTCCGGGACGCACCCGCATCCCGCAAACAGCCATCAACTTCACTTTCTAAATTCTTCCAGAGCCTCCCGCAAGTCGCACGGCCCGGACTTGGAACATCCGACACCCCAAATACATCCCGGAGCGCCGATATTGTTAGCGTGTCCGCGCCGCCACCTGACGCGTCGCACTTTACCCTGCCTACTTTGACAGTCTCGCGATCCTCTTATAATTTTTGATTATACCTAGGTATGTGAGGAAGAAGCACGCAATCAGTGCGATGGAGACGAGGAGGGCCGCAATTGGCCTGTCCCACAGCGCCACACCGGCAAGCGCCGGCGCGATTGCAAAGGGGGAGATCACCACCGTCGTAAGCGAGTTGGCGTGGCGCCGCAGGTGGCCGGGAAGAAGGTGCCGCCTCAGGAGGCGCATGACCAGCTGGTGGAAGTGCATCCGATCCGCGGCCATCGCCGCCGTCCCGCGGCGGCTGCGGCGCGCGATGGCATGCAGCATGTCGGCGACGGGCCAGAGGAATGCCAGCAGCATCGACCAGGGTGTCACGGCCCCATTCGACAGCAGGATCGCGATGGCAAACCAACTCAAGACAAATCCAAGCGTGTAGGCGCCCGCGTCCCCCAGAAAGATTTTGCCATGCGGGAAGTTCCAGATCAGGAAGCCCGCGACCCCCGCCCCGACCACCAGGCACAGATCCACAATCGAACCGGCGCCCGCCCGATGGGCAATCGCGGCGAGGGCGACAGATGTCGTGACGGCACACAGGCCCGCGAGGCCGTTCACGCCGTCAATCATGTTGAAGGCATGCGACACGCCCGACGTCAGCAACACGGTGACCGGGATGCCGACGACGGCCCAAGTCAATGCCGCGTCGAGGAGGGGCACATCGGCCCTCGGCAGCCAGACGCCGAGGAGCGAGATCGTCGAGAGCGACGCGGCCACGGCGGCCAGCAGCCTCACGCGGGGGGAGATGCGGATGCCGAGGTCCTCGAGCAGGCCCGCCAGGAAGATAATCGAAGTCGCCGCAAGGAACCTGACGTAGTCGTCGTATAGCCGCTCCGCGACGATGAGCGTGGCGAGCGACATCGTCAAGAAAATGGCGACGCCACCAATCCTCGGGACGAGCCGCTCGTGGGCCGCCTGAATGGCGGTCAAGTCGTCAACACGCCCCGCCAGCATCGAGTAGCGGCCGGCGACACCAATGCACAGCAGGCAGCAGGCAGAAGACAGCGCGGCATAGAGAAGGAGAGAAGGCAGCAGGTCTGGAGATATCTGGATCACGTAGGTCTCCGCCTCAGATGCCCACGCGGCGCGAGCCGACTTGGGCCAAAAAATTGAGCATCTTGGGACGGCAGACGCCGCCCAAGATCAACCAAAACCTTGGAACCGGCGACCCCCGGGGGCTGCCGGACGCGTCAGAGCTGCGCCAGCAGCGCGGTCAGCGCGGGCGACCCCCCCGTCGCGGCGACGATCTTCTCGATCGCCGCGCGCGCGGCGGCAGCCTGCGCGGGCGTCAGTGCGGGCAGTGGCGTGGCCGCAAGTGCCGTCGCGATGGACAGGACGGCCGCAACTGCCTCGGGGCTCCCGGGCTCCGCCTCAGACAGGGCCTCACCCAGCTCGCCCAGGCCCGCAGCCTCGGCAAAACTCGCAATTGCCTCCACCGTGTCGGGCGACAGCGACACCAGCTCCGGCACGGATGGCGGCGGCTCGGGTGGCGTCGTATCCACGGGCAGAGATCCCGCATGCGCGGCGAGGCCGAGCCCGAGTTGGGCCGCGATGGCGGCGGAGCAGGCGGCAGATTTCAGGTGGCGCAGCATGATATAGACCCTCAGAACCAGTCAGCGACTGAGTAGGACAGGGAGAACGTCGCGCGGCGGTCGCCGTCTTGCTCGAATGCATCATCTAGCGTGACCGAGGCGGACATCCCGTCGACACCCGGGACCTTGAAGCCGAGGCCGAGGTTCACATTCGAGCCGTCGTGGGACACGCTCGCCCCGACATGTTCCGTGATGCCAACGCCGAGGCCAGCAAAGGGAGACACGTCGCCACCCTCTGTCCCCTGAAGCCCGAGGGTGAACATTGTCGGGTAGGCATCGCCACCCAGCGACACCTCACCGAACGTGGTGACCGCCGCCGTGGCCTTCAGGTCATTGCCCGCAGAATCGCCCCAGCCGGCGAGATTGTCGAGGGAGAGGGCGACGAAGGTTGGCCGCTCGCCGCCAAGCTTGGTGCCAAACTTAACCCCGAGGAAACCAGAATCGGCGAAGTCGGCCGGGTCTGCCGAGGTGATGTTCACGCTGACTTGCGCCCCGACCCCCGCACTCGCGTCGCCAAAGCCCGCACCGAATGACAGGGAGCCGTCAATCCCACCGCCGCCCGCCCGCTTCGTCGTCCCGGACACCGAGCCGAACACGCTGCCACCGGCGGCGACACTGCCGGAGCCGATGCCCTGCATCGTGACGTTTTTCGGGGGGGTGGTGCTCCTCGCCAGTGCCTCGAGGAGCGCCACGAAGTCGTCGCCGCCCGACTGCGCCGAGGCCGCCTGCGGCGCGAGCGGGAGGGTCGAGGCCAGTGCGGCACACAGAATTGCGCTGTAACGAATTGACATCTGCCCTCCAAAATACTGCCTGGAGGCACAATAGTCTCAATTGCTTACCCAAAAATGAAGTTCCGCCAGTGGCAGTCTTATCTTTTGACAAAAAAATTATCCACTCAGAATTAATGAACATCCTAAAATATGTATATAATCTATAGGTATTTTAATTTAAACATCCATAAGAATATTGTATATACTAAAGGATGTACATTTCAGTCTCGTGGCGACAGCCTGCGGGGCACCCCACCCGCCACGGGAACGGCAAGATGCGGGCACACCCAAGGTGGCTCAGACCCCGCCGAGCCGGGGAACGAGGGCGGCGCAACTTGCCCGGGCCGCCACGCCGAGCGACAGCCGCCCGCGCGTGCCGTCAGGGCAACTTGGTGAGCTGGCCGGCCGACACTGCGACGCGGGCGCTGCCGCCGAGGAGGTCAAGCAGGAGCACTACCCGCCGATCGCTCGACACCTTCACAATTTCCCCCACAAGGTTCGCGAAGGGGCCGACACGAATGCGCACACCATCTCCGACCGCCAACTCATCGGCCGGCGGCTCCGGGAGGACCCTGCCCTCCGCATCGCAGCGCGCCATCAGGGCCGCGACAAAATCCCCGGGAAGCGGCGCCGGCGTGCCGCCAAAGCTCACGATGCGGCTGACGCCGTAGGTGGAATTGATGGCGCGCCAGCGACCGCCAAGTTCCCCGACCGACACGAAGACATACCCCGGGAAGAGGGGCACGTAACTGGTGCGGAACGCGTCGCGGTGGCGGCGCGTGACCTGCACGGTCGGCGCGAATGTCGCGAAGCCCTGGCGCAGGAGGTTGCGCCGCGCGATGCCGACGCAATTCGGCTTCGCCTGCACGGCAAACCAGGCCTGGGCGGGGGCCAGTCCCCCCGAGGTGCCGGGAAAGTCGCCCGCGCCGCCAGCCGCCGGCGCGGCACCTGCGGACGGGGAGGAAAAATGGCCGGCCTCCGGCCCCGACGCGGCCGCCGGCGCGGGGGCCCCACCCCGCAACCCTGCCCCACCGCGTCGCGCCGCGCCACCCTGTATACCGTTAGGACTTGCCATGCGCCTAGAATTGCGGCGCGGCGATGCGGGCGCAAGGCACCCCGCCGAAAAAAATAGCATACCCAAGATTACTGGC
>JBEEPT010000158.1:0-13633 GCA_041190985.1 Pseudomonadota bacterium
CGTGGAAGCCGAGCTCGGTCTTCGGGTCCAGCGCCTGGCGCACCGCATCGATACGCACGCGTACATCTTCGGGCAGCATGTAGCCGGCCGAGTCGGTCACGTAGATGCAGTTGGCGCCATAGCTTTCCATCAGCTTGGCCTGCTTCACGAGACCTTCCGGCGAATTCATGTGCGCCATCATCAGGAAGCCGACCACGTCCATGTCCAGCTTGCGTGCATAGGTGATGTGCTGTTCCGATACGTCAGCCTCGGTGCAGTGGGTCGCGACACGGATCGTGTGCACGCCCAGATCGTGCGCCATCTTCAGATGGTCGACGGTGCCGATGCCGGGCAGCAGCAGCGTCGAGACCTTGGCCTGCTTCATCAGCGGGATCACCGCGCCCAGGTATTCCTCGTCGGTGTGCGCCGGGAAGCCGTAGTTGACCGAACTGCCGCCCAGGCCGTCGCCGTGGGTCACCTCGATCAACGGGATGCCGGCGGCATCGAGACCGGTGGCGACGGTCTTCATCTGCTCCAGCGTCATCAGGTGGCGCTTGGGGTGCATGCCGTCGCGCAAGGTCATGTCGTGCAGACGGACCTTCTTGCCTTTGAGAGTGTGGGTCATGGTTCTTCCTTATGCGGCCACGGCTTCGAGCTGGAGGGTGCCAGCCAGGATTTCTTCGGCGAACATCTCGGCCGTGCGGGCTGCGGCGGCGGTCATGATGTCCAGGTTGCCGGCGTACTTGGGCAGGTAGTCGCCCAGGCCCTCGACTTCGAGGTAGACCGAGACGCGCTTGCCGTCGAACACCGGGCCGTTGACCAGGCGATAGCCCGGCACGTACTTCTGCACCTCCTTGATCATGTCGTGGATCGAGGCGGTGATGGCCGCCTGGTCCGGCTCGTCCTCGGTCAGGCAGTGCACCGTGTCGCGCATGATCAGCGGCGGCTCGGCCGGGTTGACGATGATGATGGCCTTGCCCTTCCTGGCGCCGCCCACCTGCTCGACCGCGCCGGCCGTGGTGCGGGTGAACTCGTCGATGTTCTTGCGGGTGCCGGGGCCGATCGAGCGGCTCGACACGGTGGCAACGATCTCGCCGTAGGCCACGGGCTGCACGCGCGAGACGGCCGCCACCATCGGAATGGTGGCCTGGCCGCCGCAGGTGACCATGTTGACGTTCATCTCGCGGCGGCCGGCGTGCGCGGCGAGGTTCACCGGCGGCACGCAGAAGGGGCCGATGGCCGCGGGCGTGAGGTCGATCATCAGCGCGCCTTGTTCATTGACCTTGCGGCTGTTGTCGGCGTGGACATAGGCGCTGGTGGCGTCGAACACGATCTGCACGCCGTCGGCCTTCATGTGGGGCACCAGGCCGTCGACGCCCTCGGCGGTGGTCTTGATGCCCATTGCGCGGGCGCGCTTGAGGCCGTCGGAGTTGGGGTCGATGCCCACCATCCACACCGGTTCCAGCACCGGGCTGCGCTGGAGCTTGGCCAGCAGATCGGTGCCGATGTTGCCCGGGCCGATCAGGGCGCACTTGATTTTCTTCTGGTTCATAGAGGTTTTCTCCCTGTTCAGACGAAGCGGACCGAGCAGCCGCCGATGCCGCCGATGGTCACCCGCAGGTTGTCGCCTGCGGCCACCGGCACCATGATGCCCAGCGAGCCGGACAGCACCACCTCGCCGGCTTCCAGCGCGATGCCATGCTGGCCCAGCGTGTTGGCCAGCCAGGCCACGGCGTTGGCCGGGTGGCTCATGGCTGCGGCGCCGGCGCCGGTGGCGACGATGTCGCCGTTCTTCTCGAGCACCATGCCGCAGGTCACCAGGTCCACGTCGCGCGGATCGACCAGGCGGTCGCCCAGCACGAAGACGCCGCACGAGGCGTTGTCCGCCACGGTGTCCTGGATCCTGATCTTCCAGTCCTGGATGCGCGAGTCGACGATCTCGAAGCAAGCCATCACGCCTTCGGTGGCGGCCAGCACGTCGGCGGCCGTGACACCCGGGCCCTTGAGCGTCTTCTTCAGCACGAAGGCGATCTCGCCTTCGGCCTTGGGCTGGATCAGGCTGGCGGCCTCGATGGCCTCGCCTTCGTTGTAGACCATGCCGTCGGTCAGCCAGCCGAAGTCGGGCTGGAACACGCCCAGCATGTTCATCACGGCCTTGCTGGTCACGCCGATCTTCTTGCCCACCACGCGCTCGCCAGCGGCCAGGCGGCACGCCAGCATGAGCTGCTGGATCTGGTAGGCATCGTCGATGGTGATGTCGGCGTACTGGGTGGTCAGCGGGGTGATGGTGCGGCGCTGCACCAGCGCCTCGTACAAGGCGTCGCCCGCGTTCTGGATGTCGGATGGATTCATGAGGTTTCGCTTGTTTGCGGGTTGAAAGGTCTGGCCCAGGTCCTCAGAGCTTGATGCAGACGTTCTTGAGCTCGGTGTAGAACTCCAGCGAATGCCCCCCGCCCTCGCGGCCGATGCCCGACTGCTTGGCGCCGCCGAATGGGGTGCGCAGGTCGCGCAGGAACCAGCTGTTGACCCAGGACAGGCCGACCTTCATCTTCTGAGCCACGCGGTGGGCGCGCGAGACGTCGCGCGTCCAGATCGCGGTGGCCAGGCCGTAGACGTTGTCGTTGGCCTTGGCCAGCACCTCCTCCTCGGTGTCGAAGGGGGCGATGTGGCAGCAGGGACCGAAGATCTCCTCCTTGATCACGCGTGCGGTCTCGGGCAGGCCGGTCCAGATGGTGGGCTGGACCCAGGAGCCGCCGGCCAGCTCGGGGCCCATGTCGGGCACGCCGCCGCCGGTGACCACCGTGGCGCCCTCCTCCACGGCCAGCTGGTAGTAGGACAGCACCTTGCTCTGGTGCTCCTTGCTGATCAGCGGGCCCATATTGGTGGACGCGTCCTCGGGCACGCCGATCTTCATGGCCTCGGCCTGGCGCTTCATCTCGGCGACGAACTTGTCGAAGATCGGGCGCTCGACGTAGACGCGCTCGGTGCCCAGGCAGACCTGGCCGCAGTTCGCGAAGGCCGAACGCATGGTGCCTTCGATGGCGGCGTCGAAGTCGGCATCGGCGAACACGATGGCGGCGTTCTTGCCGCCCATCTCCAGGCTGACCGGACGGGCGCCATGGGCGGCGGCCTTCATGATGACCTCGCCGGTGCGGGTCTCGCCGGTGAAGGTGATGGCGTCGACGCCGGGGTGGGTGGTGACGAACTCGCCCGCCGAGCCCGGGCCGAAGCCGTGCACCACGTTGTAGACGCCGGGCGGCATGCCGGCCTCGTTCATGACCTCGCCCAGCAGCGCGGCGGTCTGCGGGGTTTCCTCCGACGGCTTGACGACCACGGTGTTGCCGCAGGCCAGCGCCGGGCCGACCTTCCAGGTCATCAGCAACAGCGGCAGGTTCCAGGGGCAGATCACGCCCACCACGCCCACCGGGCTGCGGTAGCCGTAGTTGATCGCGCCCTTGCCGTCCGGCGTCGCCATCTCGAAGAACTCGGTGGGCACGTTCTTGACCACGTCGGCAAAGACCTGGAAGTTGGCGGCGCCGCGCGGAATGTCGATGTGGCTGGCCAGGCTGCGTGGCTTGCCGGTGTCGGCGCACTCGGCGGCCAGGAACTCGTCGAAACGGCGGTTGATGCCGTCGACCAGCGCGTACAGGCGCTGCACGCGCTCGGCCACGCTCATCTTGCCCCAGGGACCGTCGAGCGCGGCGCGCGCGGCGGACACGGCGGCATCGACCTGGTCGCGGCCGGCTTCATGCACCTGGGCAATCACCTCGCCGTTGAGCGGGGAGACCTTTTCAAAAGTCTTGGGGCTGGCCACATACTGGCCATTGATGAAGTTCAGTACTTGCTTCATGGGAGATTCCTGCTCGGGTTTGTCAAATCACGCCAGGCCCAGGCCCAGGGCCTGCAGGCCGGCACGGGCGATCTGTTCGTCTTCTGCTTCGCTGCCGCCGGAAACGCCGATGCCGCCGACCCGGTGGCCGTCGATCACGATCGGCAGGCCGCCGCCAAAGGTGACCATGCGCGGCCGCAGCACGATGCCTTCCTGCACCGCCGCCGAATGGCTGGCCAGGGCCTCGTGCCACTGGCTGGTGGGCAGGCCGAAGCTCACCGCCGTGTAGGCCTTGTCGCGGGCAATGCCGATCGAGATCAGCGGCGCGCCGTTCATGCGGATGAAGGCGGCGTCGACGCCACTGCAGTCCACCACGGCGATGTTGACGCTCACGCCCATGGCCGCGGCCGCGCGGGCCGCGGCGGCCACCGCCTCCTGGGCGGCCTGCCAGGACAGCGTCGGCTGCGCCACGCTGAGGATGTCGGGCCGGGCCATCAGGTCACCACGCTCAGGAAGGCTTCGTTGAGCTTGCGGTCGTGGTAGAAGATGCCGCGGCCGACCTGGTCCCAGGTCCAGGTGATGGGATGCTGGTCGGGGTACCACTGGTAGCCGCCGCTGTAGGTCTCGATCCGGTTGCCCGAGGGATCGAAGAAGTAGATGGTGGTGCCGCGGGTGATGCCGTGGCGGGTCGGGCCGATGTCGATCGACACCCGGTTCATCGACATGATGTCGGCCGCGCGCAGCACCTGCTCCCAGGTCTCGAGCAGGAAGGAGACATGGTGCAGCTTGCCGTCCTCGGGGTAGCGGACCATGGCCACGCCATGCGCCTTGTTCGAGCAGGTCAGCCAGGTGGCCAGGTCGGTGCTGCCGCCCTCCATCTTCACGCGCTCGACTTCCACGAAGCCCAGCACTTCCTTGAAGATCTTGCGGCTGCCGTCGATGTCGCCGCCGTACAGCAGGGCATGGTCCATGCGCAGCGGCGAGATGCCCTTCTGGTCCGGCAGCCAGGCTTCCGGGTTGATGTCGCCCAGGCCGTTGCCGACCGAGGTCTTCTGCGAATAGAGCTCGATCATGTGGCCGGTGGGCAGCTGGAAGCGCACGCGCTCGCCGGTCTCCAGCATCTCGCCGGCCGGCACGCGCTCGGTGGCCAGCCCGTACTCGCGCAGGCGTCCGTCGAGTTCGTTCAGCACGGCGTCGTTCTGCACCTTGAAGGCGAAATGATCGAGGCCGGCACGGTCGGCCTTGCGGATCACGAAGCTGTTGTGGTCCCGCTCGTCCCAGCACTTGAAGTAGACCCGGCCCGACTTGTCGCGCCCGGTTTCCTTCAAGCCCATGACCTCGGTGTAGAAGTGCACCGACTCATCCAGGTCCAGCACCCGCAGGACCGCGTGTCCAGGCCGCAGCACGCCAGTGATTGCCATAATTCGCCTCCTAGCTATCAGATTGAGGGAAAAGAGAAAACCGTTGCCGGCTCAACCACCCGGCACACGGTATTTTTCATCTTGCCAATGACGTTCAGCTCCAGGTCGCTCGCTGGCTTGATGCGGCAGGCCAGCACCCGACCGCACGCCTCGTCTGCTTCGCTGACATGTTCACGGCTCATGACCCGCGCCACGTACTGACCGCTGAGCACCTCCACCTTGCACACGCCACAGCCGCCGTTGCGGCAACCGACCGGGATGCCCGCCCGGCCCAGCGCTTCCATGCCTTCGAGCACGGTGCGGTGGTCCGGGCAGCGATAGGATTCCCCGGTGTTGGTGATCGTGATGGTGAAACCGCCCATGGTCCGTCCCTTTTGCTGACAAGAGTCATGTCGCCGACAAGCCTGTCCAGGCAACGCCGACATGATGCTCCCGCTCGCCACCAAAATCCAGCCATTGAATGTAAAAATCTCGATAAATTTTGGTTAACCCTTGTCTGGTTCGCAACCTTTTTTGATCCAGAGCAAACTCCGCGAAAAGCCGGCTGAGGCGATTCTCCTAGGGATGATTGGAGGTTTTTGCTCGGTGGTGCAGAATCAGCCTGAAAAGTCCTGGATCCACACCTTGGCTACCCCTGGCGCGGATTCAATTAATCTCGATATTCATTCATCGATACCAGACCCATGGCCAAACGATCCTTCAGCCCGACGCTCAGCCCCGACCTGCCCGGCGCGCCGGCGCCGGAAGGCTCCCGCACCCTGATCGAACGGGCCTACGGGCAGCTGCGCGACGACATCATCCAGGGGCGGCTGGCCCCGGGCGAGAAACTGCGCGTGGAGCACCTGAAGCTGCGCTACCAGGTCGGAGCCGGCACCTTGCGCGAGGCGCTCACCCGCCTGGTCAGCGATGCGCTGGTGGTGACCGAGGGTCAGCGCGGCTTTCACGTCGCCCCGATTGCCATCGAGGACCTGGAGGACCTGACCGAGCTGCGGGTCCACATCGAGATCGACGCCCTGCGCCAGTCCGTGCGCCATGGCGACGAGCAATGGCGGCAGCGGCTGCGGCAGGTCTATGAACGGCTGCGCGCGCTGGAGCAGCCGCAGCAAGTCCAGCATTCGCGGGAATGGGAAAGCCTGAACACGCAGTTCCACGAAACGCTGATCTCGGGCCACGCATCGGCCTGGACCCTGAAGCTGCTGCGCATCCTGGCCCAGCACGGGGAACGCTACCGGCGCTATTCGATGTCGCTCTCCCAGAGCGGGCGCGACGTGCACCAGGAGCACCGCGAGATTTTCGAGTCGGCCATGGCCGGCAATGAGCTGCGTGCGGCGCTGGCGCTGGAAGCCCATATCCGCGCCACCCCCAACCTGATCCGTTCTGCCCTGCAGCGGGGGGTGGACGTGTTCCAGCCGCAAGACTGAGCCAGCGGCAGCGACGAGCAGGCCCCAGGTTTTATGTTAGACTAGCGCTTCACCATCACGCGGGAATAGCTCAGTTGGTAGAGCGCAACCTTGCCAAGGTTGAGGTCGCGAGTTCGAGCCTCGTTTCCCGCTCCAGATTTTTCGGTGGCTTGCTTGCCTGGCCACAATCCGACAAGCCCCTTTGGCCTCAGCTGAAGGGGCTTTCGTGTTTTTGCCGCTGCGGCATGTGCGGTCTTCGCTCCCGTGCGACGGTCACAGGCCCTTGTGGGTGCCGTCACAAAGCGGCGGGTGCCGGCTGTGCTTGCAGCCGCAGAAGGGCTGACTCCGGCCGCGATGGGTGCAATCCCGGATCGGCGGCAGCGGCCTGGACTGGATAGACTGGCTCATCCGCATCGCTTCGGGAAAGAAGATGTCCTCCCACGAATCCCCCCCTCAAGGTTCCGGATGCCCGACGCCGGCGCAGATCGAGCAGGCGACCGAGGCCCTGGCCCAGGCCCTGGCCGCGACGGCAGTCGAGCGCGACCGGGCCGGCGGCCATGCCCGCGCCGAGCGCGAGCTGATACGCGCCAGCGGCCTGCTCCAGCTCACGATTCCGCGCGCCCACGGCGGCTGGGGCCAGTCGTGGCAGACCTTCTACGCCGGCCTGCGCCGGCTGGCCCAGGCCGACAGCGCGCTGGCGCATCTCTACGCCTTCCACCACCTGCAGGTGGCGACCGTGCTGCTCTATGGCAGGCCGGAGCAGCACGAAGCCCTGCTGCGGCCCACGGTCGGGCTGCGCCTGTTCTGGGGCAATGCGCTGAATCCGAACGACAAGCGCGCGCTCGCGCGCGAGGACGGTGACGGCTGGCGCATCACGGGCCCGAAGAGCTACTGCTCGGGGTCGGTCGGCTGCGACCGCCTGACCTTCTCGGCCTGGCACGAGCCGACCCAGAGCCTGCTGATCGGCGCGCTGCCGGGCGACCGCGCCGGCGTCACGATACGCAGCGACTGGGATGCCTTCGGCCAGAAGCAGACCGACAGCGGCAGCGTCGTCTTCGATGGCGTGCGGCTGGAGCCGCACGAGGTGCTGGTGCGGCCCGGCACGGTGCCGACGCCGCGCGCGACGCTGCGCGCGCAACTGGCGCAGCTGATCCTGGTCAACCTCTACGTCGGCATCGCGCAGGGCGCGCTGGCGCAAGGCCTGCAGTACACGCGCGAGTCCTCGCGGCCCTTCTTCGCCGCCGGCGTCAGCCGCGCGGTCGACGACCCCTATGTGCAGCACCGCTACGGCGAGCTGACGGTGCTGGTGCGGCCGGCCGAGGTGCTGGCCGACCTCGCGGCGCAGCAGCTCGACCAGGCGCTGGCACGGGGCGACGCCGTCACGGCGGCGGAGCGCGGCCGCGTGGCGATCGCGGTGGCCGAGGCCAAGGCGGTCGCGCACCGCGCCGCGGTCGAGGTCAGCAGCGAGGTGTTCGAGCTGATGGGCGCGAGCTCGACCTCGGCGCGCTTCGGCCTCGACCGCTTCTGGCGCAACGCGCGCGTGCACACGCTGCACGACCCGATCGACTACAAGCTGCGCGACCTCGGCCGCCATGCGCTGACCGGCGCCTTCCCGGAGCCGACTTCCTATTCCTGAGCCTGGTCAGCCTGCGCGACGATATGGCCGCAGGGCGGGTCGCGAAGTTGAGCGGGCAGTGCGGTGTCCTGCAAAACCTGCTGGGCCGGCCTGCCTATTGGCGCCTCGTCCAGCCTGCCGGGACGAGTCACGGTAGCATTGACGCCCGGGCCGCGCGATCGAGTCGGCGGCGCGTTTCAGAACCTCATTCCTCTGCTTGGAACACTATGCCTGTGCACCAGGGCGGCATCGACGCCGCCATCATCGACCTCGACGGCACCATGGTCGACACCCTGGGTGATTTCGTCGCCGCGCTGGGCCTGACGCTGGACGAACTCGGCCTGGCGCGCGTGGACCGCGCCTTCGTCGAGCGCACCGTCGGCAAGGGCAGCGAGCACCTGCTGCGCCAGACCCTGGCCGAGGTCGGTGGCGACGCCAGCCTCTACGACGCGGCCTGGGAGGCCTACCAGCGCCATTACCTCGCGGTCAACGGCCAGGCGTCCGAGCTGTTCGACGGCGTGGTCGAGGGCCTGCAGGCCTTGCGCAGCGCCGGCCTGCGGCTGGCCTGCCTGACCAACAAGCCGCTGGCCTTCGCGCGCCCGCTGCTGGCGGCCAAGGGCCTGGACGGCTATTTCGAGCTGGTGTTCGGCGGCGACTCCTTCGCGCGCAAGAAGCCCGATCCGCTGCCCCTGCTCGAGACCTGCCGCGCGCTCGGTACCGAGCCCGCGCGCACGCTGATGGTGGGCGACTCGCGCAACGACGCCGAGGCGGCCCACGCGGCGGGTTGCCCGGTCTGGCTCGTGAGCTACGGCTACAACCATGGCGAGCCGATCCGGCAGGTGCCGGCGCAGCGCTATCTGGAGCGGCTGGACGATTTCGTGCTGGCGATGGCCTGAGCCCGGGTCATCAATGGCGGCCTGAACGGCCTGGCTGGCCAGTCGGCAGGCGGTCGACGCGGTCGGTGATCAGGCCATCGAGCCCGAGGCCGAGCAGGCGCTGCGCCTCGTCCGCGTCGTTGACCGTGTACGCGAGCGCGCGCCAGCCGGCCGCATGCACCTGGGCGACCAGATCGGCGGTCCATAGCGGGTGATGGCAGACGATGGCGCGGCAATCCAGATGCCGCGCGGCATCGGCCCAGTCCGGGTCGAGCTCATGCAGCAGCAGTCCGCGCGGCAGTCGGGGCGCCGCATCCCGCGCCGCGGCCAGCGCCTCCCGGCTGAACGAGCTCAGCAGCGGCGGCGGGAACTCCGCGTCCTCCCACTGCCGCGCCAGTGCCCTGGCCACCGCAGTGCCGGTCTCGGCTTCGGCGCCGGGGCTGGGCTTGATCTCGACGTTGAGGCAGTGGCCGTTGGCGCGACAGAAGGCGACCAGCGCGGCCAGGGTGGCCGGGGGCTCGCCCGCGTAGCCGGGCGAATGCCAGCCGCCGGCATCCAGCCGCGAGAGTTCGGACCAGCTCAGTTGGCGGGCATCGCCCTGCGCGTTGGTGGTGCGCTCCAGCGTGGCGTCGTGCAGCAGGAAAGGTACGCCGTCGGCGCTCAGCTTGGCGTCGCACTCGAACATGCGGTAGCCGTGCGCGGCGCCAAGACGAAAGGCCGCCAGCGTGTTCTCGGGGGCGAGCGTGCCGGCGCCGCGGTGCGCGATCCAGAGCGGGTAGGGCCAGATGGCGCTACCCGCGGGTGGCGCGGCGTGGTCCGGTTGCGGCATCGAATCAGTTCAGGCAGCCGCCGGGCCAGCGGAGCAGGGTCCTCGGCGGCTGGAGCGGGGGGCCGGCCAGCTTCAGCCCAGGATGCGCTTGAGCGCTTCCTCGTACTTGGCGGCGGTCTGCTCGATCACTTCCTTGGGCAGGCGCGGTGCCGGGGCGGTCTTGCTCCAGGGGTGGCCGTCCAGCGTCGCGGTCTCGAGCCAGTCGCGCAGGAACTGCTTGTCGAAGCTCGGCGGGTTGCTGCCCTCGGCGTAGCTGTCGGCCGGCCAGTAGCGCGAGCTGTCGGGGGTCAGCACCTCGTCCATCAGCGTCAGCGTGCCGTCGGCGTCGAGGCCGAACTCGAACTTGGTGTCGGCAATGATGATGCCCTTGGTCGCGGCGTATTCGGCGGCGGCCTGGTAGAGCTGGATCGAGAGCTCGCGGATCTTGGCGGCCAGCTCGGGGCCGATCATCTCGACCGTCTTCTCGAAGCTGATGTTCTCGTCGTGCTCGCCGACTTCGGCCTTGGCCGCCGGGGTGTAGATCGGCTCGGGCAGCTTGGAGGCGTTCTTCAGCCCCTCGGGCAGGGGCACGCCGCAAACGCTGCGGCTTTCCTGGTATTCCTTCCAGCCGCTGCCGGCCAGGTAGCCGCGCACCACGGCCTCGACCGGAATCGGCTTGAGGCGCTTGACCAGCATCGAGCGGCCGCGCACCAGGGGCTTTTCCGCCTCGCTGACGACGCTGGTCGGGTCTTCGCCGGTCAGGTGGATCGGGCAGATGTTCTTGCCCTTGGGGCCGAGCAGGTCGAACCAGAACAGGCTGAGCCTGGTCAGCAGTTCGCCCTTGCCGGGAATCGGCTCGCCCATGATGACGTCGAAGGCGCTGATGCGGTCGGACGCGACCATCAGGATGCGGTCGTCGCCCACGGCGTAGTTGTCGCGCACCTTGCCGCGCGCGAGCAGGGGCAGGGACTTGAGGGCGGAGGTGTGGAGTGCGTTGGTCATGGACTTGCGGGCCGGCCAGCGGCGGCCTGGATGTGGCCCGCTGCCAGGGCTGCGGGCCGGGATCGGATGGCGCCGATTATCGCAAGTCTTGCGTTTTTCACCCAGCGCCCCGCCCGCACCACGAAAAAACACCCGGGCCAGTCGCAGCCCGGGCGTTCGTCCAAGGAGTCAGCCGGCGCGCGGCCGGCTTGCCGCTCAGTGCAGCTGCTTGTTGCGGCCTTCCGGCATCAGCAGCATGGCGATGGCGGCGATCGCGCTGGTGATGGTGACGTACCAGGCCGGGGAGGCCGGGTTGCCGGTGGATTCGATCAGCCAGGTGACGACCAGCTGGGTGGTGCCGCCGAACAGGGTGACGGCGACCGCGTAGGCGAGCGACAGGCCGATGGCGCGCACGCGGCGCGGCAGCAGCTCGGGGATGGCGACCAGCGAGGCCGCGCCGCTCAGCGCGGTCAGGGCGCCGAGCAGGATGGCGACGCCGAACAGCGCGCTGGTGGTCTTCTGCTCGATCAGGTAGGTGAAGGCCGGATAGGTCAGCAGGGCTGCGGCCAGGCGCGGCACGAACATCACGGTCTTGCGCCCGATGCGGTCGCACAGCCAGCCGCCCAGCAGCGAGAACACCAGGGTGGCGCAGCCGCTCATCACGGTCGCCGCCATCGCCGTCACGGCGGGGAACTTGAGCGTGCTGATCGCAAAGGTGGTCATGTAGTTGTTGACATAGGTCGACACCGTGCCGCCCATCAGGGCCAGCAGCGCGAGCGTGACCAGGCGGGCATGCTGGCGCAGCAGCGTGCCCGCCTTCTGCGGCTGGTGCTCGGCGGTGCCGTGCTCCAGCGTCTCGGGCATGCTCTTGCGCAGGTAGATCGCGAGCGGGATCAGCAGCAGGCCGACCGCGAACGGCACGCGCCAGCCCCAGGCCTGCAGGTCGGCCGGCGACATATTCGCCGCCAGCACCATGCCGAAGCCACCGGCGACCACGGCCGCGATGCCCTGGCTGGCGAGCTGCCAGCTGCCGTACAGTCCGCGCTTGCTGGCGGGGGCGCTTTCGATCAGGAAGGCGCTCGAGGGGCCGATCTCGCCGCCGAGCGCCAGGCCCTGGACCAGGCGCGCGAGCACGACGATGATGGGGGCCGCGATGCCTATGCTCTCGTACGAGGGCGTCAGCGCCAGGCCCAGCGTGCCGATGGTGATCAGCACGATGGTCAGCAGCATGGCCGGCTTGCGGCCGGCGCGGTCGGCGTAGGCGCCGATCAGGATGCCGCCGAGCGGACGCGTGACGAAGCCGACGCCGAACACCGCGACCGACATCAGCAGGCTGATGAACTCGTCGCCGGCGGGGAAGAAGTTCTTGCCGATGTAAACGGCAAAGAAGGCGTAGGTGACGAAGTCGTAGAACTCGAGCGCGTTACCGATAACAGTGGCGGCGACGACACGGCGGGAGATGGCCTGTGAACCGGCCGGAGTGGATGCTTGCATGAAATTCCCAAACAACAATTGGCTGCTTGGCCTGGTGGGCGCGAGACAGCCTTCAACGACGGTCCCCCTCTCCCGAAGCGGGCGAGGCCGCTGGCGGAAGCTTGATTTCTTGTTCTTCAACCCAAGGCGCAGAGGCGAGCTGGGCTTCGCCGGCACCCGGCCGTCTGGTTGGCGCGGCCAGTGTGCATTATGTGCTTGCCGCTAGTGATACTGCGTATGCGGCAGCAGGCAGGTGCTGGCAGCCGCGCAGGCTGGCCAGTCGTGCAGGATGGCACGACTGTAGCGGCCGGCCGCGAGGAGCGCGCGCGGGGCAATCAGCCCGGTCCCGCGCACCGCTGGAGTGCCGGCAGCCCGTGGCCCCGGCGTCGGGCTCAGTTGACCACCTGGGCCAGCTGGCCGGCGGCGTACTGGGCGGCGACGACCTGCAGGCTGTGGCCCTTGATCTTGCCGGCCTGGCCTTCGCAGCCGAACTCGAGGAAGCGCTGCTTGCACAGCGCCTGGGCGGCGGCGCGCGCGGGCTTGAGCCATTCGCGGGCGTCGAACTTGTCGGGGTTCTCGAACAGGAACTTGCGCACGGCGCCGGTCATCGCGAGGCGGATGTCGGTGTCGATGTTGATCTTGCGCACGCCGTACTTGATCGCTTCCTGGATCTCCTCGACCGGCACGCCATAGGTCTCCTTCATCTTGCCGCCGTACTGGTTGATGATGGCCAGCAGCTCCGGCGGCACGCTGGACGAGCCGTGCATCACCAGGTGCGTGTTGGGGATGCGCTGGTGGATTTCCTTGACGCGGCTGATGGCCAAAATGTCGCCCGTGGGCTTGCGGCTGAATTTGTACGCGCCATGGCTGGTGCCAATCGCAATGGCCAACGCGTCCAGGCCTGTGGCTTTCACGAACTGGGCGGCTTCTTCGGGGTCGGTCAGCATCTGGCTGTGGTCCAGTTTGCCTTCGGCACCAATGCCGTCTTCTTCACCGGCTTCGCCGGTTTCCAGGTTGCCCAGGCAGCCCAGTTCACCTTCCACCGACACACCTGCTTGGTGCGCCATGTCCACCACGCGGCGGGTCACGTCCACGTTGTAGTCAAAACTGGCGGGGGTTTTGCCGTCTTCCATCAGCGAACCGTCCATCATCACCGAGCTGAAGCCCAGGTTGATGGCGCCTTGGCAAATGGCCGGGCTTTGGCCGTGGTCTTGGTGCATGACCACCGGGAGGTGGGGGTAGGCCTCGCAGG
>JBEEPT010000159.1:0-102550 GCA_041190985.1 Pseudomonadota bacterium
CGCGGGCGTGGAACTTGTCGGTGCTGATGCCGATCTCGGCGCCCAGGCCGTATTCGAAGCCGTCGGCGAAGCGGGTGCTGGCGTTGACCATCACGCTGCTCGAGTCGACCTCGCGCAGGAAGCGCTGCGCGTGCATGTGGTCGGTGGTCAGGATGGCCTCGGTGTGGCCGCTGGAGTACTTGTTGATGTGGGCAATGGCCTCGTCGACGCCGGCCACGACCTTGACGCTGATGATCGGTGCCAGGTATTCTTCGGACCAGTCCTGCTCGGTCGCGTCCTTCAGCTGCGCGCCGGGCACCTGGCTCAGTATCGCCTTCGAGACCGGGCAGCAGCGCATCTCGACGCCCTTCTGCGCGTAGACGGCGCCGATCTGCGGCAGGAATTCGGCCGCGACGCCGCGCGCGACCAGCAGGCTCTCGGTCGCGTTGCAGGGGCTGTACTTCTGGGTCTTGGCGTTGTCCGCGACCTTGACCGCCATCGCGACGTCGCAGGGGTCGTCGACATAGGTGTGGCAGTTGCCGTCGAGGTGCTTGATCACCGGCACCTTGGCCTCGGCGCTGATGCGCTCGATCAGGCCCTTGCCGCCGCGCGGGATGATCACGTCGACATAGGCGGGCATGGCGATCAGGTGGCCGACGGCCTCGCGGTCGGTGGTCGGCACCAGTTGCACCGCGTCGGCCGGCAGGCCGGCCTGCTCGAGCGCCTGCTGCACCAGCCGGGCCAGCGCCTTGTTCGACTCGATCGCCTCCGAGCCGCCGCGCAGGATGCAGGCGTTGCCGCTCTTGATGCTCAGGCTGGCGGCCTCGATCGTGACGTTGGGCCGGCTCTCGAAGATCATGCCGAAGACGCCGATCGGCACCCGCATCTGGCCGACGCGGATGCCGCTGGGCTGCTGCTTCATGCCGATGATCTCGCCGATGATGTCGGGCATGGCGGCGAGTTGCTCGCAGCCCTCGGCGCAGGTCTCGATCACCTTCGGGCTGAGCTTGAGGCGGTCGACCATCGGCTCGCTCAGGCCGGCGGCGCGCGCGCGCTCGAGGTCCTTGGCGTTGTCGAGCTGCAGCGGCTCGACGTTGGCGCGCAGCAGCGCGGCCAGGGCGCGCAGCGCGGCGACCTTGCGCGCGGCGCTGGCCTTGGCCATCAGGGCGGAGGCGGCCTTGGCCTGCCGGCCCAGGCGGTTCATCAGTTCGAAGGGGGTTTCGGCATTCATGGGCGCCATTTTCGCACCGCCCCGCCGACTGTGCTGGCGTCGGCTCGCCGCGCCAGCACGCGTTCAGCGGCCGCTCTCGCCCGGCGCGCGCGACAGCTCGTTGTTCTCGCTCACCAGCTTGCGCAGCAGGACCATGAAGGTCTGGCGCTGCTGCTCGTCGAGCGGGCCCAGGATCAGCTGCTGCGCGCGCTCCATGCGCGGCAGCGTCTCGGCCAGCAGCTGCTGGCCGGCGGGAGTCAGCGTGAGCAGGCGCGCGCGCCGGTCCTCGGGGGCGACCTTGCGCGCGACCAGCCCGCGCGCCTCCAGCCGCTCGACCGTGCTCGCGGTGGTGGAGGTGTCGAGCGCCACGCAGCGCGCCAGCGTGCGCTGGTCGCAGCCCGGCTGGTCGTGCACCGTCTGCAGGATCGCGTACTGCACCGGCGTGATGTTGAGGTCCTGCGTCTCCTGGTGGAAGATGCCCACGGCGATCTGGTGCATGCGCCGGATCGCGTGTCCTGGCTGCAGGTCCAGCTGGACGGCTGTTTGAAGGGGGGACATGTCGGCTTCCTAGGGTTAACCCTTGATTGTGTTTTTCGCTGAGCTCACTATACTAATAGTATGTGTACTGATTAATTGTCCGTGTGAGCACACGGGGTCCACTATCAAGCCCATTTTCAAGGAGCGAGTCCATGAGCGATAACAAGTCTGATCTGCCCGTCCTGGTCTCCGGTGGCGGCATTGGCGGCCTGGCCGCAGCGCTGGCCCTGGTGCGCCAGGGCTTCCAGGTCCAGGTGTTCGAGCAGGCGTCCGAGATCGGCGAGATCGGTGCCGGCATCCAGCTCGGCCCCAACGCCTTCCATGCCTTCGACGCGCTGGGCGTCGGCGACAAGACCCGTGCTCGCGCCGTCTACACCGACTACATGGTGATGCACGACGCCATCGACGAGTACCAGATCGGCAAGATCGAGACCGGCGAGGCTTTCCGCCAGCGCTTCGGCAACCCCTACGCCGTGATCCACCGCGTCGACGTGCACAAGTCGCTGCTCGAGGGCGCGGTCGAGACTGGCAAGGTCGAGTTCTTCACCAACACCCGCATCGAGAAGGTCGAGCAGGACGAGGCCACCAAGGTCGTCACCGCGATCGACCAGAACGGCAAGCGCTGGACCGGCCAGGCCCTGATCGGCGCCGACGGCGGCAAGTCGGTGGTGCGCGCCCAGTACGTCAACGATCCGCCGCGCGTGACCGGCCATGTGGTCTACCGTGCCGTGGTCGAGAAGGAAGACTTCCCGGATGACCTGAAGTGGAACGCCGCCAGCCTGTGGGCCGGCCCGAACTGCCACCTGGTGCACTACCCGCTGCGCGGCGGCGAGCAGTACAACGTGGTCGTGACCTTCCACAGCCGCCAGCAGGAGCAGTGGGGCGTGACCGACGGTTCCAAGGAGGAGGTCGAGAGCTACTTCCAGGGCATCTGCCCGAAGGCACGCCAGCTGATCGAGCTGCCCAAGAGCTGGAAGCGCTGGGCCACCGCGGACCGCGAGCCGATCCCGAACTGGGTCTTCGGCCGCGCCACCATCCTCGGCGACGCCGCTCACCCGACCACCCAGTACATGGCGCAAGGTGCCTGCATGGCGCTGGAAGATGCCGTGACGCTGGGCGAGGCGCTGCGCGTGACGAACAAGGACTGGGATGCCGCGCTGCAGCTGTACCAGAAGAACCGCATCGCGCGCACCGGTCGCATCGTGCTGTCGGGCCGCGAAATGGGCCGCCTGTATCACGCCAAGGGGGTCGAGCGCCTGATCCGCAACAGCCTGTGGAAGGGCCGCACCCAGGAACGCTTCTACGACGCCATCGAATGGCTGTATGGCTGGAACGTCACCAACTGCCTGCAGCAGGGCTGATCACCGCGCCAAATCGCCGGAAAGGACGAGAACATGCAAGACAACAGTCGCTTCGACACCCTGGGTCGCCTGGAAGACCTGCCGCAGGACTACCGCGACGAGCTGACGGCCAACAACCTGGTCCCGCTGTGGCCCAGCCTGCGCGCGGTGCTGCCGCCGCATGTGCCAGCACGCAAGACCCAGCCG
This sequence comes from Pseudomonadota bacterium, assembly GCA_041190985.1. Lineage (GTDB taxonomy): Bacteria > Pseudomonadota > Gammaproteobacteria > Burkholderiales > Burkholderiaceae_C > Malikia. The sequence goes on from JBEEPT010000159.1 coordinate 3,274, forward strand.
ACCCACTGGCCCTACGCCAAGCTGCGCGAGCTGCTGCTGAAGGCCGGCGAGCTGACCCCGATCGAGAAGGCCGAGCGTCGCGTGCTGGTGCTGGCCAACCCCGGCCACGGCCTGGAGAAGATGCAGGCCAGCGCCGCGATGTACCTGGGCATGCAGCTGCTGCTGCCGGGCGAACTGGCACCGGCGCATCGCCACACCCCGAACGCGATCCGCATGGTGGTCGAGGGCGAGGGCGCCTGGACCCTGGTCAACGGCGAGAAATGCCCGATGGGCCGCGGCGACCTGATCCTGACCCCGACCGGCCTGTGGCACGAGCATGGCCATGACGGCACCGATCCGGTGATCTGGCTCGACGTCCTCGACCTGCCGCTGGTCTACTATGTCGAGGCCTCCTACCACGAGGAAGTGCCGAGCCAGACCGTCGTGCCGGGCCAGGGTGCCAAGGCCTATGCCCGTGGCGGCGTGGTGCCGACCCAGGTGTTCCAGCGCGCCGACAAGGCCTACCCGATGCTGCGCTACCCCTGGGCCGATGCCAAGGCCGCGCTGCTGTCGCTGGGCGAAGACCAGCCCGAGCTCGAAGCCGTGCAGGTGACCTATGTCAACCCGGAAACCGGCAAGGATCCCGAGAACATCCTGGGCTTCTACGCCCTGATGCTGCGTCCGGGCCAGACCCTGCGTCTGCCGGCGCGCTCGCCGGCCCAGGTGCTGCACCAGGTCGAAGGCAGCGCCGACGTCCAGGTCGAGGGTTCCTCCGCCTTCACCCTGGCCGAGGCCGATACCTGCGCCGTGCCGGGCTACACCGCCTGCACGCTGAGCAACCGCTCGGCGACCGAGCCGGCCTTCATCTTCGTCGCCGACGAGTCGCCGCTGCACCGCAAGCTCGGCGTCTACGAGAACCGCGGCTGAGCAGCCGCCACCGACTGGCCGGGGCCGCGCTTATAGTGGCTCCGGTTTTCCGTCTTTCTGAATCCGATTTCCAAGGAAAAGCGAAATGGCCAAGTACCTGTTCAACCCGCCCGAAGTCCACTCCCTGCCGATCCAGGGCAAGCAAGAGCGTTTCCCGATCAACCGCCTGTTCTTCGTCGGCCGCAACTACCACGCGCATGCCGTCGAGATGGGCCGTCCGGTCGACAAGTCGGTCGAGCGCGCTTTCTACTTCACCAAGTCGCCCGACACCATCGTCGAAAGCGGCGCCACCGTGGCCTACCCGCCCGAGACCAAGAACTACCACTTCGAGATGGAGCTGGTGGTCGCGATCGGCAAGCCGGGCTTCCGCGTGCCCGAGGACAAGGCGCACGAGCTGATCTACGGCTACGCCACCGGCCTGGACATGACCCGCCGCGACCTGCAGCTGGTCGCCCGCGAAAAGGGCCGTCCCTGGGACACCGGCAAGGACGTCGAGCAGTCCTCGGTCTGCTCCGAGATCGTGCCGATGGAAGGCAAGGTCATCGACAGCGGCGAGATCGCGCTCGAAGTCAACGGCGTGACCAAGCAGAAGTCCGACGTCAACAAGCTGATCTGGAACATCCGCGAGATCATCGCCGACCTGTCGCTGTACTACCACCTGCAGCCCGGCGACCTGATCTACACCGGCACGCCCGAAGGCGTCGGCGCCGTCGTGGCGGGCGACAAGATCACTGGCCATGTCGAAGGCGTGGGCCAGATCGAGCTGACCGTCGGCCCGGCCGAGTAAGCCGCGCGCTGATCTCCCTCGACCCCTGCGCAGGCTGGCCCGTGCAGGGGTTTTGTTCGTGGGCGTGGTAGTCTGCTGCCCGTCCCGCAGTCTGATTCAGGATAGTTACATGAAGCTCTACAACTTCTGGCGCAGCGGCACCTCGCACCGCACGCGCATTGCCCTCAACCTCAAGGGCCTGGAAACCGAGTACGTGGCCGTGCACCTGGCGCAGGAAAAGCACCTGAGCGAGGAGTTCAAGGCGGTCAACCCGCAGCAGCTGGTGCCCGCGCTCGACACCGGCGAGCAGGTGCTGATCCAGTCGCCCGCCATCATCGAATGGCTGGAAGAGCAGTACCCGAACCCGCCGCTGCTGCCGGCCGATGCCATCGGCCGCCAGCAGGTGCGCGCGCTCGCTGCCATCGTGGGTTGCGACATCCATCCCGTAAACAACCGCCGCATCCTCGAGTACCTGCGCAAGACCTTCGGCGCCGATCAGGCCGCGATCAAGGCCTGGTGCGGCACCTGGATCGCGGCCGGCTTCGACGCCTACGAGGCGTTGCTGGCCGCAGACAAGCAGCGCGGCCGCTTCAGCTACGGCGACACGCCGACCATCGCCGACTGCTACCTGGTCCCGCAGGTCGAGAGCGCGCGCCGCTTCAAGGTCGACCTGGGCCGCTGGCCGCTGATCATGGCGGTGGACGCCGCCTGCAGCGAGCTGGAAGCCTTCCGCAAGGCGGCGCCGTCGGCCCAGCCCGACGCGGTCTGATGCCGCGCGGCAGGGGCGGCTTCCCCTGCAGCAACGAAAAAACCCCGCCGGGCGCGAGCCGGCGGGGTTTTTGTCTCATGCCCCGGCCGCTGGGACCGGGGCTCGGAGCCGCGGAACGGACCCGTGTTTTACGCTGCCTTGAGCGAGCCGCGAGCCGCGAGCCGCGAGCTGGCTGGCTGGCGCGGACCTCGTGGGCGCTGCGCGACATCGACACCAGCAGGGTGAGCAGGACGCCGAACACGCCGATGCAGGCCAGCACGTAGAAGATCGAGTCGAGCTTGAGGCCGGCACTGATCAGCAGGCTGCCGAGCGGGATGCCGCCGTTGGTGATGGCGTTGATCATGTTCTTCTTGCCCTTGGGCGCGTATTCCGCCACCAGTGCGGCGGTCGTCGCCACCAGCGAGCCCACGCCCAGGCCGGTGAAGAAGCGCAGCCAGCCGAAGGTGGCGGTGTCGTGGGTCATGGCGGTCAGGGCCATGCCGACCGAGAACCAGGCGTAGGAGGCCAGGATCACCTTGCGACGGCCCAGGATGTCGCCGACGCTGCCGGCCAGCAGCGCGCCGACCATCACGCCGAACAGCATGTAGCTGCCCAGCATGCCGGCGATGGCCGGAGTCATGGTGCCGATCTGGGAGGGGTCGCGCAGGAAGGTCGAGACCACCGCACCGTAGACGACGAGGTCGTAGCCGTCGAAGATCAGGCCTATGGTGGCGAGCGCCACCACCCAGGTCACTGTGCGCATGCGGCGGGCCTCTAATCCGGAATCGTCAGCGATAGCCATGCTTGTGTCTCCATGAAGGAATTTGAAAGTAATTTAGATTGTGTACTGATTGTTTGTGTGCTCAATTAAACGCGGAAATTTAAGGGCTTGACCGGGCGCCGTCCATGCCTTTTTCTACGGTTTTTGTCGGTTTTTGAACTGCGCCGGTCCGGGCTGCGGCAGACTAGCCGGATCGACTCCAAGCGAGCTCGTCGCCATGCCTGCATCCATGTCCGCCGACCTCACCGCCTTGCTGCCGACCGCATTGGCCGTCGCAGTGGCGGCAGCACTGGCCGGTGCGGCCTGGGAGCGGTGGCGGATGAGGGAGCGCCTGCGCCAGCCGCTCTGGCGCGATCCGCAGACCGGGCTGTGGGGGCGCGCGACGCTGCTCGACGCCCTGGCGCGCGAACTCGCGCTGGCCGACCGCCAGCGTCACGCGGTCAGCCTGCTCATGCTGGAAATCGACGACTATGCCCGGTTGTCGCGGCAACTGGGGCCGGAGTCGAGCGCGGCCTTGCGCCTGGCGCTGGTGCAGCGGCTGGGCTCGCGCCTGCGCGCGCACGATCTGCTGGGTCAGTGGAGCGAGTCGCGCTTCCTGGTCTTGCTGCCGGCGTCCGACGTCGGTGCCGCGCTGGTGCTGGCCCAGGATCTGCGCGAGGTCGCGGCGCAGCAGCCGCTGGCGCTGGCTGGGCAGGATCTGGCCGTCAGCCTCAGCGCCGGGGTGCACGGCTGCCTGCCTGGCGGCCTGCAGCGGCTGCAGGGCCGGGCGTCCGCGATGGCGGCCGGCGCCGAGCGCGCGCTCGAGCGCACGCTGGCCGACGGCCCGGGGCGGATGGCGGTCGAGCCCTGAGCGCGCTCAGCGCGTGGCGGCCCACTGGACCAGGGCGTCGAGTGCCGGTCGCGCGGCGCGCGCGTTCGCGTGGTTGACGATCGCGACCAGCACGCGGCGCTGGCCGCCGGTCCCGTGGACATAGCCGGCCAGCGCCAGCACATCCTTGAGGCTGCCGGTCTTGAGGTGGGCCAGTCCCGCGCCCATCTCGCTGCGCCTGAGCGTGCCGTCCAGGCCGCTCGCGGGCAGCGAGGCCGCCAGGTCCGGCATCAGCGGCGACTGCCACGCCAGCTGCAGCAGCTGCGCGAGCGCGCCAGCGCTCAGGCGCGCCTCGCGGCTGAGGCCGCTGCCGTTGCCGACCTCGGGCAGGGGCGTATCGGTGCCCAGCCTCGCCTGCCACCAGCGCTGCAGCGCGAGCCGGGCGCTGGCCGGGGTGGCCGGCGCGTCGTCCTCCGCGCCCAGGCCCAGCGTCAGGAAGATCTGCTGCGCCATCACGTTGTTGCTGTACTTGTTGGTCTCGCGCACGACCTCGGCCAGCGGCGGCGACTCGAAGCTCAGGCGCAGCGTGGCACCGGCCGGCACCTGGCCATCGCGCACCCGGCCGTCGATGCGGCCGCCCAGGCTCTGCCAGAGGCCCGCGACCGCGCGTTCGGCCAGCCGTTCCGGCTCGGGGTGGGCGATCGGCCATTCGCGCTCGCCGCAGGCGGACGGGTAGCGGCCGGCAAAGCGCGGCCGCAGCGGGTCGGAGAAGTCGGCGCGCAGCAGGCCGCGCCAGTCGCCGCAGCCTGGCGTCCGGCCGCCGTCCAGCGGCACGCTGGCCGGGAACTCGACGCCGGCCAGTGGCGGCTCCAGCGCCACGCGCGCCACGCCGGCGGCGGGGTCGGGCGTGAAGCTGAAGACCTGGGCGCGGTAGTTGATCAGCAGCGCGTCGGCGGCAGCGTTGTAGGGCCTGAGCGGCTCACCGTCGAAGGCACCCGGGTCACTGGGCGGCAGCTCGAAGGCGCTGTGATCCAGCACCAGGTCGCCGGCGATGCGTCGCACCCCCGTGCCCTGCACGCGGCGCAGCAGCAGCCAGAGCCGCTCGCTCACGAGCTTGGGGTCACCCCCACCCTGGAGGTAGAGGTTGCCCCGCAGCACGCCGTCGTGCACCGGGCCGTCGCTGTAGACGCGGGTATGCCAGCGGTAGGCGGGGCCGAGCAGGTCGAGCGCGGCGTAGGTCGTGACCAGCTTGAGCGTGGACGCCGGGCTGACCGGCTCGCCGGCGCGCCAGGACAGCAGCGGCGCCCGCTCGCTGCGGGTGTCCAGCACCACGGCAGCCAGCGCCTGTTCAGGCAGCTGCGCGCGTGCGAGCAGGGCGGCGACCTCGTGCGGCAGCTGCATGGACACGGCCGTCGCGGCGGGCGCAGCGACCGTCACTGCGGCGGCGCGGGCCGCTTCGTCGAGCGGCTGCGCCGGTAGCGGGCCGGTCGCGCCCAGCAGCAGTGCCGGCGTAATGAGAAAACCCCTCCAGAGGCGCAGTGCGGCACGAGCCGGGCTTGCGCCGAGTGCCTGCTGCCAAGACGCCGCCGGGCAGGCGGGCAGGGCGGGGCGCAAGGGCCGCGCGCGGCGTGAAGTCCAGTCCAGCATGGCAGGCATTATCCGCGCCTAGGATAATCACGCCATGTCTGCTCCTGCCACGCCCATCTCGCCCTACGCCGACCTGCCCGCCAACCTGCCCGCCGGTGCCCGGGTGCTGGCGCTCGACACCAGCACCGAGCGCCTGAGCGTCGCGCTCGGCAGCCCGGAGCGGCCCGAGGGCTGGCTGGTGCACGAGGGCGCGGGCGGCGCCCAGGCCTCGGCCACGCTGATCCCGCAGATCCGCGTGCTGCTGGCGCAGGCGGGCTGGCAGCTGGCCGAACTCGACGCGATCGCCTTTGGCTGCGGCCCGGGCTCCTTCACCGGCCTGCGCACCGCCTGCGCGGTCGTGCAGGGGCTGGCGGTCGCGGCGCGCCCGGGCGGCATCCCGGTGCTGCCGGTCAACACCCTGCTCGCGGTCGCGGAGCAGGCGCGCTGGCAGATCGCACAGCGTGGCGAGCCGCTGCCCGCGCGCATCGCCGCGGCGCTGGATGCGCGCATGGACGAGCTCTACCTGGCCGAAGTCGGGCTGACGGGCGCGCCGGCGCAGCCGCGCCTGGATGGCCACGCCTGGCTGAGCGCGCCAGAAGCGCTGCAGCTGGCCGACGGCTGGCCCGATGCCGGCAGCGGCAGCGAGCCCCTGCTGGCGGGCAATGCGCGGACGATCTACGGCACGCGGCTGCCGGCCGCCTGGCAGGCGGTGCGGCACGAGCCGGCCTGGCCCACCGCCGGCGCCATGCTGCGCCTCGCGCCCGCCCTCTGGGCCGCAGGCGCAGCGGTGCCGGCCGCCGGGGCGCAGCCGCTCTACGTGCGCGACAAGGTGGCGCAGACCACCGAGGAGCGCGAGCGCCTCAAGGCCGAGAAGCTGGCGGCGGCCGGAGCCGGCGCATGAGCCTGTCACAGATGGCCGCCGGCGTCGCCTCCTGGCTGGCGTCGGGCGCGGGCGATCCGGGCCGCCCCTGGGCGCTGCTGCCGATGGACGAGGCCGTGCTGCCGCTGGTGGCCGAGGTCGAGAAGACCGCCTACGCCCATCCCTGGGGCGAGCGCCATTTCCGCGATTCGATCGCGTCGGGCTACTGGGCGCAGATGCTCGTGACCGAGCCGCAGCCGGACGACCCGCCGGCCTGGATCCAGGCGCCGTGCCTGCCGGACGGGCGCCTGCTGCTGGGCTACCTGGTCGCGATGCGCGGCGTCGGCGAGACCCACCTGCTCAACATCACGACCGTGCCGATGCACCAGCGCCAGGGCTGCGCGCGCCTGCTGCTGGGCGCGCTGACGGCCTGGTCGCGCCTGCAGGGTGCCGAATGGCTCTGGCTCGAGGTCAGGGCCGGCAACCTGGCCGCGCGCGCGCTGTACGAGAGCCTGGGCTTCCAGCAGGTCGGACTGCGGCGCGGCTACTACCCCGACCAGGGCGCCCGGCGCGAGGATGCCGTCGTCATGAGCCTGGCGCTGGCGCCTGCCCCAGCCGCGGGGGCGCAGCGATGAGCGACCTCCAACGCCAGCCAGCGGAGTCGCCGCGGCCCCTGCTGCCGGGCCTGGACCCGCGCCAATGCGCCATGCTGGCCGAGATGGGCGTCAACGTCTGGTGGCAGGAAGCGCGCTCACCGGAGCCGCCGATGTCCCGGCCGGCCGCAGCGCCTGCGGGGCGGGATCGTGTAGCAAGCGGCCAGGCCGCGAGCCAGGCAGCCACGCGCGCGCCGCACCCTCCGCGCCCGCCGGCGGCCGCTGGCCAGGCGCCGGTGCTGGCAGCGAGTCCGGCAGCACCTCAGCCGGCAGCGCCCAGGACGACGTCACCGATTGGCGCAGCGCCGGCAGCTCGCGCACCTGAGCGCGCCGTCATCCCGCTGGCCGAGGTGCCGGCCGACCAGGCCGCGCTGGCCGATGCGATCCGCGCCTGCCGCGCCTGCGATCTTGGCGCGCTGCGCCGCCAGGCCGTGCCCGGCATGGGCGATCCGGCGCCCGACTGGCTGGTGGTCGGCGAGGCGCCGGGCGAGGAGGAGGACCGCCAGGGCCTGCCCTTCGTCGGCCGCGCCGGCCAGCTGCTCGACCGCATGCTGGCCGCCATGGACCTGTCGCGCGAGCGCAAGGTCTACATCGCCAACGTGATCAAGTGCCGCCCGCCGCACAACCGCAATCCCGACCCGGTCGAGATCGCGCAGTGCGAGCCCTACCTGCTGCGCCAGGTCGAGCTGCTGCAGCCCCGCATCATCCTCGCGATGGGGCGCTTCGCCGCCCACACGCTGCTGGCGCACAGCCCGGCTTTCCCCAACCCCGAGGCGTTGCGCCAGCTGCCGCTGGGCAAGCTGCGCGGGCGGGTGCACACGGTGAACCTGGGCGGGCGCACCCTGCCCCTGATCGTGACCTACCACCCGGCCTATCTGCTGCGCAGCCCGGCCGAGAAGGCCAAGGCCTGGGCCGATCTCTGCCTGGCCATGGAGACTCTCGAGCGTCAGCCTGGCGGCGCCTGAGCGGCCGCCGCCGCCGCCGCCGCTGCCGGGCAGGTCCGTGCCTTGCCCGCCGCCGCCGCCGGTGTTATGGTCGTCACAGCTGCGGGACGCCTCTGCCGGCTGTTCCGCGATTGCGCTCTGCCCGAGGTGAGATCCATGCCAGCCTGCCGCTTCCTGTGTGCGTCCCTGCTCGGGCTTGCCGGGCTGGGCGCTGCCGCGCCGCACTGCCAGGCCCAGCCTGGGCCCGCGATCCAGTCGCTGGCCGCACAGGTCCATCCCCGGCTGGAGCCCGGCACCGGGCTCGAGTTCACGCTGCGCGGCACGCCGGGTGGGCGGGCCAGCCTGACGCTGGCCGGGGGCGAGCGCACCGTCGTGCTGACCGAGGAGCGTCCCGGCGAGTACCTGGGCCGCTACACCGTGCGCCGCAGCGACGGCGTCAACGCCGCCAGCCTGGTCCGGGCCCGGCTGGTCGTCGGCGGCCGGACCGTCACCAGCAGCGTCCCGCTGGTGCCGCCGCCCAAGCCCGTGTCCGCGCCGGCGGCGCAGCATGATTGCGCCGCCTGTGGCGTGGTCCAGTTGGTTCAGGTCGTCGAGGTCGAGGGCCGCCCCAGCTACGCCGGACCCATGGCGGGCGGCCTGTCGGGCGCGGTGCTCGGCAGCCAGATCGGCGAGGGCTCCGGCAGCCGGCTCGCCGGGGTCCTGGGCGCGGTCGGCGGTGCCTATGTCGGGCGCGAGGGCGAGCGGCGGCCGACGGCCGGCCGGCGCTACGAGGTGACGGTGCGCCTGGCCGGCGGCGGCGTGCAGACCGTGACGCTGGACAAGGACCCGGCGCTGGCCGTCGGCGCCCGGGTCCGGATCATCGAGGGCGGATTGCTCGCCGACGACTGAGCCACGGCGCCGGCGCTCAGGGCTCGCCGAGCGAGACCCCGATCTGGCGCGCCGTGCGCAGCAGCGGATGGTCGAGCGGCACCTTGCGGCTCTGGTGCGCGACCTCGGACAGCGGCACGCTGCCCAGGCGCTCGCACTGCAGCGTCACCATGCGGTTGAATTCGCCCTGCATCACCAGCTGCGCGGCCTGGTTGCCGAACTGGGTCGCGAGCACGCGGTCGAAGGGCGTCGGCGAGCCGCCGCGCTGCACATGGCCGAGCACGGTGGCGCGCACCTCGCTGGCCAGCAGCGGCTGCAGCTGCTCGCGCAGCACATGCGCGACGCCGCCCAAGCGGATCGGGTCGGGACTGTCGGCGATGCGGCGCAGCACCGTCATCTCGCCGCCCCGCACCTTGGCGCCTTCGCCGATGCAGATCACGGTGTAGCGTTCGCGCTGCTCTCGCGTGCGGCAGACCGCGGCCACGGCCTCGATCGAGTAGTCGATCTCGGGCAGCAGGATCACGTCGGCGGCGCCGGCCAGGCCGGCCTCGAGCGCGATCCAGCCGGCGTAGCGGCCCATGGTCTCGACGATCATCACCCGGCTGTGGCTCTGGCCCGTGGTCTGGATGCGCTCGAGCGCTTCGGTCACGGTCGCGACCGCGGTGTCGAAGCCGAAGCTGCGCTCGCAGCCCGCGATGTCGTTGTCTATTGTCTTGGGCACGCCGACCAGGCGCAGGCCGTGCTGGCTCAGGCCGTGGGCGATCTCCATCGTGCCGTCGCCGCCGATCGCGACCAGCGCGTCGAGCCCGAGCGCGCGCGCGTTGGCCAGCGCGCGCGCGGTCGTCGCCTCGTCGCGCAGCGGGTTGGCCTTGTTGCTGGTGCCCAGCATGGTGCCGCCCAGCATCAGGATGCCGCTGACGCTCTCCCAGTCGAGCGCCCGGGTGCGCGGCTGCGCCCCCATCAGGCCGGCGAAGCCGTCCACGATCCCGATCACCTCGGCGCCGCACTGGCGCAGCAGCGACTTGGTGACCGCGCGGATCACCGCGTTGAGTCCGGGGCAGTCGCCGCCGCCGGTGAGCACGCCTATGCGCATGGCTTCCTCCTTGCAGGGGTGTGGTCTGCCGGCAGCGGCCTTACTGCTGGCTGCGAGGCCACAGCGCCCAGAGCTCGAGCGGCTGCTTGAGCCCGGCAGCCAGAGTGTAGGCCTGGTCGCCCCAGCCCGTGAAGTAGTCGGCGCGCACCGCGCCGACGATGGCGCTGCCGGTGTCCTGCGCCAGCACGAGCTTCTCGAACTGCACCGCCGGGCCAGCCGAGCGCAGCCACAGCGGCGTGCCGTAGGGGATGCTGTCGCGGTCGACCGCGATCGAGCGGCCCGGCGTCAGCGCCACGCCCTGGGCGCCGCGCGGCCCGAAGCGGGCGTCGAACTCGCTGAGCGGCTCCTCGCGGAAGAAGACCACGCGCGGATTGCTCCACAGCATTTCGTTGACGCGCGCCGGGTTCTGCTGCGCCCAGGCGCGGATCGCCTCCCAGCTGCCGCTGCTGATCAGCTTGCGGTCCAGCAGCCAGCGTCCCACGCTCTGGTAGGGGTGGCCGTTGGTGCCGGCGTAGGCCAGCCGCACCTGGCGCTGGCTGCCGTCGGGTTCGGTGATCATGAGCCGGCCCGAGCCCTGGATCTGCAGCATCAGCGCGTCGATCGGGTCGGCCAGCCAGGCGATCTCCTGACCCCTGAGCGCCGTCTGCGCCTGTGCCAGGGTGGCCATCTCCTGGCGGCTGTACCAGGTCGATCCGTTCCTGAGCGCGGGCGGCAGGCGGTAGAGCGGCACCGGGAAGGCGGCGCTGGGCGTGCGGCTGGCGCTCATCATGGGCTCGTAGTAGCCGGTCAGCAGGCCCTTGCCTTCGCCTGCGGGCGTGCTCAGGCGGTAGGGCTGCAGGCGCCGCATCAGCCATTCATGCTGTTCCTGCGCGCTGCCCAGCGTGAGCTGGCGCACCTCGGCGCAGACGCCGGCGAAGTCCGGCGCCGGGCGCTCGCAGCTGCGTAGCCAGGCGTTCCAGGCCTCGTGCAGCGCGTCGTAGCCCCAGCCGGGCAGCTCGCTCCAGCGCGCCGGGGTCCAGACGCTCTTGCCGCGCGCGATCGGGCCGGGCAGGGGCTGGCTGTCGGCCCACTGCCAGGCGCCCGAGCTCTGCGGCGTGACCGCGGCGACCCGCGGTGCGGCGCCGGCCTGGGTGGCGGCGGACGTGGGGGGCGGGCCTTCGGCGCGGCGCGGCGGCTCGACCGTGCTGCAGGCCGCCAGCATTCCTACAATGAGGGCCAGGCAGGCGCTGCGCCAATCGGGGCGCAGACCGGAAGCCTCACTAGCCATGACCCTGTTGTTGCTCGAAGCGCTCGGCGCTCTGTTGTTGCTGCTGTTCATCATCTGGTGGACCATGTTCTCGGGCCGCCGCAAGGGGGAACTGCCCGAGGAACTGGAGCGGGAAAAGCGCGACAGTTCCGGTCGCCGCTGACGCCGAATCAGAGCCGGCGGTGCTGCAGCGCCGGCAGCTGCTGGCGGACTGCCTCGAGCTTGCCCGGCTCAAGCTCGCACACCACCACGCCCGGGCCGCTGGCATGCTGGCCCAGCACCTGGCCCCAGGGATCGATCACCATGGTCTGGCCCCAGGTCTGGCGACCGTTCTCGTGCAGGCCGCCCTGGGCGCTGGCGATCACGAAGGCCTGGTTCTCGATCGCGCGCGCGCGCAGCAGCACCTCCCAGTGGGCCAGGCCGGTGGTGTGGGTGAAGGCCGAGGGCACGACCAGGATGTCGGCTGCCAGCAGGCGGTAGAGCTCGGGGAAGCGCAGGTCGTAGCACACACTCAGGCCGACGCGCCATTCCTGGCCGCCGTGGTCCTTGAGCTGGAAGCTGGTCGGCTTCTCGCCGGCGAGCAGCGCGGCGGATTCGTCGTAGCGCTCGCGGCCGTTGTCGTAGCGGAACAGGTGGATCTTGTCGTAGCGCGCGGCGAGCTTGCCCTTGGGATCGTAGACCAGCGAGGCGTTGGCCGCGCGTTCCGGGTCATCGGTGACCATGGGAATGGTGCCGCCGACGATCCAGAGCCCGAGCTCGCGTGCGGTGTCAGACAGGAAGTCCTGCATCGTGCCCAGGCCGGGCGTCTCGGCCAGCAGCAGCTTGTCGCGGTCGCTGCGGCCCATGAAGCAGAAGTATTCCGGCAGCACGGCGAGCTCGGCGCCGGCTGCGGCAGCCTGGTCGAGCAGCTGGTGCGCCTGCGTCAGGTTGTGGTCGACGCTGATCTCGGACACCATCTGTATGGCAGCGACTTTCATGGTGGGCCTCCTTCTCGGTTGTCCTGTAGATTAACCGCAGAACGGGCGATTTTTTCCACTTTCGGATCCGCCCAGGAGCCGCTGATGTGGAACTGCTGCGTGACCGCGGCCTGCAGCGGCTTGCCGAACAGGTATTGCGCCAGCAGGCTGCCCAGGCCCGCGACCGGGTGCGCGAAGCTCGCGATCAGCGAGGCGGTGCCGGCATTGAGCTCGGGAATCACCAGCGCGGTGATGTCCTGCGTCTCGCGCGCGATGTCGGCCGAGCCTTCGAGCAGCACCGCGGCGTTGACGCCCTTCATCTGCAGGTTGCGGCTGCTGATCACGCCGTGCGCGATCCGGGCGTCGCCGCGCACGTAGTCGAAGGCGAAGCCCGCGCTGAAGATGTCGCGGAAGTCCAGCGTGAGGCGGCGCGGCAGGGCCTGCAGGCTCAGCACGCCCAGCAGCTTGGCCAGTCCCGGCTCGGCCTGCAGGAACTGGCCGCGCTCGAGATCCAGCTTCAGCTCGCCGTCCAGGCTGGGATAGTGCAGCGCCATCGGCGAGCCCAGCCAAGCGATGCTGCCCTCGAGCGAGCCCTTGCCGCCGCGCACCACGCCGGGCATGCCGAGGCGTCCGAGCAGGGTGCCCGAGTCCGCGATGTCCAGCCGCAGCTTGAGCGCGGTGCGCCGCGCCGGCTCCTGTCCCGGCGCCTGTGCCACGGGCGTGCGCGGGAAGGCCCAGTTGCCCGAAGCGTGCAGCTGCGCCTCGGGCAGGATCAGGTTGAGCTTGTTGAGTCGCCATTCCCGGCTGACCTCGCGCAGCGCCAGGCTCTGCACGCGGTTGACGGCGTCGATCTCGAGCCGGCCGAGCTTGCGCGCCCCCAGCTCGAGCTCCTGCACCGTGATGTCCAGCGCCGGCATCTGCGTCGGCGCGTGCTGCAGCAGGTTCTCGACCTCGCTGGCGGCGCCGGGCTGCAGGCTCAGGCGGTCCAGCTTCGCGAAGATGCGCCCGGGCGAGGTCTCGCTGGCCGGGGTGAACTCGAGCTGGCCCTTGAGCTCGCGCGCCTCGATCGTCGCGCGCCAGCGCTCCTGCTCGCGCGCGCCGTCGAGCTGCACGTCGTGGAAGCTGCGGCCTTCGTGCTCGATGCGCCGGGCCCGCAGCGCCACCGAGGTCGGCCAGTACTGGCGCGTGTCAGCCGGCCTCTGCGCGCCCGGGCTGCCGCCGCTCGTCGCGTCCAGGCCGCCGAAGGCCTGCTGCCAGGCGTCGGGCGCCAGTTCGTCGAATTGCGCCCTGGCCAGCACGCCCTGCGGCGGCAGCGCGGGCCGCTCGGCGCCGAGCGCTAGCGCGCCGCGCAGCACGCGCGTGCCGGCGGCGTCGTGCTGGCGCTCGTAGCGCGCGCTGAGCACTGGCTGCGGGCCGGCGCCCAGGTCCAGGCTCAGCAGGTCGCGCCAGCCGTCGCCGCCATTGCCTCCGTTACCCGGCTGGATCCGGGCTTCGTAGCGCAGCGGCAAGGCCGTGGCCGCCGCCTTGCCCAGCGGCGCCGGCAGGCGCAGCTCCAGGCCCTGCAGGCTGGAGCTGACCAGCAGTCCCATGGCCGGGCCGCGGAACTCGAGCTGGGCCTGGTAGCTCGTGCTGCCGCCGGCCAGCCGCCCCAGCGTCGCGACGGCGCCGAGCTCCTGCGACTGGCGCAGGCCCTCGGCGCTGAGGTTGCCCTGGCCCCGGAACTGGACCACGGTCTCGCCGCCGGTCCCGGTCGCCATCGCCCCCTGGAAGGCGATCTCGCCGCCCAGCAGCCGCGCCCGCGCCTGGGGCACGCTGAAACCCTTCTCGCTGAAGCGCAGCTGTCCGCTGGTGGCCAGCAGCGCAGGGGTGCCGGGCGCGATCTGCAGGTCGTTGCCCGCGAACTGCACCTGTCCCTCGACCTTCGCCGCCTCGAGGCGCTGCAGTGGCAGCCGGAGTTGGAACTGGACCTGGGTATTGCCGTTGATGTGCGCCTGCTCGAGCGCGTGGCCGGTCATCCCGAGCAGCGGCGAGCGGTTGACGAAGGTCAGTGCGTCGGCGGCCGGGCCGTCGACGCGGGCCTGCAGCTGCAGCTGCGGGTCGCGCATGAAGTTGTCGATGCGCGCCTCCACCTGGCTGGCGCGCAGCTGCGGCGCCAGCGCGAGCTGGCCCTTGCCATTCGTGATCAGCAGGCCGACGCGGTCGATGCGCAACTCGGCCTCGACCTGCTGCAAGGACGGCCAGTCCGGCCCTCCGCCTTCGGCACGCGCCGGGACATAGCTGAAGTCGATGCCGCTGAGCCGGGCGTGCACGCTGAACTCGCCGCTGCCCGGTTTCTCGAACGGGAAATCCGCGAGGTCGCCGCGCAGCCGGAACTGGGCGTCGCTGGCGCGGCCGCGTGCGATCGCGTCGCGCACGTAGTGGCGCGCCGAGGCGGCCACCCCCAGCGGCAGGTAGCGGTGCACGCGCGCGCCGTCGGCGCGCTCGAGCGTGGCATCGAGCTCGAGCCGGCCGGGAAAGCGCTGCCCCGATCCGCTGCGCGCCGGGTCGCTGGTCTGCCAGTGGCCCTTGGCGTGGCCACGGGCGTCGGCGTTGGCGAACTTCAGCTGCGGGATGTCGACCTCGATGCGCTCGCCATCCAGATGCCAGCGCAGCTCGGCCTGCAGCTCGTCGAAATCCAGCCGGGGCTGCTCGAATACGCCGGGGAAATCGAGCCGGCCGCGGTTGAGCTGCAGCGTCGCCTGGCCGCCGGCCTGGCTGGCGTCGAAGTCCAGACTCGCGCCCTGCAGGCCGGGGCGGCCGATGCCGCTTCCGGCGTCCGGCCCGGGCTGGAGTTCCAGCCCGCTCAGTCGCCCCCTGGCCTGCCACAGGCCCTGGGCAGACTTGCTGCTGGAGCGCCACTGCAGTTCGAGGCGCTCGATCAGGCCGGCGGGCTCCAGCCGGTTCAGCCAGTCGTGGCTGGCGGGCGGCAGCGGCAGGTGCCGGGCGAGCTGGCGCAGGGCCTTCAGGTCCAGCCGGTCGCCCTGCAGCTGCACCGACTCGGGGGCGCCCTGGCGATCCAGCGTCTGGCGATAGCGCAGATTGCCGCCGGGCCAGGCCGTGCCCTGATCGGTGCGGAAGGCGAGGTCGTGCGTGGCCAGCTCCAGCGTGTCGCCGCTGCGCTGCAGCTCGATGCGGCCGCCGAGTTCCTCCAGGGCCAGTGGCTGCAGTTCCGGCCCCAGCCGCAGCGCGAGCCGGCGCAGCGCCAGATCGCTGGTGAAGCCGGTCCACTGCCCGCGCTTCCAGTCGGCCCACAGCCGCAGCGCGCCCTGGCCGCGCTGCAGTTCCAGCGCCTGCAGCGCGCCCGGATCCAGGTAGCGCCGCAGCTGTTGCAGTTCCAGGGCGGCGAATTCGCCGTAGAGCTGGCCGCTCCAGCTCTGCCATTCACCCGGGCCGTGCAGCGACAGCAGCGGGCGACGGAACCTGCCGCGCAGGCTGAAGCGCTGGCCCCACTCGGCGGGCGGGGTTGCGTCCAGCCGCAGCAGGTGCTGGTGACCGGGATTGCGCACCAGCAGTTCGACGTCGCGCAGCTCCAGCGGCGGGGCCTGCGGGCGCATCTCGTCGGTCCAGCGCACGACTCCGCGGCGCAGCATGAATTCGCGCTGGGAGAAGAACCAGTCGGCGGCGGCGCCGGGCTCGGAGCCGGCCGCCACCGGAATGCCGGCGACCGTGATCTGGCCGTCCGCGCCGCGGCGCAGGTCGAGCGTGGGCGAGTCGATCACCAGTTGCTCGAAGCCCAGGCTCAGCAGCGAGCGCACCGACAGCGCGCCGAGCACACTGGGCAGGCGCAGCACCTCGCGGCCGCTGGCGTCGAGCAGGCGCACGTCGCGCAGCGTCAGGGTGGGGATGGCGCTGGTCGACTCGGCCTGCAGTTCGCCTATGCGCACCTCCACCCCGAGTGCGCGCGAGGCGGTTTTTTCCAGCTCCGGACGCCAGTCGCCGATTCGGGGCACAATGAAAAGGTGCAGCACGCCCCAGCTGAGCGCGAACAGGCCCCAGGCCGCGAGCATCAGCCAGAGCAGTGCGCGCGCCAGCCCCGCCACGGTTCGGAGGATGCGTGAGGGGACGGCCGGCTCTGAATTCATACGCTCGAAATTATGATGGTCACAGACGCGGCAGAGGCAGATTCCCGCCCGCTGCTGGAAGTAAAACACCAGGGCGCGGCGCAGCAGTCGCGTTTCGTTCAGCGCATCCGGCGCCGCTACGATCAGGAGCTCGCGCTGCTGCCGGCGGGTGCGCCCGTGCGCGCGACCATGCTCCAGACCCTGGACGCGCTGCGCGCGCGCGAACTCGATCTGGGAGCGGCCTTGCGCGTGCTGCGTCAGCTGGTGCTCGAGCGGCTCGCGGTGCTCGACACCGAATGCGAGGCGCCACTGGCCGTCGTCACGGGCGCGGTCACCGAACTGGCCGAGATCGCGCTCGACCAGGCGCTGGCCCAGGCCCTGCTTGAGCTCGACGATCTCCATGGCGCGCCGATGTACGAGGATCCCGCGGTGCCGGCGGCGCAGGGGCCGCAGCTCAGGCGCGCCGCGCTCTGGATCGTGGGCATGGGCAAGTTCGGCGCGCGCGAGCTCAACGTCTCGAGCGACATCGACCTGATCTACGTCTACGACCACGACGGCCAGACCGCCGGTAACGCGGCCGGGCGCAACCGCATCAGCAACCACGAGTATTTCGCCAAGGCGGTCAAGCGCGTCTACGCCCTGGTCGGCGACACCACCGAGCACGGCCAGGTCTTTCGCGTCGACCTGATGCTGCGTCCCAACGGCAGCTCCGGCCCGCCGGCCGTCTCGCTCGAGGCGCTCGAGGAGTATTTCCTGGTGCAGGGGCGGGAATGGGAGCGCTTCGCCTGGCTCAAGAGCCGCGTCGTCGCCCCGACCGCGGCCGTGCGCGACCGCAGCGCCGAGGCGCTGCGCGGCGTGGTGCTGCCCTTCGTGTTCCGGCGCTATCTCGACTACAACGTGTTCGAGGCGCTGCGCGGGCTGCACCGCCAGATCCGCGACCACGCGAGCAAGCGCTCGGCCGGGCGGCCCCAGCGCGCGCATGACGTCAAGCTCTCGCGCGGCTGCATCCGCGAGATCGAGTTCACCGTGCAGCTGCTGCAGGTGGTGCGCGGCGGCCAGTTCCCCGAACTGCGCAAGCGCCCGACCCTGGTGGCGCTGCAGCGGGTGAGCCAGGCCAACCTGATGCCGGCCGCGACCGCGCAGCGGCTCGCCGAGGCCTATGAGTTCCTGCGCCGCGTCGAGCACCGCATCCAGTACCTGGACGACCAGCAGACCCATATCCTGCCGACGAACGACGACGACCTGGCCTGGATCGCGCGCACCATGGGCTACGCCGACTGCTGCGCCTTCCTGCATGCGTTCGACTGCCACCGGGAGCTGGTGGCGCAGGAGTTCGACACCCTGCTCGGCAGCGGAGGCGGCTGCAAGGGCTGCAACGGCCAGCAGCGCAACGGGGTCGAGACCCTGCAGGCCGTGCTGCCGCAGCTGCCGGCCAGCTTCGCCGCCAAGGTCGCCGAGTGGTGCGAGCACCCGCGGGTGCTGGCGCTGCGCGAGGACGCGCGCCTGCGGCTGGCACGGCTGGTGCAGCGCACCGGGGCCTGGCTGGAGGCGGGACGCGTGAGCGAGCAGGGCGCCTTGCGCCTGGCCGACTGGCTGGAGCCGCTGCTGCGGCGCGAGAGCTACCTCGCGCTGCTGCAGGAGCGCCCCGCCGTGCACGAGCGGCTGCTGCGCCTGCTCGGCGCCGCCAAGTGGCCGGCGCGCTACCTGCTCAAGCACCCGGGCGTGATCGACGAGCTCGCCAGCGGCCAGCTGTTCGAGGAGCGCTTCGACCCGGCCCAGTTCGAGGCCGAGCTGGAAGCGCGCAAGGAGTCGCTGGCCCGCACCGGCGAGGACGACGACGAGGAACTGCTCAACCTGCTGCGCCGGGCCCACCACGCCGAGACCTTCCGCACCCTGGCGCGCGACGTCGAGGGCGTGCTGAGCGTCGAGCAGGTGGCCGACGACCTCAGCGCGCTGGCCGACGCGGTGCTGCGCGTGACCGGTCGCTGGTGCTGGCAGCGGCTCAAGAACCGCCACCGCGAGGAGCCCCGCCACGCCATCATCGGCTACGGCAAGCTCGGCGGCAAGGAGCTCGGCTACGGCAGCGACCTCGACATCGTTTTCGTCTACGAGGACGACGACGAGCGCGCGCCCGAGGCCTATTCGGCGTTCGTGCGCAAGCTCATCAACTGGCTCACGGTCAAGACCGGGGAGGGCGACCTGTACGAGATCGACACGGCGCTGCGCCCCAACGGCGGTGCCGGCCTGCTGATCACGAGCTTCGAGGCCTATGCCGACTACCAGCAGCAGCGCGGCAGCAACACCGCCTGGACCTGGGAGCACCAGGCCATCACGCGCGCGCGCTGCGCGTTGGGTGCGCCCGATCTCGAGCAGCGTTTCGAGGCGGTGCGCGCGGCCGTGATCACCGCGCCGCGCGACGTCGCCGCGCTCGGCTGCGAGATCCGCGCCATGCGCGAGCGGATGCGCGACGGCAATCCGGTGCGCGCCGGCCTGTTCGACCTCAAGCACAGCCCTGGCGGCATGGTGGACGTCGAGTTCATCGTGCAGTTCCTGGTGCTGTCGGCCTCGGCGGCGCAGCCCGTCCTGCGCGACAACGCCGGCAACATCGCGCTGCTGCAGCGGGCCGAGGCGGCGGGCCTGCTGCCGGCCGGCATGGGCGAGGCGGCTGCGCAGGCCTATCGCGAACTGCGCCGGCTGCAGCACCGCGCGCGCCTGGACGAAGCGTCGACCCAGGTCGATCCTGCGCCGCTGCAGGCGCATATCGACGCCGTGCGGGCGTTGTGGGAGCATGTGCTGGATGCAGTGAACTGTCCGCCGCCAGGCGGCTGAGCGGAGATCGAAGCATCTGGGGAACTTTTTCGCTTCTGGTGGAATCAAATATATAGGTTCGGAGGTGGCTCCTGACCTGATTGGTTTCCCAGTACCGCGAAGACGATCGGACCTCTAAGTCCGGCTGCAATCCCGAGGCGCCCATCCTCCTCCCTCCCTGTTCGCTTCGGGGCGCTTCGCGGTACCTTTTCTTTCTGCGCTGGGCGTCGTTGCCGGCGTGATCAGGCCGTTGGTGGCCGCGTGTCGGCGAAGCTCGGCCGCAGCGACAGCCGGTCATGCAGTTGCTGCAGCGCCGGGTAGTCGCTGCGCCAGTCGAGTTGCGGCTGGCGCAGGTCCAGATAGTCCAGCGCGCAGCCCACGGCGATGTCCGCCAGGCTCAGGCTGCGGCCGTGGAAGTAAGGCCGGTCGCCGAGCGCGCGGCTCATGGCCTTGAGTGCGCGCTCGATCTTGCCCATCTGGTAGTCGACCCAGGCCTGCGAGCGCTGTTGCTCGGTGCGCCCGCTCCAGTGCGTCTCCATGCGGATCAGCACCGCGGCGTCCATCAGCCCGTCGGCCAGTGCCTCCCAGGTCTTGACCACCGCACGCTCGCGCCCGGCCGCCGGGATCAGCCGGCCGACCGGCGACAGCGCGTCGAGGTACTCGACGATCACGCTCGAGTCGTAGACGGACTCGCCGTTCTCTGTCACCAGGCAGGGCACCTTGCCGAGCGGGTTGAACTCGGCGATGCGGCTCTGTTCTGTTCCGAAGGGGTCGACGACGAACTCGAAGTCGAGCTTCTTTTCCGCCATGACGATGCGTGCCTTGCGCACGAAGGGGCTGGTGAGGGTTCCGATCAGTTTCATCTGCTGCAGCTTGGGCGCCAGTTGTCCAGCTGCGAGTGATTCTAGTCACGGTGGGGGCGCTCTTCTACAATCCGGCTCCATGCAAGCACCCACCACCGTTGAATTCTCCCCCGTCACGGCGCTGTCGCCGCTGGACGGCCGCTATGTCGGCAAGCTGGCCGCGCTGCGCCCCTTCATGAGCGAGTACGGCTACATGCACCGCCGCGTCCAGGTCGAGCTGGCCTGGTTCGAGCACCTGAGCGACGCCGGTTTCGCCGAGTTCCCGCCGCTGTCGGCCGCCACCCGCGCCCACCTGCGCGCCGTGGTCGCCAACTTCAGCCCGGCCGACGCCGAGGCGATCAAGGCGATCGAGAAGACCACCAACCACGACGTCAAGGCGGTCGAGTACTGGATCCGCGGCAACGACGCCATGGGCGTCAAAGGCGCCTTCGACGGCTGGCCCGAACTGCAGAAGGCCGGCGAGTTCGTGCACTTCGCCTGCACCAGCGAGGACATCAACAACACCAGCCACGCGCTGCAGATCAAGGCCGGCCGCGACCAGGTGCTGCTGCCGGGCCTGGACGGCATCATCGCCAAGCTGCGCGACCTGGCCCACGCCTACGCCGCCGTGCCTATGCTGAGCCGCACCCACGGCCAGACCGCCAGCCCCACCACCGTCGGCAAGGAGCTGGGCAACGTCGCCGTGCGCCTGAGCGGCGTGCGCGCCAAGATCGCCGAAGTCAAGCTGATGGGCAAGATGAACGGCGCCGTCGGCAACTACAACGCGCACCTGTCCGCCTGGCCCGAGTTCGACTGGGAAGCGTTCAGCCGCGCCGTGGTCGAGACCCCGGAAGCCGGTGCCGCCACCCCGGCCGATGCCAAGATCGGCCTGGGCCTGACCTTCCAGCCTTATTCGATCCAGATCGAGCCGCACGACTACATGGCCGAGCTGTTCGACGCCGTGGCGCGCAGCAACACCATCCTGATCGACATCGCGCGCGACATCTGGGGCTACATCAGCCTGGGCTACTTCAAGCAGAGGCTCAAGGCCGGCGAGATCGGCTCCAGCACCATGCCGCACAAGGTCAACCCGATCGACTTCGAGAACGCCGAAGGCAACCTGGGTCTGGCCAACGCGATGCTCAAGCACCTGTCCGAGAAGCTGCCGATCAGCCGCTGGCAGCGCGACCTGACCGACTCGACCGTGCTGCGCAACATCGGCGTCGCCTTCGGCTATGCGGTGCTGGCGCACCAGTCGCTGATGACCGGCCTGAACAAGCTGGAACTGAACGAGGAGGCGCTGGCCGCCGACCTCGACGCCGCCTGGGAAGTGCTGGCCGAGCCGATCCAGACCGTGATGCGCCGCTACGGCGTGCCAGGTGCCTACGAGAAGCTCAAGGAAGTCACGCGCGGCAAGTCGGTCACCAGGGAGGCGCTGCACGCGCTGATCGTCTCGCTCGAGATTCCGCAGGCCGACAAGGACCGCCTGCTGGCCATGACGCCGGCCAGCTACATCGGCAAGGCCGTCGAGCTCGCCAATCGCGTCTGATGACGTCATCCGCCCCTGATGCGGGCGGATGATCCGACAGGAAGCCCGCGGTCGCGGGCTTCTTCGTTTTCGGGCTCGCGCCGTCCGAGCGCGCCGGCGTCACGCGGTTCGGCGCCGGGGTGCGGCTGCTGCGTGCAGCCCCCACAGCACTCCGGCCAGCAGCAGCGCGATACCGGCCAGCGTCTGCGGCTGCGGCCATTCGCCGCGCCAGAGGTAGGCATAGGCCAGTGCGGCCAGAGTTTCGAACACGATCAGCTGGCCGGTGAGCGCGGTCGGCAGGCGCTGGCTGGCCTCGTTCCAGCACAGCGTGCCGACCCAGGAGGCCAGCAGCCCGAGCGCCGCAGAGCTGGCCAGGAACAGGGCCGGGCGCGGGCCGAGCGGCATCGCCCAGCCCGGTGCCAGCCAGTCGCCCAGCAGCCAGAACAGGAGCAGCCCGGCCAGCGCCAGCGGCAGCGTTGCCAGGCCCTGGGCGGTGGCCCAGACGCGCGGGTTGCGCTCGGGATGCGCGAGCAGCCAGTCGGCGTTGCGCAGCGGATACCAGGTCCAGCAGGCCAGCGCGCCCAGCGCCAGCAGCGCGCCGCTGCCGTAGCGCCACAGGTCAGGGCGCTCCTGCCGCTGCAGTGCGGCCAGCTCGACCTGGTTGACCAGTGCGAGCCCGAGCCCGATCAGCAGCAGCGCCGGTGCCAGGCGGCGCCAGGGCAGGCGGTGCTGCTGCTGGCTCCGGCGCAGGTTGGCGCAAACGGCGATCAGCACCGGCAGCGTGCCGATGATCATGGTGGGCAGTGGGCCGCCGGTGCGCTGGATCGCGCTGGCCAGCAGCAGGTAATAGAGCAGGTTGCCGATCGCGGCCAAGCCGAGCGCATGGCGCCAGTCGGCGCCCGTGAGCTGGCGCAGCCCGGCCCGATCCAGCCAGGCCAGAGGCAGCGCAAGCAGGCCGAACGCCAGGTAGCGCCCGATCGACAGCAGCAGGCCCGGATAGTCGGGCACCAGCTGGGGATTGAGGAAGGCGAGTCCCCACAGCAGGCCGGCCACGAGCGCAAACGCGACACCGGCCCGGAGGCCGGCGGCCGGTCCATGGCCCTGCGGCATCAGGCGGCGCTGCGGCGCCTGGTGCGCTCCAGCATGCGCGTGACCTCGGCGACGGGCAGGCCGTAGCTGGCGGCGAACGCGGCCGGCGCCAGGCCGCTGGCGCTGTAGGCGCGGTGCAGCGCGGCATCCTTGGCGGCACGCGCGGCGGCCTCGTCGAGCGCCTGGTCGAACAGCGCCTGCACGGCCGGGTCGCGGCTGGGCAGCAGCGCCGCGTAGTCCTCGCGGCTCAGGCCCGATGCCTCGAAGGCCTGCACGATGCGCTGGCGCAGCTTGGGGCGGAGATCCTCCTGGCTGCGCGCCTGGCGGCGCCGGTGCACCTCGAGCAGGGCATGCAGCACATGCTCGGGCGCCATCGCCTCGACCGCCTGGCCTTCCAGGTCGTGGCGCGGCTGGCCCGCCGCGACGCCGCTGAGGTAGCGGGTCGAACGGGTGTGCAGGGCCAGCGCGGCCTTGAGCGCCTCGGGCTCCAGTGCCTCGGGCTGGGCGGCCAGCAGATCGGCGTAGATGCCGCGCTTGAGCGGGCGGGCAGTCTCGCCGAACACCTGGGGATAGAGCCCGGCCAGCTGCTTCAGGACAGCGTTGGACGGGGCGTAGGGCCGTGCCTCCTGGACGGCTTGCTCGCTGCGCGGGCGGTGCGGCCTGCGGCTCTTGGAGCGCCGGGCGGAGGGCTGGGAAGGCTGGACTGGTTGCGTCATGGGACTTGTCTATAAGGAGCGAACATCGCGAATTTCTGTGTCATAATAGCTGCTTCGGCGGGTTCTTAGCTCAGTTGGTAGAGCAGCGGACTCTTAATCCGTAGGTCGTAGGTTCGAATCCTACAGGACCCACCACCGACACATATGCCTGCAGCGACTGGTTCGTTGCAGGCAAACTGCAGATTCTTGACAGATCATGCGGGTTCTTAGCTCAGTTGGTAGAGCAGCGGACTCTTAATCCGTAGGTCGTAGGTTCGAATCCTACAGGACCCACCAGACAAAAAAAGCACTTGCACGCGACCTGCGGCGAGTGCTTTTTTCATGGTGCGCCCAGCATGGGCGCAGCTCAAGCTCACCCTTTGTTGGAGCTGCCCCGGTCCCGGGGAGGCAACGCGTCGCGAAAGGCATCGAATGTCTTCCAGGCCGGCACCGGTGGCTCGTAGTCCGGCTTGGGTGCGTATGCCGAGTACTCGACCAGCTTCATCCGATGAATGTAGCGCGGGCAGTTCGGAAAGATCCGATCCGCAGTGACCCTGATGATGAAGACGGAGCCAGGAAATTCGCTGCGCAGAGGGTCGTCTTCCCGGACCTGCGCGCTGCCATTCACGCGGATTCTCTTGGGCGTCTCGAAGTCCATGAAGAGCAGGCCAATGTGCGGATTCACGAGGGTGTTGCCCCAGGTCCGGTACATGCCGTTGCCGTCATAGTCCGGCAGCGCCAGGGTGTGATCGTCGATGACACGCACGAATCCTGGCAGTCCGCCCTTGTAGGAGCAATCGGGATGGCCGTCCGCGTCCGCGGTGGCGACGAACACCATCGGGCAGCGCTGGATGAAGGCGCGGTCTTCTGCGGTGAATTCGTGCCGGCAGGTGACCTGATGCAGTCGATCCGCGAGGGCGCGGGTCTCCCGGGCATCCTGCAGCCGACGCATGCCATCGTGGTACATCGGCACTTCGTCCATGGGGTCTCCTGGTGAATCGTGCGCCATGCACCGTGAGGTGTCATGGATCAATGTCCGTGATGGATGAGGCCGCCTCGGTCCGCGCCGCAAGGCGGGCCACCGGCTCGCCCTGGTGGTCACGCCCCCTGGGGGCCTGGGTCGTAGCAAATCGCCGTCAAAAGCGGCATCTGGTTCGGAGATTCTGGTCGTGGCGAGCGGTCTTGGCAAGGGACGCTGGACGGGTCGAGTTCGCCAGGCCCGCCGGCCGGCGGACCTGCGGCGTTGGCGCTCTCAGTCCGCCTGGATGTTGGCCGTCCTGACGATGGTGGCCCAGCGGGCCTGCTCGTCCTTGACGGCGTTGGCCAGCTGCTGCGGATTGAGGTAGTCGGCTTCGGCCCCCAGTTCCTGCGCCTTCTGTCTGAAGGCCGGCGTGGCCACCACCTTGGCGATCTCGCCCGTCAGCCTGTCGATGACCGGCTTGGGCGTGCTGGCGGGCGCGAAGACGGCAAACCACGAGGTGGCGTCCAGCCTGGGCAGGCCGGCCTCGGCGGTGGTGGGCACGTCCGGCAGGCTGGGCAGGCGCTTCTTGCTCGTGACGGCGAGTGCGCGCAGCTTGCCGGACTGGATATGAGGCACGAAGGGCGGCGGCGTGCCGAAGGTCAGGTCGACCTGTCCGCCCAGCAGGTCCTGCAGCGCGGGGCCGGTGCCCTTGTAGGGAACGTGGGTCATCTCGACGCCGGCCTGCTGCTCCAGCATGGCGCCGGTGACGTGCTGCAGCGATCCGTTGCCCGACGAGGCGTAATTGAGCTTGCCCGGGTTGGCCTTGGCATAGGCCACCAGCTCGGCCAGCGTCCTGACCGGCAGGCTGGCGCGCACCACGATCACCTGGGGCGCGGACAGCACGTTGGCCACCGGCTGGAGGTCCTTGGCCTCCCACGGCAGCCGGGTCTTGCTGACGACCGGCGTGATCACGTGGTAGCCGGAATACTGCATCAGCAGCGTGTGCCCGTCGGCTTCGGCGCGCTTGACCGCGACGGCTGCCACGGCGCCGTTGGCGCCGGCCTTGTTGTCGACGATGACGGACTGTCCCAGTGCCGCACCCAGGGGCTGGGACAGCATGCGTGCGGCCAGGTCGGTGGTGCCGCCGGTGGCTGCCGGAACCACCAGCGTGATCGTCTTGGCCGGAAAGGCCGCCTGCGCATGGGCGAGGCCGGCGGCAGCGCCGCAGGAAGTGAGCGCCAGGGCCGCCAGCAGCCGGCGGCGCGAGAGGGGATGTCTCATGTTTGCTTCTCGATATGGGGGGGTGGCATCGTGAATCGAGATGGTATGTTTGCGCGGCATGGTATGTAAACTTCCATATCACCATGTTGTCATCTCCGTGCGAGATGGCGAGTCTTGTTTCACCAGGCGCTCATGAGGCTCGATCCCGTTTCCCTGCGACTGTTCCTGGCCGTGATGGAGGAGGGCACGCTGGCCAAGGCGGCCGAGCGCGAGCACATTGCCGCCTCGGCGGTCAGCAAGCGGGTCAGCGAGCTCGAGCAGCAGCTCCAGGCCACGCTCTTCACGCGCAACAACAAGGGCACCGAGCCCACGGCGGCCGCGCAGGCGCTGATGGTGCTGGTGCGCGGCGTGCTCCATCAGCTGGACAGCATCCCGGTCGAGATGCGCGGGTACGCGAGCGGCTTGCGCGGACATGTGCGCGTGGCGGCCAATATTTCCGCCATCACCCAGTTCCTGCCCGAGCAGCTCAAGGCCTTCATGGAGGAGTTCCCGCAGGTGCAGATCCATCTGCAGGAGCGCATCAGCACGGCGGTGGCGCGGGCGGTGTCCGACAACGACGCCGACATCGGCCTGCTCCAGCAGGGCAACTACGGTCCCGGCGTCAGGCTGCTGCCCTACCGGCAGGACGAGCTGGTCGTGGTTGCGCGCTCGTCGCACCCGATCGCCCGCCAGCCGAGCACCTGCATGCGCGAAGTGCTGGCCCACGATCTGGTCGGCGCGCACCCCGGCAGCGCGATCAACAAGCTCCTGATCAAGGCCGCCGGCGAGGCGGGTCTGCCGCTGCGGCTGCGCATCCAGGTCACGAGCTACGACGCGCTGTCCCTGATGGTGTCGGCTGGCCTAGGTATCGGCGTCATGCCGCGCAAGAGCGCGCAGCTGTTCACGGGCAGCCAGGACATCGTCTGCGTGCGCCTCGACGAGCCCTGGGCCGCGCGGCAGCTGTGCGTCTGCGTGCGCGGCCTGGAGGCGTTGTCGCCGGCGGCCAGGCTGCTGGTGGAGCGCCTGACCGCGCCCGGCCCCGGGAATTGACCGGCAGCGCCGGTGGGCTGCCGGGTGCCTTGCGGACCTCAGTGGCCGACGACCGCGGCCGACACCATTTCCTTGATGACGCGGCGATAGTGGGGCCGGATCGGGCCCGGCACCTGGCTCATGACCACGACGGCCAGTTCTTCCTGCGGGTCGATCCAGAAGAAGGTCCCTGCGGCACCCGCCCACAGGTATTCGCCCGGCGAGCCCTGGACCGATGAGCCGCCGCTGCCCTGGCGCACCATGAAGCCCAGGCCGAAGGTGTAGCCGTCGACGCCCATCAGCAGCTGGCCGGGCGACAGCGGCTGGGTGCTGCGGCTGCCCAGCTGGTCCGAGGCCATCAGCTTGATCGTCATCGGCGACAGGATGCGCTGGCCGTTGAGCGTGCCGCCGTTGAGCAGCATGGAGACGAAGTTCATGTAGTCGCCGGCCGTGGACACGGCGCCGGCGCCGCCCGAGTCGTTGGCCGGCGCGATGGTCACGTCAAGCAGCTTGTTGGGCTGCTTGGTGAAGGGGTCGGTCGCCAGCGCCTCGGACAGGCGCGCCTGCTTGGTCGCGGGCACCTGGAAGCCGGTGTCGTTCATCTGCAGGGGCTTGAGGATGCGCTCGTCGATGAACTGGCCCAGCGACTGGCCGGCGGCGGCCTCGACCACGCGCCCGAGCAGGTCGACCGACATGCCGTATTCCCAGTTGGTGCCGGGCTGGGTCGACAGCGGCGCCCTGGCGATGCCGCTGACCTCGTCCCTGGGCGAGACGCGGCGCTGGTCGTAGTCGGTGCCGCCTTCCGCGTAGAGGCCGGCCTCGGTGTAGGCCTGCTTGATCACCGGGTTCTTGGTGATCTCGGCGTAGCCTATGCCCGAGGTGTGGCGCAGCAGGTCGAGCACGGTGATCGGCCGCTCGGCCGGCACCAGGCTGTAGCTGACGACGCCGCTGGCGTCCTTGCTGGCGACGCTGACCTTCATGTTCTGGAATTCCGGCAGGAACTTGGCCACCGGGTCGGCCAGGGTCAGCCGGCCTTCCTCGGCCAGGATCATGGCGGCCACCGAGGCCAGCGGCTTGGTCATGGAGTAGATGCGGAAGATGGAGTCCTTCTGCATCGGCTTGCCGGATGCCTTGTCCTGGTAGCCCACGGCTTCCGAATAGACCAGCTTGCCCTTGCGGTTGACCATGATCACCGCGCCCGGGATGTTGCCCTTGTCGACCTCGGCCTGCATCAGCTGCTTGAGCTTGTCGAGCCGGGCCGTGGACATGCCTGCCGCCTCGGGCCTGGCCAGGGGCAGGTTCTGGGCGAACGAGGCCGTCGCACTCAGCGCGAGCGCAGCGCTCAAGGCGAGCAGCTTGAATTTTGGCAATGCCATTGGGTTGTCTCCGTTGCTATTGGGTTTGTTCATGGTCCGCGCGAGGCGGTGCATTCCAGCCAAGGGGAAATGCGCCATCCAGTCTAAATCTGGCGCTCGCGGGATTCAGGCATCCAATTGACTGGTCGGACCAGTTTGTCGAATAGGGCGCTGTCCCAGGCTCCGGGTGCCAGCCCGCAATTCCGCCTGGCAGCAGCAATTTGCCGACTAGAATCGATTGCGGAAAACAACTGGTACGACCACCATGGATGGACCGAATTCCGGCCAGGCGCCGGTGGCGCCGCGCAAGCAGGTGGCCGATGCCGTTGCCGAGCGCATCGAGCGGCTGATCATGGAAGGCATTCTCAAGGTGGGTCAGTCCCTGCCTTCGGAGCGCGCCCTGTGCGAAAGGCTGGGCACCTCCCGTTCGGCGCTGCGGGAAGGTCTCCGGGTGCTGCGTGGCCTCGGCATGATCGAGACGCGTCACGGGCGAGGATCGTTCGTCGCCCGGCTGTCCGCGCCACGCGACACCAGCCCGCTGCTGCATCTGTTCAATTCGCAGCCGCGCACCCTCTACGACCTGCTGGAAGTCCGGGCGCTGCTGGAGAGCGAGGCGGCGCGGCTGGCTGCCGAGCGCGGCACCTCGGCCGATTTCATCCTGATTCGCCGACGTTACGAGGCGCTGCAGGGCGCGCAGGCCGCCACGGCGGCGTGCACCCACGAGGAACTGGCGCGCGCCGATCACGCCTTCCATCGGGCGATCAACGAGGCCTCGCACAACCCGGTGCTGGTGCACACGCTGCAGTCGCTGGCCGACCTGATGCTCAGCAGCGTGCTGGTCTCGGTCAGCCACCTGTACCACCGCCCGATCCAGAAGCAGCAGATCGACCGGCACCACGAGCGCCTCTACCGCGCGGTGGTCGGGCGCGAGTCGGACAAGGCCGCCCGGGTGGCGCGCGAGCACATCAGGAACCTGCGCGACACCTTCCTCGAAATCGAGCAGGAGGAGCAGCGTTTCGAGCGGGCGTCGATGCGCCTCGGGGCCGACGCCTAGCGCGCCCGTCCGGTCGCGGGCGCGCTCCCCCGCAAGCGGACGGATGGCCGGCGCGGCGTTCAGGCGCTCCGGCTGTCCAGCACCGCCAGGCGGCCGTCGGCGTACAGCAGCGGCGCCACCGGCTCCGCCACCCGCACGTCGGTGACGCGCGCGATGACCAGCGAATGCGTGCCGACGGTGGTGACCGACTCGATGCTGCAGAACAGGTTGCTCTGCGCGCCCTCCAGGTAGGGCAGGTCCTGGTCCTGGCGCCAGTCGCCGCTGGCGAAGCGCTCCTCGCCGCTCTTCTGTCCGCTGAACACCGGCACCAGCGCGCCGTGCTCGTCCATCAGCACGTTCACGCAGAAGCGCTCGCGCTCGCGCAGCGGGGCGTGGATGCTGGCGCTCTGGTTGACGCATACCAGCAGCGTGGGCGGGTCCATGGTCACGGAATTGACCGCGGTGGCCACCATGCCGAAGCGCTTGCCCTCGGCGTCGCTGGTGCTGAGGATGGTCACGGTGGCCGCCAGCCGCCGCATGGCCAGGCGGAAATCCTGCGCGACATTGCCGCTGGTCGGTGCGCTGATCTCGCTCATGTCTGTCTCCTGATCTTCGAAATCCTGTGTGGCCTACTCTAAGGATCTCGGCTGCCGGGCGGAATAGACGGTTGGCGAACGCGCCATCGCGAGGCGCGAGGATGGCGGCTCAGCGCCGGCGCACGATCACCATGTAGTAGGCGCAGGCCACTCGTCCGTCGTCGTTGGCGAAGCGATAGGGCCCCTTGACCTCGAAGTACATCGAGTCGCCGGTGCGTAGCACATGCGGCTTGTCGTCCACGTAGGCGGTGAGCTGGCCCTGGGTCACGACCAGGTACTTCTCGGTCGGCACCGAATACGCCGGCAGCAGGCCGGTGGAGCGGCCCGGCGGCAGGCGGTGCTGCACGAATTCCAGGCCGTTGTCCAGATGCTCGGGCGAGAGCACCAGGCGCTCGAAGCCGGTCTCGGTATCGCGGAACGCCAGATGCTCGCCGGCGCGGATCACCGAGACGCTGGAGGCGTCGGGCTCGGCGCCCAGCAGGCCGGACAGGGACACGCCGAGGCCGCCGGCGATGCGCACGATGATGGGCAGGGTGGGGCTCTTTTCGCCGCGCTCGATGGTCGAGAGCATGGAGCGGCTCACGCCCGAGCGCTGCGACAGTTCCTCCAGCGTCAGCTGGCCCTGCCCGCGCAGGGCCTTGATGCGCTGGCCCAGCGCCATGCTGATCGATTCGTCCGAGGGATGGGTCGGCGCTGCGTGCCGGACGGCGCCCGTGGCGCGCGCAGCCGGCTTGTCGTCGTGGGCGACGGGCTTGCTGTTGAGCATGCTTGAATTCCGCGTTAGTGGATGACTGGAGTCTATACGCGACGCCGGAATTTCCCAAGAATGCCGGATTCCTGCGGGAAAACACCGAGAAATTGGGTCTTTTGTCGCCTTGACACCACCCTGGTGGCAGGTCTATCGTTTCCTCTATCATGGAAATTGTTTCTTCGATGGAGAACAAGAGCGTCCGGAAAGGGGACCGGCAGTGCGCATCGACCCGGTGAGCCTGCGCCTGTTCGTGGCGGTCGTGGACACCGGCACCATCGCCGCCGCGGCCGAGCGTGAGTACATCGCGCCGTCGGCGGTCAGCCGGCGTCTGAGCGACCTGGAGGACCAGCTGCAGACCCAGCTGCTGCAGCGCAGCAACCGCGGCATCGCGCCCACCGCGGCCGGCATGGAACTGCTCGGCATGGCGCGCAGCGTGCTGAACGACCTGGACGACATCCAGCGCCAGATGCGCGACTTCTCCTCCGGCGAACGCGGCCTGGTGCGGGTGTTCGCCAACCTCTCGGCCATCACCGAATTCATGCCCGGCTGCCTGCGCAGCTTCATGGTGCGCCATCCGCAGGTGCAGGTGAAGCTGGAGGAGCGGATCAGCAGCGCGGTGCTGCAGGGCGTTGCCAGCAACGCCGCGGACGTGGGCCTGTACGCCCACGGCAACAGCCAGGCCGACGGACTCGTGTCGCTGCCCTACCGGCGCGACGAACTGGTGCTCGCAGTGCCCATCGAGCATGCCCTGGCCGAGCGCGAGCACGTGGGCATCCGCGAGGCGCTGGCCTACGACTTCGTCGGGCTGCACAACGGCAGCTACATCAACCAGGAACTGCTCAAGGCCGCGCAGGAGCAGGACCTGCCGTTTCGCTGCCGCATGCAGGTCACCAGCTTCGACGCGCTGGCGCTGATGGTGGAGGCCGGCATGGGCATCGCGCTGATGCCGCGCCTGATCGGCGAGCGCTTCGGCCGCCTGTTCGGCCTGCGCATCCTGCGGCTCGACGAGCCGTGGGCGATGCGCGAGCTGCGCCTGTGCGTGCGTGACATGAGCAACCTGCCCCGTGCCGCCCGGCTCTTCGTCGAGCACCTGCGCGCGGAGGCCTGCCGATGAGTGCTGCCGCCTGCGTCATCGCAGCCGGCGATGGTGGCCTCGCCAAGCATCGCTTTGCGCCCAGCGCCCGACAGGGAATGATCAATCAGAAGGGGCGGCGAATGATCGACCTCGCCCCGCCGCAACCCCTTCCGTCGCGCCGCCCACGGTCCGTGGCGGAAGGATTCCACCACCTGTAATCGCAACCAGGAGACATCATGACAGAGCATAGCCACGCCGCCATCAAGCCGAACCCGATGAGCAGCTCGCCCAACCGCATGAAGCTGGGCGTGTTCGCGATCAATGCCCACGGTGGCTGCGCGATCACCACCGCGCCCGAGGTGCACCGCGCCGACAACTGGAAGAAGAACCTCGAGACGATCCAGATCGCCGACCGTGCCGGCTTCGAGGCCGCGATCCCGATCGGCCGCTGGCGCGGTTTCGGTGGCGAGAGCAACTTCGGCGGCACCGCCTACGAGACCTACACCTGGGCCGCCGCGGTGGCCGCGTCGACCGAGCAGATCGCCTGCATCACCACCTCGCACCTGCCCACGGTGCATCCGCTGTTCGCGGCCAAGCAGGCCGCCACCATCGACCACATCAGCGGCGGCCGCTTCGGCCTCAACATGATCTGCGGCTGGTTCGGCCCCGAGATGCGCATGTTCGGCGGCACGATGATGGAGCACGACGAGCGCTACGACTTCGCCGACGACTGGCTGTCGATCGCGCAGGAAGCCTGGACCAAGAGCGGCTACTTCAACCACAAGAGCAAGTACTTCAACCTGGTCGAGGCCTTCTCCGAGCCCAAGCCGCTGAACAAGCCCTTCCTGATCAACGCCGGTGGCTCGCAGCGCGGCATGCGCTTCTGCGCGCAGCATGCGGACGCCGCCTTCATCCTGCTGGGCTCGCACGACCTGGCCGGCGCGCGCAAGCAGATTCAGTCCTACAAGAAGATGGCGCGCGAGGAGTTCGGCCGCGACCTCAAGGTCTGGTGCTATTCCTACGTCTCGGTGGCCGAGACCATGGCCGAGGCCAAGAAGCACGTCGACCGCTACACGCTCGAGATGGGCGACGACGTGGCCTGCGAGAACATCATCAAGGAGCTCGGCATCCAGACCGGCATCTTCACGCCCGAGCAGGCCGAGGCGTTCCGCTACCACTTCAAGGCGGGCTGGGCCGGCTTCCCGCTGGTGGGCACGCCCTCGATGATGGTCGAGCACCTGGAGATGCTGTCCGAGGCTGGTCTGGACGGCATCTGCCTGAGCTGGCTGGACTACCACAGCGGCATCCAGCAGTGGAACGCCGAGGTCCTGCCGCTGCTCGAGCGCGCCGGCCTGCGCGAGCCGTACCGCGCTGCGGCCAACGCCAGCCAGTGCCAGTCCACCCTGGTCGCCTGAGGCATAGCCAGATCCGGCGCGGGCCCGGGCGGCCCGCGCCTTTTTCCTGATTGGAGCCATTCCCATGAGTGCACCGCGCATCGTCGGCCTGAGCGGCCATCTCACGCTGCCCTCGCGTACCCTGTGGCTGACGCAGCATATCGTGGACCGAGTCGCCGCAGCGACCGGCGGCGAGGGCCAGGTCTACAGCGTCATGGACGATCCGGCCGGGCTCGGCCAAACGCTGGAGCGCAAGCTGGCACCGCCGAAGCTGGAAGCGGCACTGCGCGACATCGAGACCTGCGACGTGCTGGTGGCCGTCACGCCGGTCTACAAGGGCGGCTATGCCGGCCTGTTCAAGCACATGATCGACCTGCTGGACATGAAGGTGCTGGCGGGTCGTCCGGTGATCGTCGCGGCCACCGGCTACAGCGAGCGCCATGCCTGCGTGGTCGATTACCTGATGCGTCCGCTGTTTGCCTTCTTCGGCGCGCAGGTCATGAACGCCGGCGTGTTCGCCGGCAAGACCGACATCGGCGAGCAATACCAGCTCGCACCGGCCCTCGAGGCCGCCATCGACAGCGCCGTCCGCCAGGCGGCGCACAGCCTCGGCACGTCGCAGTGCGAGGCGAACTGACACGGAGACAGATATCTTGGAACGCTTTCGCATGTTCATCGACGGCCAGTGGTGCGATGCCGCCGGTGGCGAATTCTTCGACAGCATGAACCCCGCCACCGGCGAGACCTGGGCGAGCTTCCCGCACGCCGACAGCCGGGACGTGGATGCGGCAGTGCAGGCGGCCCACCGTGCCTTCAGCAGCGGCCCCTGGCCGCAGATGACGGCCAGCGCGCGCGGCCAGCTGCTGTACCGGCTGGGTGACCTGATCGCCGCGAATGCCGAGCGCCTGGCCGACCTGGAGGTGCGCGACAACGGCAAGCTCAAGGCCGAGATGCTGGGCCAGATGAAGTACCTGCCGCAGTGGTTCTATTACTACGGTGGCCTGGCCGACAAGGTCGAAGGCGCCGTCACGCCGATCGACAAGCCGGGCATGTTCCACTACGTCAGCTACGAACCGCTGGGCGTGGTGGCCGCGATCGCGCCCTGGAACTCGCCGCTGCTGCTGGCGGTATGGAAGATCGCGCCGGCGCTGGCCGCGGGCAACACCATCGTGGTCAAGCCCTCGGAGTTTTCCTCGGCCTCCACCGTCGCCTTCGCCGAGCTGGTGCAGCAGGCGGGCTTCCCGGCCGGCGTGTTCAACGTCGTCACCGGATTCGGCCCCGGCGTGGGCGAGCCGCTGGTGCGGCACCCCAAGGTGGCCAAGGTCGCCTTCACCGGCAGCGAGTCCGGCGGTCGCCGCGTCTACCAGAACGCCGCGGCCGACTTCAAGCGCGTCTCGCTGGAGCTGGGCGGCAAGTCGGCCAACATCGTGTTCGCCGATGCCCAGCTCGACGATGCGGTCAAGGGCGTGATCTCGGGCATCTTCGCCGCCACCGGGCAGACCTGCATGGCCGGCTCGCGCCTGCTGGTCGAACGCTCGATCCACGACGAGTTCGTCGCCAAGCTGGTGGCGTTCGCCAGGACCGCGCGCCTGGGCGATCCGCTGGACAGCCAGACCAATGTCGGGCCGGTGTCCACGCCGCCGCAGCTGGACAAGGTGCTGCAGTACATCGACATCGCCCGCAACGAAGGCGCGACCTGCGTGCTGGGCGGCGAGCGCTCGCGCCGGCCGGGCTGCGAGAAGGGCCTGTTCGTCGAGCCCACCATCTTCACCGGGGTGCACAACCGCATGCGCATCGCGCAGGAGGAGGTGTTCGGCCCCTTGCTGGTGGTGATTCCCTTCGACACCGAGGACGAGGCGGTGGCCATCGCCAACGACACGGCCTACGGCCTGGCCGCCGGCGTGTGGACGCGCGACCTGGAGCGCGCCATGACCATGCCCAAGCGCCTGCAGGCTGGCACGGTGTGGGTCAACGCCTACCGGGTGGTCAGCTACCTGGCACCCTTCGGCGGGGTCAAGGCCTCGGGCCTGGGACGCGAGAACGGCATCCGCGCCATCCACGAGTACCTGGAGCCCAAGAGCGTGTTCATCAATCCGCGCCCGGGCATTGCCAATCCCTTCGTGCTCGGCTGAGGCGGAGGCGCAATGAGCGCGCAGACAGCGCTGCGGGCAGACCGCATCGAGGACGCCCTGGCCGCGCTGGTGCCTGGCCGAGCTGAACCTGCCGCTGATGGCTGCGGACAACGCCGACAGCATGCGCACCGCCTTCACCGTCACGGTGGATCTGCGCCACGGCACCACGACCGGCATCTCGGCCCGGGGCCGGGCGCTGACGGTGCGCGCGCTGGCCGATCCGGCCTGCGGCGCGGTGGTGTATCTGCGTGGCCACGAGGGGCGGGGCATAGGCCTGCTGCACAAGCTGCGGGCCTATGTCCTGCAGGACACCGGCGCCGACACGGCACAGGCCAATGTGGACCTGGGCCTGCCGGTGGATGCGCGCGACTATGCCACCGGCGCGCAGATCCTGGCCGACCTGGGGGTGGGCCGCATGCGGCGGATGACCAACAATCCGAGCCAGTACGACGGCGTCTGCGCCTTCGGCCTGGAGGTCGTCGAGCGCATCCCGCTCGTCACGGTGCCCCACCGCGAGAACGCGGCCTACCTGCGCACCAAGCGCGAGCTGTTCGGCCACCTGCTGGCGCAGGCGGACGTCACGGTCTGAGGGGGCGGCCGGCGCGTCAGGACCTGCCGGGCTGGCGGGTCCCGGCGCTGCCGTCAGCGCTGCCGCCGCAGGAGCAGGCCGGCCAGTGCCAGCAGCGAGAACAGCGCGCCGGCATAGAACGTGAATGAAGCGCCGTAGCGGTCCCACAGCAGTCCGGCGACGGCGCTGGCGATCAGCATCGCGATGCCGCAGACGAGGTTGAAGAAGCCGTAGGCCGTGCCGCGCAGGTCGGCCGGCGCGGTGTCGGCGACCATCGTCGCCAGCAGTCCCTGGGTGATGCCCATGTGGATGCCCCACAGGGCCACGCCGAGGGTGATGTCGAGCCAGTGGTCGGGGCTGGCCAGCACCAGATCGGCCGCGATCAGCACGACCAGTCCCAGCGCCAGCAGCTTGCCGTGGCTCATGCGGTCCGACAGCTTGCCGAACGGATAGGCCGAGGCCGCGTAGACCAGGTTCATCGCCACCATCACGAGCGGGACATAGGCGAGCGGAATGCCCTCCTGCTGGGCGCGCAGCACCAGGAAGGCCTCGCTGAAGCGGGCCAGCGTGAACACGGCGCCGATGCCGACCACCCACCAGTAGGCCGGGCTCAGGCGCGCCAGGCTGTCGCGGCGGATCGGGTTGGTGCGCTTCGCGTCGACATGGCGCTGCGGCTCCCGCACGCCGAACAGCAGCAGCGCCACCGCGCACAGGCCGGGGATGACCGCGACCCAGAACACGGCCCTGAAGTCATTGGCCCACAGCAGCATCAGGCCGACCGCCAGCAGCGGTCCCAGGAAGGCGCCTACCGTGTCGAGCGACTGGCGCAGGCCGAAGGCGGCGCCGCGCACCTCGGATGGGGCGATGTCGGCCACGAGCGCGTCGCGCGGCGCCCCCCGCACCCCCTTGCCGACCCGGTCCAGCAGGCGCGCCGCGAGCACGATGCCCACGGTCGGCGCGAGCGCAAAGACCGGCTTGGTCAGCGCGCCCAGGGTGTAGCCGAACACCGCCAGCGCCTTGCGCTTGCCCAGGTAGTCGCTGAGCGCGCCCGAGAACACCTTGACGATCAGGGCCGTCGACTCGGCCAGCCCCTCGATCAGGCCGACCATCAGGGCGTTCGCGCCCAGTGTGCTCACCATGAACAGGGGCAGCAGGCTGTGAATCAGCTCCGACGAGATATCCATGAGCATGCTCACGAAGCCGAGGACCCAGATGCCTGCTGGGATCTTGCCGTGGGGTCGAGTGTCGGGGGTCATGGATACGCCTGATGGGAGCCAGCATGTGGCGGTCTGCTGCGCCCGAGTGTAAAGACCCTCCGCGCCCACTGCTGGCGCTGGCGGATCGGCAGTCTCATGCGGTCGTGTGCCCCAGGGATCCGGCGAACTGCTCGCGCAGGAACTGCACGAAT
Organism: Pseudomonadota bacterium; assembly: GCA_041190985.1. Lineage (GTDB taxonomy): Bacteria > Pseudomonadota > Gammaproteobacteria > Burkholderiales > Burkholderiaceae_C > Malikia. The sequence continues at coordinate 40,151 of JBEEPT010000159.1, forward strand.
ACCGCCACCGATCGCGGCACATAGGCGGCATAGGGCCGGATGGCGTACAGGTGTCCGGCGAACGCGCCCACCGGCCGCCATTCGGGCAGCACGGTCTGCAGCCGGCCGCTTTCGAGCGCTGCCTGGGCGCTGAAGTCCGGCAGCAAGGCGATGCCCAGGTCGGACAGCGCCGCATCACGCAAGGCCTCGCTGTTGTTGGCGGCGAAGCTGCCGTGCACCAGGATCGTCAGGCGCTCGCCCAGCCGCTGGCCGCTGGTGGCTTCGAAGGTCCAGGCCGGCGACTCGCGCGGGCGCGGGTAGTGCAGGCAGTTGTGCTGCGCCAGCTCTTCCGGCTGCAGCAGCGTGCCGTGGCGGCGCAGGTAGGACCTGGTCGCGACCAGCACGCTGCTGGTGGGGCACAGGCGCCAGGCGACGTGGGTGTCCGGTGGCGTCTCGGTATGCCGGATCGCCAGGTCGTAGCCCTCGGAGGCCAGCGCGATCAGCCGGTCCGAGAGGTCGAGCTCGATCCGGATCTCGGGATACCGGGCCAGGAAGCTGGCCAGCCTGGGGACGATCTGCTGGCGCGCGAGCGCGACCGGCGCGGTGATCCGCAGCAGGCCCCTGGGCTGCGCCGCCTGGTCCCTGACCTCGGCAAAGGCCTGCGCGATGTGGTCGAAGGAGTTGCGGGTCTCGTCGACCAGCCGCTGTCCCGCCTCGGTCAGGCGCACGCTGCGGGTGGTGCGCCGCACCAGCGGCACGCCCGCGATCCGTTCCAGTTCGGCGATGCGCTGGCTCATGGCCGCCTTGCTGACGGCGAGCCGCTTGGCCGCTGCCGTGTAGCTGCCCTGCTGGCCCAGCACCGTCAGCCAGTGCAGGTGGCCCCAGAGGCTCTCGACTTTTTGGGATTCCATGCGAGCATTGTTTGGTTGGTACCCGTTTATTGTTCAATAAATCAAACAATATGTTCACCGCGCATGGCTATGCGGGCGCGGATGGCGTTCCTAAACTGGCTCCACATTCCTTACCAACCAGGAGCAAGACATGACCGCACGTCAAGAAATCCAGGAGCTGGCGCAATACGTCGCCGGCGCGCACCGCACCGGCCAGGGCGAACGCACCCAGCCGATCTACAACCCCGCGACCGGCCAGGTGTCGGGCCAGGTGCGCCTGGGCAGCGCGCAGGACGTGGCCGATGCCGTGGCCGCCGCCCAGGCCGCCTTTCCGCGCTGGGCCGACACGCCCCCGCTGCGGCGCGCGCGCGTGATGTTCAAGTTCCTCGAGCTGCTCAACCAGCACCGCGACGAGCTCGCCCGCCTGATCACCGCCGAGCATGGCAAGGTCTTCACCGACGCGCAGGGCGAGGTCACCCGCGGCATCGAGATCGTCGAGTTCGCCTGCGGCATCCCGCAGCTGCTCAAGGGCGACTACACCGAGCAGGTCTCCACCAACATCGACAACTGGACCATGCGCCAGCCGCTGGGCGTGGTCGCCGGCATCACGCCCTTCAATTTCCCGGTCATGGTGCCGATGTGGATGTTCCCCGTGGCCATCGCCTGCGGCAACACCTTCGTGCTCAAGCCCAGTCCGACCGATCCCTCGCCCTCGCTGTTCATCGCCGACCTGCTCAAGCAGGCCGGCCTGCCCGACGGCGTCTTCAACGTCGTGCAGGGCGACAAGGAGGCGGTCGACGCGCTGCTCGACCACCCCGACGTCAAGGCCGTGAGCTTCGTGGGCTCGACCCCGATCGCCAACTACATCTACGAGACCGGCGCGCGCCACGGCAAGCGCGTGCAGGCCCTGGGCGGCGCCAAGAACCACATGGTGGTCATGCCCGACGCCGACATCGACCAGGTGGTCGACGCCCTGATCGGCGCGGCCTTCGGCTCGGCTGGCGAGCGCTGCATGGCGATCTCGGTGGCGGTGTTCGTCGGCGACGTGGCCGACCGGGTGATGCCCAGGCTGGTCGAGCGCACCCGGGCGCTCAAGGTGCTCGACGGCATGAACCTCGCGGCCGAGATGGGCCCGATCGTGACCGAGGCGGCGCGCCAGCGCATCACGGGCTACATCGAGCAGGGTGTCCGGGAGGGCGCGCAGCTGCTGGTGGACGGCCGCGGCTTCGACGGCAAGACGGCCGGCGCGGGCTGCGACGACGGCTTCTGGCTCGGCGGCACGGTGTTCGACCATGTCACGCCCGAGATGCGGATCTACAAGGAGGAGATCTTCGGCCCGGTGCTGGCCTGCGTGCGCGTGGCGGACTTCGGGCAGGCGGTGGAGCTGATCAACGACCACGAGTTCGGCAACGGCACCAGCTGCTACACGCGCGACGGCAACGTGGCGCGCGAGTTCGCACGGCGCATCCAGGTTGGCATGGTCGGCATCAACGTGCCGATTCCCGTGCCCATGGCCTGGCACGGTTTCGGCGGCTGGAAGCGCAGTCTGTTCGGCGACATGCACGCCTACGGCGAGGAGGGCGTGCGCTTCTACACCAGGCAGAAGTCCATCATGCAGCGCTGGCCCGAGAGCATCGCCAAGGGCGCCGAGTTCGCCATGCCGACCTCGAAGTGAGCTGACGCCCTTCGCCGTCGCAGATGGGCGGCCCGCCGGTCCGATGGCAGCGCCGCCGGGAGCCGTGTTCAACCCCGGCGACCCGTAACCCTTGCAGGACTATGGCCCGCAAGGGGTTTTTCGCTGGCGATCGATTTTGCAGATGGCGGCACCGCAAAACGGCAAGGCCGGCCGGCGTGGCGCCCTTGGTGAAACACCTTATGCTCAATGAGCACCAGTTTTGCTAGCCTCGGCCACAGCGACCACAGCAATGTGGGATCCTGAAGCGGACTGCTTCTTCCTGGCCCAGCCCCGGCCAACCCCTTGCGCCGAGGGCGGTGCATCTGCAACATCATGAAATCGATCCCGAAACTGCTCTTGTGCGTCCTGCTTGCCGGCACGACGCTGTTTGCGCATGCGGCGCCCGCCTCGTGGCAGGACAGTCTCGAAGCGCTGCCGGCGGCCCAGCTGGGCCGGGAGCGCGCCGCGCACCTGCTGGAGCGCGCCGGCTTCGGCGGCACGCCGGCCGAGGTCGACCGGTTCGCGGCGATGTCGCCGCAGCAGGCGGTGCGCACGCTGGTGCGCTACCAGCGCATCCCGAACCCGCTGCCGCCATTCGAGGAGTCGGGGGCGTTCGATCCGGGCCTCGATCCCTTCGTGCCGTCGCGCCCGGCCGCGACCGATATGGCGAAGGAAACCGGCGAGGCGCTCGGCGTGAAGGCCAAGCCGGCGGGCAACCGCCGGCTGCAGCAGGCCGCGGACCGCTTCCTGTACTGGCTGCGCGCGACCAAGCTGGAATCGCAGCGCATCGGCTACTGGTGGGCGAATCGGATGCTGCTCACCAAGCGGCCGCTGGAGGAGAAGATGACGCTGTTCTGGCACGGCCACTTCGCGACCAGCGACGAGAAGGTGCGCGACTACCGCAAGATGCTGAAGCAGAACGAGATGCTGCGGGCCAGGGCGACCGGCAACTTCCGCGACCTGCTGATCGCGGTCGCACAGGATCCGGCGATGCTGGCCTACCTCGACGCGGCGGTGAACGTGAAGGGCGCGCCGAACGAGAATTTCGCGCGCGAGATCATGGAACTGTTCTCGATGGGCGTCGGCAACTACAGCGAGCAGGACATCCGCGAGGCTGCGCGCGCGTTCACGGGCTGGAACTTCAAGGGCCTGCAGTTCGTCGTCAATCCGCAGCAGCACGATGACGGCGTCAAGCGCGTGCTCGGCCGCAGCGGCAGGTTCGATGGCGTGCAGGTGATCGACATCATCCTCGCGCAGCCGGTCACGTCCGAATACATCGCGACCAAGCTGTACCGCTACTTCGTGCGCGAAGACGTGTCGCCGCAGCTGCGCGCCAGGCTGGGCCGGCTGCTGCGCGACAACCGGTACGAGATCGCGCCCTTCCTCGAGGCCCTGTTCCTGTCGCAGGACTTCTTCAGCGACGCATCGGTCGGCAGCCGCATCAAGCCGCCGGTCGAGCTGGTGGTGTCGACCTACCGCAAGATGGGGCTGGCCGAGATCCCGGGCATTCCCGACTTCAACGACCTGACCGACTCGATGGGCCAGAAGCTGCTGTTACCGCCCAACGTGGCCGGCTGGTCGAGCGGCAAGAGCTGGATCACGCCCGGCCTGCTGCTGGTGCGCGGCAACTTCGTCTACGACGCCGTGTTCCCGCCGATCGATTTCGTCGCCAACGACCGCGTGCCTGCCGAGTACTACGGCATCATCCCGGTCGCCGCCAAGCTCGCGCTGGGCAAGGACGTGACCACGGCCACCCGGCCGGACGGCAAGGAGCTCACCTCGATGTCGATGCAGAACGACCGCAACGAGGACTTCAACACGCGCCTCGCCAGCTATCACGCCTGGCGCAAGGCGATCGAGAAGGTCAAGCCGATCCCGCGCGCACCCGCGCGGCTCGACCTGGCCCGGCTGGTGCGCGACGCCGGCTGCCAGACCGCCCAGGATGCGGTCGACCACCTGCTGGCGCGCTTTCTCGTGGTACCGGTCGATGCCGATACGCGCACCCGCCTGGGCGCGATGCTCGCCGCCGACCTCGGCACCGATGACCTGAAACTCGCGGACAGCTACATGGAGGACGCGCTGCGCAACGCGCTGCACGTGATCCTGTCGCTGCCGACCTACCAGCTGGGGTGAACATGAAACATTCGCATAGCCATTCCACCCGCCGCGACCTGCTGAAGGCGCTCGGCGCGGCCGGCCTGGGCCTGGGCCTGCCGGTGCTGAACGCGCGCGCCGCTGGCGCCGAATCCTGGCGCATCCTGGTGGTCGTCGAACTGAGCGGCGCCAACGACGGCCTGAACACGCTGGTGCCGTATGCCGACGATGCCTACTACCGGCTGCGGCCGAAGATCGCCATCGATGCGGCCAAGGTGCGCAGGATCGACGACCGCTACGGCTTCAACCCGACGATGTCGGGCTTCGAGCGCCTGTACCAGGACGGCCGGATGGCGATCGTGCACGGCTGCGGCTACGAGCAGCCCTCGTTCTCGCATTTCACCTCGGCTGGCTACTGGCACACCGGCGTGCCGAATGGCGGCGAGCCGTACGGCTGGCTGGGTCGGGTGGCTGATGCGATCGACCCGGCACTGACGCCGAACTTCATGGTCAACATCGACGAGCGCCAGTCGCTGGCCGTGCACGCCGCGCGCCATGTGCCGGTGGTGTTCGACGATCCGGAGCGCTTCGCGCGCAAGGGGTTGCTGCAGGGCCGCGCGCTGCTGGACAACCCGGTCGCCGACCCCGCCGGCAAGCCGTCGCGCAAGTACCTCGACGAAGTGGCCAGGAGCGCGCGCGAGGCGTCGCAGCTGGTGCGCGCCGCCTGGGAGGGCTACAAGACCCCGGTCGACTACGGCATCGTCTCGATGGACCTGCCCAAGGTGGCGTCCATGATCAGCGCCGGCCTGCCGACCCGGCTGTTCTACGTGTCCTACCGCCACAATGCGTTCGACACCCATGTGCACCAGAACGAGCAGCACGGCCGCCTGCTGTCGTATGCGTCGGATGCGATCGCCGGCTTCATGAAGGACATGGAGCGCATCGGCCGCGCCGACGACGTGACCGTGATGGTGTTCTCGGAATTCGGCCGGCGCGCGGCCGAGAACACCAGCCTGGGCACCGACCACGGCACCGCCAACCACATGTACCTGATCGGCAAGCCGGTCAAGGGCGGGCATTACGGCGCGGCGCCATCGCTCACCGACCTCGACGAGGGCGGCAACCTCAGGTTCACGACGGATTTCAGGCGTGTCTACGCGACCTTGATCGAGGGCTGGCTGGGCCACCCGGACAGCAAGACCCTGCTGTCCGGCGAGTTCGCCACCCTCCCGATCTTCGCGCCGGCCTGAGCGCGCGAGCACGCCCGGGCGGGCGTGGCCCCGGGATGGCCGGGGTGCCGGTCACGGCGGCGTCGCTGAAGCGCGATGCCCGGAACCGGGCCGGGCGGCGCAGGGCTATGCGGCGGTGGGCGTCGCCGCTTTGGCGAACTCGGCACGCAGCGCCGCGCCGTTGGCATCCAGGGCCGGGGCCTCGGCGTAGCTGTCGCGCTCCCATTCGACGCCCCACGGCGAGGCCGGCACTTCCACCATGTGGCCGCGCACCGCCATGCGCCGGGTGCGCAGCTGGGGGTGCTCGATCAGGTCGAAGACGGAATTGACGTTGCCGAACGCGGTCTGCGCCTCGGTGAGGCGGTCGACCACCGTCGCGCTGGTGAGCGTGGCGAACACCTGCTCCACCGTGCCGTCGACGAACTCGCGGTGCTTCACCCGGGCGGCGTTGTCGCTGCAGCGCGGATCCTGCAGCAGCTCGGAACGCTGCAGCACCTTGCGGCAGAATTCGGCCCATTCGCGCTCATTCTGGATCGAGATGACGATGTCGCGGCCATCGGCGCAGGTGAAGGCGCCATAGGGCGCGATGGTCGGGTGCTTCAGTCCGACCCGGTTCGGCGCCTTGCCGCCGTAGCGCGTCTGCAGGTAGGGCACGCTCATGAGTTCCGCGGCCGAACCGAACAGGGAGACCTTCACGGCCGAGCCGCGGCCGGTGCGCTCGCGCTGCATCAGCGCCTGCTGGATGCCGATCAGGGCGTTCAGGCCGGCGTTGATGTCGCACAGGGACACGCCGATGCGGCCCCACTCGCCGGGCGCGCCGCTGATCGAGATCAGGCCGCTCTCGGCCTGCACCAGCAGGTCGTAGGCCTTCAGGCCGAACAGCTCGCCGTCGTCGCCGTAGCCGCTGATGTCGCAGGTCACCAGCCGCGGGTGGCGCTGCCTGAGCGCGGCCGAGCCTATGCCGAGCCGCTCGGTGGCGCCGGGCGCCAGGTTCTGGATGAAGACGTCGGCGCTGGCCAGCATGCGCTCGAGCAGCGCCATGTCGGCCGGGTTCTTCACGTCGAGCGCGATCGATTCCTTGCCGCGGTTGATCCACACCCAGTAGGAGGACTCGCCATGCACGGTGCGGTCGTAGCCGCGCGCGAAGTCGCCCTCGCTGCGCTCGATCTTGATGACCCGTGCGCCGGCATCGGCCAGGCGGCTGCTGCAGTAGGGCGCGGCGACCGCCTGCTCCAGCGCGACCACCAGGATTCCGTCCAAAGGGCCTTTGCTCGGTTGCTGCGCACGGAGGGCGTTGGGACTGGTCATGGCATTTCCTTGATTCATGGTGACAGGCATTTTGTGGAGTCGGGCCCGGGCATTGAATTGCTTTTGCGCGAAATCAGGATTGCCGGCCTCGCAAGCCGCACGTTGCGGCGGCGGCAACACTGCGTGAACGTGTTTGGAATTGCCAGCAGGGGGCTGCGGACCCACAGTTCAATGCCATAACCACACCGATCAGGAGACAAGCATGATCAGGATTCCCTTCCGTTCCGCCCTCACGCTCGCCGCGCTGGCGGTCCCCCTGCTGGCCGCGCCCGCGCTGGCGAAAGACCGCGAGGTCAAGATTTACGCCTTCGGCGCCAAGAGCGGCGTGGTCCGCATCTTCGGCCTCAACAGCGAGGCGGCCATGAAGGCCGCCGCCGAGCAGATCAACAAGTCCGGCGGCGTCACGCTGGGTGACGGCAGCAAGGCCAGGCTGGTGATCGAGTACCTCGACGATCGCTGCAACGCCGAGGAGGGCATCAATGCGCTGCGCCGCATCGCCTCGCAGCCGGACGCCTTCGTGGCGGTCGGGCCGACCTGCAGCAACGTGGCCGAGCCGGCCTTCGGCATCCTGCAAAAGAAGGTGGGCGACAGCAGCGACTCGGGGCTGCAGTTCCCGATCTACACCGACGTCGCGGCCAAGGGCGGCCTGGCCGCCATGTCGCAGTGGGCGTTCCGCAACGTGCCCAGCGAAGCGGCCATGTACGCGAGCCTGTTCGACTGGATCAAGAGCACGCGTCCCGACATCAAGGTGATCTGGGGCGGGGTGGAGAAGGACTTCGCGCACAGCAACGCCACCTTCAACGTGATGAAGGACAAGGCCACCAAGGCCGGCTTCGAGGTCAAGGGCCAGAGCGAGTGGCTGCTGGCGGACACCAGCTTCTCGAGCCAGGTACGCGAGATGCGCCGCGGCGAGGCCGACCTGGTGATGATTTCGGCACACCCGTTCACCACCTGCGGCGTGCTCAAGGAGATGCAGCGCCAGGGCGTCAAGCCCAAGATGCTGGTCGGCCTGACGAGCTCGTCCAGCCTCGAGACCCTGCAGGGCTGCGCGGCGCAGGCCGAGGGCATGGTGATCCCGACCAGCTTCGCTCCGGTGACGGCCGAGGCACGCAAGGCCGCCGACGCCGTGGCCGCCATGGGCGCCAACCTTGACCTGCACAACGCGGCGGCCTGGGAAAACATCTTCACGCTCAAGGACCTGATCGAGAAGGCCAAGATCATGGCCAAGCCCGAGACCATCCAGGCTGACCGCCAGAAGATGCGCGAGGCGCTCGCGGCCATGAAGGAGAGCACCGGCCTGATCGGCAAGGTCGGTCGCACCGAAGACCGCGAGGCCATCAAGCCCTTCCTGTTCGTGAAGGCGACGAAGGGCGAGTGGACCGTGGCCCACAAGCCCAACTGATCCCGCCAGAGATGTGCAGAAACGACTGACGAGGATCTCACGATGTCTCTGATCGACCTGCAGGATCTCGTGCAATCGGTGTTCGATGGCGTGATGTTCGGCTCGACCTACGCGCTGATCGGCATCGGCTTCACGCTCATCTTCGGCGTGATGCACAAGATCAATCTGTCCTACGCCGCCGCCTCCATCGGCGCGGCCTACCTGAGCCTGCTCGTGGTGCAGATCGCGCCGACGCCGCTGGTCTACGTCGCCGCCGCCCTGCTCGGCGGCGTGCTGGGGGCGCTGGTGTACCTGGTCTGCTTCCGCTTCCTACCGCTGGACCAGCCGCTGGCGACGCTGATGTCGACCGTGGGCATGCTGCTGATGCTGGAGGAGGCCATCGTGCACGCCACCGCGGGCATGCCGCAGAACTACCCCGCGCTGTTCGCCGGCGTCGTGTTCGACATCGGCCCCTTCATGCTGCGCGGCGACCTGCTGTTCGTGTTCGCCCTGGGCTGCGCGGCGATGGTCGGGCTGAAGCTGCTGCTCGAGGGCACGCGCCTGGGACTGGCCACGCGTGCCGTGGCGCAGCAATCGGTGGCGGCACGGCTGTGCGGCATGAACGTGTCGACCACCAATGCCAGCACCTTCGTCATCGCCGGCCTGCTGGGTGGCACGGCCGGTGCCATGGCGGGCGCCGCCATCGGCGTGCTCTCGCCGCTGTTGACCCTGCCGCTCACGGTCAAGGGCCTGGTGGTCACGGTGATTGGCGGCCTCGGCAGCATCCCCGGCGCGATCGTCGCGGGCCTGATCGTCGGCGGGGTCGAGAACCTGTTCCAGTTCCTGCGCGGGGTGAGCGAGCGCGACATCTACGTGATGCTGATGCTGTTTGCCTTCCTGGTGTTCCGTCCGGGCGGCCTGTTCGCCGCTCCCGGCGGACGTGACTGAATCGGAGACACAAGATGGACTTCTACATCGGCTTGGCCCAGGTGATCGGCGTGCACACGCTGCTGGGCCTGTCGGCCTGGTGCGTGCTGCACACCGGTCAGGTCAGCCTGGCGCAGGGTGGCTTCTTTGCGATCGGCGCCTACGGCGCGGGCATGCTGACCGCGATGTATGGCTGGCCGCTCGGCCTGGCGCTGCCTGCGGCCGCGCTCGTGTCGGCGCTCGTGGCGGTGGCGGTGGGATTGCCGGCGCTGCGCGTCAAGGGCCTGATGCTGGTGGTCGCGACCACCGCCTTCGCCGAGATCGTGCGCCTCATGTTCTTCAACTTCAAGTGGCAGGTGCAGACGCCCGCGGGCCTGGTGGGCCCTGACGCCGGCCTGGGCTTCGGCGGCATCCGCTATTTCCAGTCCAATGGCTGGAGTGGCTGGGAGGTGCTGGCGCTGATCTGGGGCCTCGTGGCGGCGGTCATGCTGGCGCTGTGGTGGCTGGATCGCACCCGCATCGGCACCTTGTGGCGCGCGGTCGGCGAGGACGAGGTCGCCGCCCAGAGCGCGGGCATCAACCTGACGGCAGCCAAGGTGTCGGCCTTCGGCATCGGCGGCGCGGTCGCCGGCCTGGCCGGCGGCCTGTTCAGCCATACCACCACGCACATCGAGCACGGCAACTTCACGATCCTGCTGGCGACGTTCGCGATCGCCTACCCGATCCTGGGCGGCCTCAAGAGCCTGGCCGGCACGCTGGTGGCGGCCGTGCTGATCCAGGGCGTGCTGGTCGAGGGGCTGCGCTTCCTGGGCGACTGGCGCAGCCTGCTGTTCGGCGCGCTGATCCTGCTGGTGATGCTGGTGCGTCCCGGCGGCGTGCTGTCCGGGCCGCTGCTGAAGCCGGCGCAGGCACGCCGCGCCGCCGCGCCGACCCGCAACCTGATGGACGGAAAGGCCCGCCATGCTTGAGCTCGACAACGTTTCCCGCCATTTCGGCGGCGTCAAGGCCGTGGACGGGCTGCAGCTGAGCGTGCGCCGCGGCGAGATCCTGGGCCTGATCGGCCCCAACGGCTCGGGCAAGAGCACCACGGTCAACCTGATCTCCGGCCTGTACCGGCCCACCGCCGGCACGCTGCGCTTCGAGGGGCATGACATCAGCGCACTGCCGACGCACCGGCGCGCCCAGCTCGGCATCGCCCGCACCTTCCAGAACATCCGGCTGTTCTCGCAGCTCACCGTCTGGCAGAACCTCTGGGCGGCCCGCATCGAGCGCGGCAGCGGCTGGGCGGGCTTCCGGGCGCGCTGGCTGGCGGGCGCCGTCGCGGCGCGCGAGGAGGCCGAGCAGATGCTGGTCTTCAGCGGCCTGGCGGCCAAGCGCGACATGCTGGCCGGCAATCTCGCCTTCGGCGAGCAGCGCCGGCTCGAGCTGGCACGCGCGGCGGTCTCGGGCGCGCCCCTGCTGCTGCTGGACGAGCCGGCGGCGGGCATGAACGCCGAGGAGATCGAGGACCTCGACGAGCGCATCCGCAGCCTGCGCGACCAGGGCCGCACCATCGTCCTGATCGAGCACCACATGGAGCTGGTGATGGGCGTGTGCGACCGCGTGGCCGTGCTGAACTTCGGCCGCAAGATCGCGGAGGGCCGGCCGGCCGAGGTGCAGAACGACGCCCAGGTGCGCGCGGCCTACCTGGGGTCGGATGACGACGATGAACTGATGAGCGCCGCCCTGGCGGCCTGAGCGGAGCAGACACCATGCTGGAAATTCGTGAACTCGCCTGTGCCTACGGCAAGATCCAGGCGCTCAAGGGCGTCGACCTGTCCGTGCGGGCCGGCCAGGTGACCTGCCTGCTCGGACCCAACGGCGCCGGCAAGACGACCCTGATGATGACGCTGTCCGGCATCCTGCGGCCGACGCGTGGCTCGATCCGCTTCGAGGGCGAGGAGCTCGTCGGCCGCAGCCCGGCCGAGATCGTCGAGCGCGGCCTGGCGCTGGTGCCGGAGAACCGGCTCGTGTTTCCGGCGCTCACCGTGCGCGAGAACCTGATGGCCGGAGCCTTCTGCCGCCGCGACCGCGCCGGCATCCAGGCCGACATCGAGCGCATGCTGGACCGTTTTCCGCGCCTGCGCGAGCGCATCGGCCAGCTCGCCGGCACGCTGTCGGGCGGCGAGCAGCAGATGCTGGCCGTGGCGCGCGCGCTGATGTCGCGCCCGCGCATGCTGCTGATGGACGAGCCCTCGGTCGGCCTCGCGCCCAAGGTGGTCGCCGAGATCTTCGGCATCATCCGCCAGCTGCACGCCGAGGGCACCAGCATCTTCCTGGTCGAGCAGAACGTGCACATGGCGATGAAGGTCGCGCAGCACTTCTATCTGCTGGAGCAGGGCCGGCTGGCCTTTGACGGCACACCCAGCCAGCTGGCCGAGGACGACGTGGTGCAGCGCGCCTACCTGGCCAGCCCGGGACGGTCCGAACGCCAGCCCGTGGCCCAGCCGTGACCGAACTGCTGCAGCGTACCCTGGACGGACTGCTCGAGTCCGGCCCCTATGCCCTGGTCGGCCTGGGGCTGACCCTGAGCTTCGGGGTGCTGCGGCGCGTGAACCTCGCCTATGGCGCGGGCGCGATGCTCGCGGCCTATGCCGGCTCCTGGCTGTACAGCCGGCATGACTGGCCCGGCGTCGCGGTGCTGCTGTTCGTGCTGGCGGCGACGGTGGCAATCGGCCTGTATGTCGAGTGGATCTGCTTTGCCGGGCTGGACGCCGGGGCCGGCACGCCCGGGCGCGGTGGCGCGCCCGTGAGCGGCGCCGACGGCCGCGAGGTCGTGGCCCTGGCGTCGAGCTTCGCCGTCTGGATGCAGCTCGAGCAGCTGTCCGTCAACCTGCTGCCGCGCCACCTCAACCCCTTTCCGTATCTGGCCTCGACTGGCGAGTGGGCGTGGGGGCCGCTGATGCTGCGCGCGGACCGGCTGCTGCAGTTCGGCGCCGCCGTCGCGCTGGTGCTGGCGCTGCGCCAGTGGCTGGAGCGCAGCCGCACCGGCCTGGCGCTGCGTGCGGTCTCCGATCAGCGCACCGCCGCGCACCTGGTCGGGCTGCGGGTGCGCTGGGTGCAGCGGCTCGCCTTTGCCCTGGCCTGCGCGCTGGCCGGCCTGGCGGCGTGCGCCGTGCTGGCGCTGGACGGGCAGGTCACGCCGATGTTCGGCATGTGGATGCTGGTCAAGGGACTGGTCGCCGCGATGCTGGGCGGGCTGGGGTCGGTGCGTGGCGTGCTGCTGGGCGCCGTGGCGCTGGGCGTTGCCGAGGCGCACGCCCAGGCCCTGTTCGGCGCGCTCGGGCGCGACGCCACGGCCTGGGCCCTGCTGCTGGCGGCGCTGCTGTGGCGCGGCGCTGCGGGCGTGCCGGGCCTCGTGCTGCCGGGCGGTGGCTGTCGTGCGTGACGCGCTCTGCACCACCGGTGGCGGCATCGGGCTGCTCACCGACATGGCCATCGTCTCGCTGCTGGCCCTCTCGGCCTGGCTGGTGTTGCGCACGGGCCGGATTTCGCTCGGGCAGCAGGCCTACTTCGGGATCGGCGCCTATGCCGCCGGCCTGGCCACCGCGGTCGGGCACTGGCCGCTGATCCAGGCCCTGTTGGCGGGCGCCGCGCTCGGTGCCGTGGTCGCGCTGGCCGTGGCGCTGCCCCTGTCCAGGCTGTCGGGGCTGAGCCATGCGGTGGCCACCCTGGCCTTCGCCGAGCTCGTGCGGCTCGGGCTGTCGTCCTGGCATTTCCAGGTCCGGGGGGCCGACGGCCAGTGGACCGGCCCGGAGGGGGTGGACGGCTTTCGCGACATCCGCTGGCTGTTCGAGCACCACGTCACGCCCGAGGATTTCCTCGGCCTCAGCGGCGCGCTGCTGGCCGCGGTGCTGCTCGGGTTGATTGCGCTGTCGCGCACGCGGCTCGGCCTGGCGCTGCAGGCGGTCGGCCATGACGACCTGCTGGCAGAGGCCTCCGGCTTGCCGGTGCGCTGCCTGCGGCTGCTCGCGACCAGCCTGGCCGGTGCCGTCGCCGCGCTCGGCGGCGGCCTGTACGCGCATCACATCACCTACCTCGAGCCGGCGGTGTTCGACCCGATGCTGGGTTTCCACGCCGTCGGCTACGCGCTGCTCGGCGGCCTGGCCACGCCGGCCGGGCCGCTGCTCGGCGCGGTCTTCGACCTCGGCCTGCTCGAAGCCTCGCGCGTGTTCGCCGGCTGGCGCATGGTGATCTTCGGCACGCTGGTCGCGCTGTTCCTGCGCTGGCGCGCACGTGGCCTGCTGGACGAGGCGCTGCTGCACCGGCTGGGCCGGCTGCTGCGGCCGCGCCGGCGGCCCAGCCATCGTCCGCTCGATGACGGCGGGCAAGCTTTTTCATGACTGACCCAAACCCCAAAACGAAGGAGACAATATGCCAACCCACAATCTGCTGACCGATCGCACCGTCATCGTCACCGGCGCGGCCACCGGCATCGGTCAGGCCTTTGCCGTCAACTGCGCCGCCCAGGGGGCGAACGTGGTGGTCGCCGACCTGAACCTGGCCGACGAGACGGTGGCCGCAGTCGAGGCCGCGGGCGGCAAGGCGCTGGCCGTGCGCGTCGACGTCGCCGACAACGACTCGGTGCAGGCCATGGCGCGTGCCGCGCTCGAGCGCTTCGGCCGCATCGATGGCCTGATCAACAATGCCGCCTATTTCCGCGAGGTCAAGCTGACCCCGTTCGAGGAGCTCGACAGCGCGCAATGGGACCGCATCTTCGACGTCAACGTCAAGGGCGTGTGGCAGTGCTGCAAGGCCGTGATGCCGGCCATGCGCGCACAGCAGGGCGGCTCCATCGTCAACATCTCCTCGGTGGTGGCGGTGGCGGGCCAGCCGGGCTACCTGCACTACGTGGCGACCAAGGGCGCGGTGCTGTCGATGACCAAGGGCCTGGCCAAGGAGTGCGGCGCCAGCAAGGTGCGCGTCAATGCGATCGCCCCGGGCTTCGTCATCACCGACGCGACCAAGAACCGCCCGCAGGAGTGGCAGCAGAGCTTCCTGAAGGCGCGCGCGATCTCGCGCGAGCAAAAGCCGGACGACCTGGTGGGCACGGCGCTGTACCTGCTGTCGGACCTGGCCGCCTTCGTGTCGGGCCAGACCATCGTCGTCGATGGCGGCCACATCATGTACTGAGCGGCCGGCACGAAAGGGTAGCGACATGCACGACATCATCCTGCACCATTACGAGTTCTCGACCTTCTCCGAGAAAGTGCGTACCGCCCTGGGACTCAAGGGACTGTCCTGGCGTTCGGTCGACATTCCCGGCCTGCCGCCGCGGCCGCTGCTCGCGCCGCTGACCGGCGGCTACCGGCGCGCGCCGGTCATGCAGCTGGGGGCCGACATCTACTGCGACACCCACATCATCCTGCCCGCGCTCGAACGCCTGCATCCGGAGCGCTCGCTCTATCCCGCCGGCAGCGAGGGCGTGGCGCGCGGCCTCGGCTTCGCCTGGGAGCGGCAGATGTGGATCCCGACCATCGGCGTCCTGGTGCACTACATCGGCGAACACATCCCGGACGAGTTCATCAAGGACCGCAAGGAAGGCTACCTCGGCATCGACATTTCCAAGGCCGCGATGGCGCCCCAGTTCGATGCGCATGCGCAGTTCGTGCGCACCCAGCTCGGCTGGCTGAAGCAGGCGCTGGCCGGCCGGCGCTTCCTGTTTGGAGACGCACCCAGCGCCGCCGACCTGGCGTGCTGGCAGACCATCTACCTGCTGCGCAAGAACTGCCCGCCCGAGGTGGACGCGCTGCTCGGCCTGGAGCCGCTGGCCGCCTGGTACGATGAGATCGTCGCCCTGGGCCACGGCAATCCGGCGCCGATGAGCCCGGAGGAGGCCTTCGAGGTGGCGTGCACTGCCGAGCCGGTGCCGGTCACTCACCTGGATCCCGACGGCGACCCGGGCGGGCTGAAGGCCGGCACCCCGGTGACCGTGACGCCGGACGACAATGCGCGCGTCCCGGTCGCCGGCACCCTGGTGGCCGCCAGCGACCAGGAGGTCGTCATCCATCGCCGCGATCAGCAGGCCGGAAACCTGCATATCCATTTCCCCCGCCTCGGCTTCCAGGTCGAGGCGCTCTGACCCACCGGAACTTTGACAGGAGACAAAAATGAGCATCCAAGAAGCCAACAAGCAACTCTGCCGCGACTACTTCCAGGCCTTCCTGGCCCGTGACACCGCCTGGATGGCACGCCACATCGCGCCGGACTTCGTCCGCCACGACCCCGGCCTGCCGTTCGAGGTGCGCGGCCCGCAGGGCGTGGCGCAGCTGCACGACGCCTTGCTGCCCGCCTTCCCCGACATGGAGCTGCCGCTGGAGGATTTCGTCGCCGAGGGCGAGAAGGTGCTGGTCAGGCTGCGCGTGCAGGCCACCCACAGCGGCGCGTTCGGCGCCATGGAGCCGACCGGACGCAAGATCGACATCGGCGTGCTGGACCTGTTCCAGATCCGCGACGGGGTGCTCGTCGAGCACTGGGCCCTGCTCGACAATCTCGGCATGCTCAAGCAGCTGGGTGCCATCGAAGCCTGATCCTGGGGAGTTCGTGCCGTGCAACTGCTGAACAACACCACCTCTCCCTACGGTCGCATCGTCAGCGTGGCGATGATCGAGAAGGGGTTGGCCGTCGAGCCCACCCTGGTCGACCCCTGGGCCGACGATCCGCGCCTGCGCGCCGCCAACACGGCGGTGCGCATCCCGACCCTGGTGCTCGATGACGGGACGTCCCTGAGCGAGAGCCTGCTCATCGTGCAGTGGCTGGAGCGCCTGCGCCCCGCGCCCGAATGGCCGAGCCTGCTGGGGCCGGACGCGGCCGCGGCGGCCGGCGTGCTGTCGCGCGCCGGCATCGCGTTCGGGGCGATCGATGCCGCGGTGCACACGCTCATCACGCGCAAGGTCACGGCGCCGGCGCTGTTCGACGAGACGCCGGTCGGCCTGCGCCGCCGGCGCACCATGGTCGAGGGCGTGCTGCAGCTGGAGGAGCTCGCGCCCGTGCTGGCGGGGCAGCAGTCCGGCGCAGCGTCGCCGACGCTGGACGCGATCTGTGCCGTGGTGCTGTACGACTACCTGGGGTTCCGCTACGGCGACCAGCCCTGGCTGCCGCAGACGCCGCGCCTGCAGGCCTTGTCCGAAGCGGCGCGCGCGCGCCCCTCGTTCGCGCAGACGGTGCCGCGCGCCGCTTGACGCGGCGGCGCGCCCGGGCAGCCGGCGGGGACTGGCTGCCCGGGGTCAGGGGGCGTGCTCGTCTTCTGCGGCCGCGTTGGCCTCCAGGTGCGCGGCCAGCTGGCCCAGCGGGGTCTGCTGGGGGGGGCGGCTGCGCAGGCAGATCTGCATGCGCCTGAGCGCCCAGTCGTCGGACAGGGGCAGGACCTTCAGGTCCATGGCATGCACGAAGCCCCTGGTCGATGCCAGCGGCAGGATGCCGATCCCGAGCCGGGCCTGCACGGCGCGGCAGACCGCCTCGAAGCTGCGCACCTGCACCCGCAGCGCCATCGGCCGCAGGTGCTGCGCCGCCTGCGCGGTCAGCAGGCGCGTCAGCGTGCTGTTGCCTTCCAGGCCGACGAGATCGCGCTCGAGCAGGTCGGCGAATGCCACCGTCGTGCCGTCCAGCGCGTCATCGGCGCGCATCACGGCGGCGAGCCGGTCGCTGCGGTAAGGGCGGCACCACAGGCCGTCGACGTCGCAGCCCTCGATCACCACGCCCAGGTCGGCCTCGCCACTGCGCACCCGCCGCACCACCTCCTCGCTCCAGCATTCCTCGAGCACGATGCGCACCTCCCGGTGCGCGTCCTGGAACTGCGCCACGTCGGACGGCAGAAACTGCGTCATCGCCGAGGTGTTGCCCTGGATCCGGAGCACCGATTGGCTGCCGGAAGCGTAGTTGCCCATCTCGGCGCGCATGTGATGCACCGCGGCGATGACCTCGCGCGCATGGCGCAGCAGGTGCTCGCCCGCGGGCGTCAGTTGCAGGCCGCGCGAATGGCGCTCGAACAGCTGGGCCTTGAACTGGTGTTCCAGCAGCGACAGCCGCCGGCTCGCCGCCGGCACCGTGATGAAGCAGGCCTCGGCCGCACGAGTGAGATTGTGCAACTCGGCGGCCCGCACAAAAAGGGCCAGGGAATCGAGGTCCGGGAGCATGGGGAGGCATTCTAGTGAGCGGCTCCACGCGGGGGTGCTGGCGCGGGAAATTCCCCTGCCGCGCCGCCGGCATCGCCGCAGCTTGCGTTCCCGGCAAGGCGCCGTTGCCCACTTTCCAATTCAAACCCGGGCATTGCATTTCTATAGTGTCGAAGACTTGGCTCAACAACAAGAGGAGACCCAATATGCAGCAGATGTTCATCGGCGGTCGCTGGATGCCCGCCAGCGACGGCCGCACGCTTGCGGTGACAGCACCCGCCGACGGCGTGGCCTTCGACGAGATCGCGCGCGGCACGGCGCACGAAGTCGACCTGGCGGTGGCCGCGGCGCGCGCCGCGCTCGACGGCCCCTGGGGGCGGATGACGGCGACCGAGCGGGGCCGCATCCTGGTGAAGATAGGCCAGGCCGTGCTCGACCATGAGGAAGAGCTGGCGCAGATCGAGGCGCAAGACACCGGCAAGCCGCTGAGCACCGCGCGCAACGACATCAAGGTCCTGGCGCGCTATTTCGAGTTCTACGGCAGCGCCGCGGACAAGATCCACGGGGAAACCATTCCCTTCCTGGCCGGCCATCAGGTCAGCCTGGTGCGCGAGCCCCTGGGCGTGACCGCGCACATCATCCCGTGGAACTATCCGGCGCAGATGCTGGGCCGCACCGTGGCCCCAGCCCTGGCGATGGGCAACGCCACCGTGCTCAAACCCGCCGAAGACACCAGCCTTTCCGCCTTGCGCATCGCCGAGATTGCCACTGCCGCCGGCCTGCCCGAAGGCGCCCTGAATGTCGTCACCGGCCTGGGCGAGGAGGTCGGCGCCGCGCTGTCCGCCCATCCGGGCATAGATTTCATCTCCTTCACCGGCTCCAACGAGGTCGGCACCCTGGTCCAGCAGGCGGCGGCCAGGAATGCGGTCAAGTGCGTGCTGGAGCTGGGCGGCAAGTCGCCGCAGATCGTCTTCGACGACGTGGACGTCGCCCGGGCCGTGCCCATCATCGTGCGCGCCATCGTGCAGAACGCCGGCCAGACCTGCACCGCGGGCAGCCGCCTGCTGGTGCAGCGCTCGATCTACGACAGCTTCGTCCAGCAGGTCGGCGAGGCCTTCGCCAAGGTGCGCATCGGCACGCCCGAGATGGACATGGACTGCGGCCCGGTGATGAATCCGGCGCAGCAGCGGCGCGTGCAGGGCTACATCGACCGTGCCCGCGCCAGTGGCATCCCGGTCGTCGCCGAGGGGGCGATCGCCGAGGGGGTGCCGGCGGGCGGCTACTACGTCAGGCCCACGCTGTTCGGCCCGGTGCCGCGCGACCATGCGCTGGCGCACGAGGAAGTCTTCGGTCCCGTGCTGGCCGCCATGCCCTTCGAGGACGAGGCCGACGCGATCCGGCTGGCCAATGGCACCGACTACGGCCTGCTGGCCGCCGTCTGGACCGAGAACGCCGGCCGGCTGCAGCGCGTGGCCAAGGCCGTGAGGGCCGGCCAGGTGTTCATGAACTGCTACGGCGCCGGCGGTGGCGTGGAGCTGCCCTTCGGCGGCACCAAGCGCAGCGGCCACGGACGCGAGAAAGGCCTGCTGGCGCTCGAGGAGCTCAGCACCACCAAGACCCTCGTGCACTTCCACGGCTGAAGGGCCGCACGCGCTCAACCCCGGGGCCAGGCGGCCGTCGTGAACGGCGGCCGCGCTGGCTTGGCGGTGGCGCTCGTCCCGCCTGCCGCTGCGTACCAGGTGGCTGGCGCCGCGACCGGATTCATCAGCGGGGTTCACCGCACCGCAACTGAGCCTTCGGGTAATTGCAATGGACGGCAAGGGCATGCCGACTCGAACATCGATGCCGGATTCCAGTACAGCATTTACAGGAGACAAAATCGATGAGACCCCTGGCTCGCCTTGTTTCGCCGCTCGTTTGTGCGCTGGGCCTTGCGCTCGCGACCAGCAGTTGGGCGCAGGAGCCCGAACGCACCGTCAAGATCTACGGTTTCGGTGCCAAGAGTGGCGTGGTGCGCATCTTCGGCCTCAATGCCGAGGCGGCGATGAAGGCGGCGGCCGACCAGATCAACCGCACCGGCGGCGTGACCCTGGGCGACGGCGCCAAGGCCAGGCTGGTGATCGAGTATCTCGATGACCGTTGCAGCGCCGAGGAGGGCATCAATGTGGTGCGCCGCATCGCGGCGCAGCCCGACGCGCTGGTGGCGGTCGGCCCCAGCTGCAGCAATGTGGCCGAGCCGGTGTTCGGCATCCTGCAGAAGAAGTTCGGTGACGCGAACGACTCCGGCCTGCAGTTCCCGATCTTCACCGACGGCGCCGCCAAGGGCGGACTGGCATCGATTTCCGAATGGGCCTTCCGCAACGTGCCGAGCGAAGCGGCCATGTACAAGAGCCTGTTCGACTGGATTCGCGCGACCCGGCCGGACATCAAGACCGCATGGGGCGGTGTCGAGAAGGATTTTGCCCACAGCA
This sequence comes from Pseudomonadota bacterium, assembly GCA_041190985.1. Classification (GTDB taxonomy): domain Bacteria; phylum Pseudomonadota; class Gammaproteobacteria; order Burkholderiales; family Burkholderiaceae_C; genus Malikia. The sequence continues at coordinate 60,258 of JBEEPT010000159.1, forward strand.
ACGCCACCTATGGCGTGATGAAGGGCCATGCCGGCAACGCCGGCCTGGAGGTCAAGGGCCAGAGCGAGTGGCTGCTGGCTGACACCAGCTTTTCCACCCAGGTGCGCGAGATGCGCCGCGCCGAGCCGGACCTGGTCATGATCTCCGCCCATCCCTTCACCACCTGCGGCGTGCTCAAGGAAATGGCCCGCCAGGGCGTCAAGCCCAAGATGCTGGTGGGCCTGACCAGCTCATCCAGCATGGAAACCCTCAATGGCTGCGCTGCCCAGGCCGAGGGCATGCTGATTCCTACCAGCTTCGCGCCCGTGACGCCGGAAGCCAAGGCCGCGGCCGAGGCGCTGCAGGCGATGAACGCCAACATGGACCTGCACAACGCCGCGGCCTGGGAAAACGTCTTCACGCTCAAGGACGTGATCGAGAAGAACAAGATCATGGGGCGGCCCGAGACGCTCGCCGCTGACCGCCTGAAGCTGCGCGCGGCGCTGGCCGGGCTGAAGCAGTCGCAAGGCCTGCTGGGAACGGTCACGCGGGGCGCGGACCGCGAGGCGGTCAAGCCCTTTCTGTTCGTGCAGGTCAAGGGATCCGGCTGGGTGGTCGCCCATCGGCCCTGAGAAGAACGAGAACATCCGTCAAGGCATCCCATGTACAAGCTCCTGAGTGCAAAACCCAGTCCCTACGCCCGCAAGGTCCGCATCCACCTGGCCGAGAAGGGCATTCCCTTCGAGCTGGTCACCGAGGTGCCGTGGAACAGTGACACGCAGACCCCGCGCTGGAATCCGCTCGAGAAGCTGCCGGTCCTGATCTGCGAGGATGGGCAGAGCGTCTTCGAGTCCCGCTACATCAGCGAATGGATCGAGATCAGGCATCCGGAAAACCCGCTGGTGCCCCGGGATGGCGACGGCATCCTGGCCGTCAAGCGCTTCGAGGTGATTGCCGATGGCGCCTGCGACGCGCTGATCCTGACCATCTTCGAGAACTCGCGCGACGAGGACAAGCGCAGCACGCCCTGGATCGAGCGCCAGCGCCGCAAGGTCGATGGGGCCATCCGCGAGCTGGCCAGGATGGTGGGCGACAAGCCGTTCTGCCATGGCGACCGCTTCACCATGGCCGACGTCGCCACCGGCACCTTGCTGGGCTATATGGCCGTGCGCTGGCCGCAGATCGACTGGCAGCGGCGTTACCCCAACCTGGCCGCCTACTGGCGGCGCATGGACCAGCGCCCGTCCTTTGCCGCGACCCGGCCCGAATCGCAGCTGATCCGGGACCGTGTGGTCTGAGCCGACGGCGCGCCGCGCTCAAGCCACCATGCCGGCCCGCTGCAACAGGGTGCGCGCGCGCAGCAGCACCGGCATGTCCACCATCTTGCCGTCCACCGCCACGGCGGCGCCGCCGCTGGCCTGAGCCGCTGCCAGCACGCGCCGCGCCCAGTCGACTTCCGCTGCGGCGGGCGTGAAGGCCTGGTTGACTGCTGCCACCTGCGCCGGATGGATGCACAGCTTCGCCCCGAAGCCCAGCCTGCGGGCGCGCAGCGCATCGGCGGTGAGCACCGCCTCGTCGCCGATCGCGGTGGTCACGCCGTCGACCGGTGCCTGCAGCCCGGCGAGGCGCGACGCCAGCACCAGCTGCGAGCGGAAGAACAGCAGCGCGTCGTCGTCGCCCTCTATGCCCAGATCGAGCTGGAAGTCGATCGAGCCGAACACCAGGCGCTGCACCCCGGGGCAGGCCGCGATGGCGCGCAGCGCGTCGATTCCGGCCGCGGTCTCGATCAGCGGCAGCAAGGCCTTGCCCGGTGCCGCGGCGGCGATGCGGGCCAGCTGCTGCGCCTGCTCGGCCTTGGGCAGCACGATGCCCCGCACCGAGGGCAGGGCGCAGAGACGCAGGTCGTCGTCGAACCAGGGCGTCTGGGGCGCGTTGACGCGCACCAGCACCGGCGCCGAGCCGGCGCTGGCCAGCCAGTCGGCGAGTGCCGCGCGCGCCGCCGGCTTGGCGGACGGTGCGACAGCGTCCTCGAGGTCGACGATGACCGCGTCGGCGCCGCTGCGCAGGGCCTTGCCGATGCGGTCGATGCGATCGGCGGGAACGAAGAGGTAGGAGCGAAATTCCATGGCGTGATCCTTTGCCGCCAAGGATGTCTGCTGTCTGGCGCCGGCGCAATTGCCGGTTGATGAATGGGGCCTTGCCGATATTTCAAGATCCAGGCGGCATCGCTGACCACGCTGGTGGATGGCTCGGCCGCGCCTGCGTCCGGCGGGCTGCAGATCTCGGCGGCGGGAGTCATGCCGGGATGCTTGCATCCATGGCCGGGCTGGAATTAGGCCGGTGCCACGCCGCAGAACAGATTGAAGAAGATCTCGATCGACTCGATGTCGTCGCTGACGTTTTCCCGGAAGCTGTTCCAGTGCAGCCGCATCGCGTCGTAGTCCGGGGTGAGCGGGGCCAGGCCAAGGTGGCGCAACTGTGCGTCAAGCACGGTGAACGCCAGCGACGTGGCGGTGAAGCCAGTCGGCCACTCCAGCAGTCTGGCGATGTCTTCGGGCTCTGGCGCCCCTTCGGCGGCGGCCATGGCCTGAATCGGATTCGACCTGAAGAGGCACTCCAGCAGGGCGCGCGACGAAAAATAGGCGTATTCGACCGGATTCGCCTGCTGGTAGGCGATGGTGCCGTCGAGCATGCCGCACCAGCGAAAGAAGGCCTGGCCCAGGTCGGTCACGTTGACTTCGATCTTCAGTCCGTACCGCCTGGCAATCCTGAGCAGGGATTCGGAGCTTGCCTGCTTGAACCAGGTCCAGCTGCCCAGTAATCGTGGAAGTTCCGGCTGGCTGGCCCAGGCGGACGAGGATTCTGTGTCAATCATTTCAAAACAAAAGCCAGAAGGGTTGCTGGTGATCGGGTTGGCCTGGGGGTCTGCTGGATGCCTGGATGAATTCATTGGGCGACGAAATTTCATCCCGCCAGGTCCAGTACCTTTTTCGCGCAATGAATGTCTGTGATGAATGTCGTCGGCTTGATTGCGCGGAGTGCACCGAGCAGGGCCAGGGATTTTCTCACTCCGCCGGAGGCAATGATGCGCTCGGGGCAATTGGCGATGGATTCCGGTGGCGCCGACATCACGCGGTCGTCGATCGAATTCCTGACCGGCCGGCCCTGGACGTCGAAATAGTTGAACAGGAATTCGCCCACTGCCCCTTCGTCCACCATCGATTTCCTTACCTCCTCGGAAATGAATTCATAGCGGTAGGGCGTGCTTTCGCTGGCCATGTCGCCAACGCTGATGAGAACCGCGTCAAGCGAGCTGACCCGATCGAAGACATCCTTCAGCCCGCAGCGATCTATCAATGCCGTCTTGGTTTGCGCCGAATCCACGATGGCCGGGGCAGTCATCATGTAGCACTCCGCCTTGAACAGGCTGGAGAAGCGCCAGGCGAATTCCGCGGGGTTGAAATGCTTGGCCTTGGTGATTCCCCCCAGCAGGGAAACCACGGACATCCTGGGGGCGGTCTCGGCGCTCATATAGGCGAGCGATTCCCAGAGGGTGCGTCCCCAGCCCACCCCGATCTTCAGGTCGGGCCTGATGATTTTCCCCACGTGCATGCCCGTTGCCGCGCTGATCGGAAGGCAGGCGTCTGCCTCCGGCGATGACAAGGGAACGACGATGGCTTCCCGGATGCCGAATCTTCGTTCCAGGCGTCGTTCGAGTTCGATGCACTCGGCCACGCCACCCTGGATGCTGAATCTGACCTCGTTCCGTTCCCGTGCATCGGAGAGCAGGCGGACGACCGTCACCCGGCCCAGTCCCAGGTGCTGGGCAATCTCGTTCTGGGTCTTTTCCTCAACGAAATACATCCAGGCGGCCCTGATTCTGAGTCGGCTGGTTTTGTCGCTTGTTGTGTCCAGGTCAATTTCAGAATTCTTCTCCTCTGCGGACTTGCGGGAGGAGCCGGTATTTTGTGCTGAATTCTTTCTCGGCATCTGGGGTCTCCGGTATTGGGCGGAAGGGGGGTGTTTGAAAAAACGGGGAAAATTGGTAAAATCAGCCCATCATGAAATCTTCGTCTCAGTCTTCTACTGTAACGCATCACAGGCACTTCTCGTCGCTGGTCCTCAAGGACAGCCTGCGTGAGCTGAGGCTGAATGCGAAACGGAGCGCGCAAGCCGTCGTCGCAGATGTGGAGTCGGCTGTGTCGCAGTTTCCCGCTCCCTTGGGAAAGCCGCTCGGCATTGTGGCGCGTGCGGCGACGCAGGTGCTGGAGCTGGCGGATCGGGCGGTGGTGGACCTGCTGACATCTGACCAGTCCCTCCGGACCGGAGATTTCAGGCTGTGTCAGTCATTCATGTCTGTCCAGTCGTCAAATCTGGATGAAATCTTCTCCCTGTTTTCCCGTCAATACTACTGGAGTGCAAAGCTGCTGCTTCGAATGAAGGAGCAGCCTGACTTCTTCATCAAGGAGCAGGCATTCCATGAGGCATTTGATGATTTCGAGACTGATGTGCCGGCCTTTTCGAAATTCCTGGATCCATCTTCGGCAATTCCCGGGAGTCCCAGTGCGGCCAGCCTGATCAGTGCCAGGATCATTCTTTCTCTATTGCGGGCGCGGCCGGTGGCCTGCATCCATGCCGTCACGGTGGATGACGCGGAGCTGATCCAGAAGCTTTCGGCCCTGAACCTTCAGGTCTGTGTCGCGGTGGTGTTGGCGAGTGAAATCACGGCAGGCTTGCCTGCTTCGCTCGGTGCGCAGGATGCGTCTGCCGTCCTGCGGCTTGCGGACGAGATCGTCGCGGCCCGCATGGACGTCTGGGACTGGATCGCCCACGGCCCCTCTGCCCAATACCAGATGGCGCGAGAGATGGACTTCGTGTCGCGGCATGTCTGACTTTTCCTGAAAAGCAGCGGTTCTGGGGCGGGCGCCTCGGGCCGCTTGCCTGAGCCGAGCGTGGCAGGGGGTGCGGGGGCGCCTCAATCGATTCGAATCGGACTGACCTGGGTCCCGCACCGTTCGCGCCGCCGGCCTGGCCCACTCGTGCCGTGCGGTTCATCCTGGCGCGATGGCTCGCTCTGCCAATGCGGCCCCGCACCGGCCTTGCATGGCTGCCGGTGCGGGGCGAAGTGGCATTCGCCCGCTGATTTGTCAGGCCAGAACGGTTTCCCTGATTCGGGTCGGGGTGTTCTGCATGAAGGCCCAGGTGTGGTCGAAATCCACCACGCCCGCCTGCGATCCGAGGCCGGTGGCATTGAGCGCCGAGGTGGCCTGGGCAAACCGCACGGCCTGCTCCGGATCCAGGCCACGGTTGATCGCCACGGCAAAGCCGGCATTGAAGGCGTCGCCACAGCCGCAGGTGCAGCGCACATCGACCTCAAATGCGGGGATATGGAAGCGCACGCCATTGCGGTCGTGGTAATAGGCGCCGTCAGCCCCCAGGGTAAAGACACAGCAGCCGACGCCCCGCTCCAGGAAGAATTCGGACGTGCCTTCCAGGTCGTTGCGACCGGTCAGGGCGTGGGCCTCCTCGATCGAGGGCATGAAATAGTCGGTGTAGGGCAGGATCTGTTCGACTGCCTGCATCTCGGCCGGGGAGGTGGCAAACACGTCGACCGTGGTCACGGCGCCCTTGTCCTGCGCATGGCGCGCCAGGCGCGCGTTCTGGCCCTGGTCCATGCGCGTCATCAGGCCGACGCCGCCGAAATGCACCACGCGGGCATCGGCCACGCGGTCGAATTGCGCCTCGTCGATGTAGAAGTCACCGGTCGCGCCTTTCAGGTGCAATACCGGGCGCGAGCCGTCGGCGCGCGTGGTCACGATCGAGGAGGAGGTGCGTCCGCCCGCAATGGTCTGGAGGAATTCGGTATCGACGGAAAAGTCCTGCAGCCGCCTGCGCACCCATTCGCCCATCAGGTCATTGCCGATGCCTCCGATCGCCTGCACCGACAGGCCCATCTTGGCCGCCGCAATGGCGGCGGTGCCGGCGGCACCGGAAACGGCCAGGGCGAAATCCTCGACCAGATAGGTTCCGCCGCCGTCGGGCATCTGCACGAACGGCCAGCCCAGGCAATCGAAGGTGATGAATCCAATGGTGGAGTAGTCGTATTTCATGCTGCTTTCCCTCAGGTTGTCGGGCGCTTGCCAAATGCAACCGCCAGAATGATGATGGCGCCGGCCACCATGTACTGCTCGCTCACGTCCAGGCCCATGATGATCAGGCCGTTGTTGATGGTGCCGATGAGCAGGGCGCCCACGAAGGTGCCGATGATGGAGCCCTTGCCGCCGTAGAGGCTGGTGCCGCCCAGGATCACCGCGGCGATGGCGGACAGCTCGGCACCGGTGCCGAAGTTGTAGCGCGCCGTCTGCATCATCCCCGAATACAGCATGCCGGCGATCGCTGCGGCCGCACCCGTGAGCAGGAAGCAGTAGAGCTTGGTGCGGGACGTGTTCACGCCGGAGTAGCGCGCCGCCACCCGGTTGCCGCCGGTGGCCAGCACCTCGCGGCCGAAGGGCGTGTACTTGAGCACGAAATGCCCGGCCGCGGTGGCCACCAGGGACCACAGCAACAGCGACGGCAGCATGCCCAGGTTGCCCTGGCCAAACAGGCTGTTGAAGGTGTCATCCGCAATCGACACCGGCTTGGTGTAGGTGACCCGCATGTCCAGGCCACGGATGAACTGCATCATGCCCAGCGTCACGAGGAACGACGGAATGTTGACGTAGGTGACAAAGAAGCCGTTCAGCAGGCCGACGCCCAGGCCGCACAGCAGGCCGACCAGGACGGCGGCGAGCCAGCCGTGGCCGGCCTGCATGGTGAGGCCGGCTGCCAGCGCGGCCAGCGCGGCCGTGGAGCCGACGGAAAGGTCGAGTTCTCCGGCCGAGATGATGAAGGTCATCGCCACCGCCATCACGACGATCATCGAGGTCGTGCGGGCGATGTTGAACAGGTTGGCCACCGTCAGGAAGCCCTGGTCGCCGATGGTGAAGGAGAAGAAGGCGATGACGATCGCAAAGAAGATGTAGACGACATAGTCTTGCCAGCTTCCACGGGGCATGAGCAGTTTCTGCATGATCAGAAAAGGTATTCGTTGTTCAGGGGGCTAGGCTTGCACTGCGTGGTGCAGCACTTCCTCGGATTCGACCTCGCTGCGTTGCAGCATTCCGGTGGCGCGACCATCGCGCAGCACCAGCAGCCGGTCGCTCATGGCCAGCAGTTCCTCGAACTCGGAGGACACGACCACGATGGCGGTGCCCTGGCGCGCCAGGGAGCGCACCAGTTCGACGATGTCAGACTTGGCACCGATATCCACCCCGATGGTGGGTTCATCGAGCAGCAGGACCTTGGGGGTGCGCACCAGCCACTTGGCCAGCACGACCTTCTGCTGGTTGCCGCCCGACAGCAGACCCACTGTCTTGAAGGGATGATCGGTCTTGATCTTGAGCGTGCCGATGAACTTGTGCGCCGCCTTCAGGGCTTCGGGAAGCTGCACCCAGGCCCAGCGCCTGAACTGCTTCAGGTTGGGCAGGATGAAGTTGTCCAGCACCGAATGGGACAGCACCAGGCCCTGGGTGCGGCGGTTCTCCGGCACCAGTGCCACGCCGGCCTCGATGGACTGCTTCACGCCCCGCACCGGCTTGCCCTGCACCAGGACCTCCCCGCTGGTCGGCGGATAGAGGCCGAAGATGGTCTCCATGATCTCGGTGCGCCCCGAGCCCATCAGGCCGGCCAGGCCGACGATCTCGCCGGGGTAGACCTTCAGGTCTATGCCGGTGAAGTGCCCTTCCCGGCCCAGGCCGCGCAACTCCAGCGCCGGCTCGGTGCCGAGCGCGTGGCTGCGCTCCTGCCAGTGCATCGACGCGCCGGCGGAACTGCCCAGCATGGCGTCGATCAGCGATTCCATGCTCAGGTTCGCGCAACTGTCGGTCAGCACGTTCTCGCCATCGCGCATCACGGTCACCCGGTCGCACAGGGTGAAGATCTCCGACATGCGGTGCGAGATGTAGATGATCGAGATGCCGCTGGCCTTGAGCTTGCGGACAAAGTTGAACAGGCGCTCCACCTCGGCCTCGGAGATCGACGAGGTGGGCTCATCCATGATCAGGATGCGGGCGTTCTTGGACAGGGCCTTGGCAATCTCGACGATCTGGCACATGCCGACGCTGAGTTGCTCGACCGGCGTGCGCGGGTCGATGTCCTCGCCCAGCTCGTCCAGGATCATGCGGGCGCGGCGCACGGCCTCGGCGTCGTCCAGCATCAGGCCCGGGCTGCGGCGCGGCTCGCGTTTCAGGAAGATGTTCTGCGCCACGGTCAGGCTGGGCACCAGGCTGAATTCCTGGAAGATCATCGCCACGCCGTGCGCTTCGGCGGCCAGGGGGTCGGTGATCTCGACCCGCTTGCCATCCAGCACGATGTCGCCGCCATCGGCGGTGTAGACACCCGTGAGAATTTTCATGAGGGTGGACTTGCCCGCCCCGTTACCGCCCATGAGGGCGTGAACTTCGCCCTTGTGCAGGGAGAAGTGGGTTTTCTTGAGCACTGGATTGCGGTTGAACTGTTTTTCAATTCCGCGCATTTCCAGCATGTTCTGTGCTTCCACCATGGCTTCGACCGACAAGTGAGATGACCGCAGGAGCAGTCCCCGGGCCTGGCTGGCCCGGGGACTGCCGGTCGCGATTACATTTTCTTCAGATCAGCTGCCATCGCGGTCGGCAGCTCGGTGCGGTAGATCGTCTTGTAGGACGCCGGCAGGTTGGCGCGCTTGACGGCCAGCGGCGGCACCACCACGTACGGCGGGGTGGACGCGCCAATCAGGGCCAGGGCGCCGACCGTCGCTTCGGCCACGCCCTGGTCATACGGGCGCTGCGAAGAGATGCCAGCGATCAGGCCGTTCTTGGCCACGTTGCCGGCCACGATCTGGTCGAAGTTCTCGCACACGATCTTGAAGTTGCCGCCGTTCTTGCCGGCAACGTTGGCGGCGGTGGCAGCGCCCATGGCCGGGATCGACCAGGAGCCATACAGGCCCTTCAGGTTGGGGTAGCGGGCCAGCATTGCCTGGGCCACTTCCTGGCCCTTGTTGGGGTTGTCATGACCGGCGACGGTCACCAGGTTGATGTTGGGGTACTTGGCCATCAGGCGCGCGACAAAGCCTTCGTAGCGCAGGTTGGTCACGTAGAAGTCATTGGCGAAGAACATGGCGCCCACGTCGCCCTTGCCGCCGACCGACTCGGCCAGCAGGTCGGCCACGTACATGCCCAGCGCCAGGTTGTCGGACGAAATGATGGAGGCGTAGTCCTTGCCCGGGTTCATGCCGTCGACCGCCTGGTCGATGAACACCACCTTGGCGCCGCCGGCCTGCACCTTCTTGTAGGCCTGGGCGGTGGTCTGGCTGTTCAGGGGGATGGAGACCAGCAGGTTGGGCTTGAGCACCGAGATCGCCTCGAGGTCGGCGATCTGCTTGGCGTCGTCCCAGTCGGCGTTGGTTTCAGCGACGACCTTGATGCCCAGCTTGGAGAAGGTTTCCTTCAGGCCCTTGAGCTGCTCGGACGCCCAGTCGTCGCCCAGCCAGCCCATCGAGATCGCCACGGTGAAGTTGCCGGCCTTGATCTTGGCGGCCTGCTCGGGGGTGATCTTCAGCGACGAGGCCAGCACACCCTTCTCGCCACGCTGGCCATCGCTCACCACGGTGTTGGACAGGTCATCGATCTTGGCCAGCTCCAGCGTCTTGGCCGACGGCGCCTTGTACCACAGCGGGTGCTTGACGTTGCCGATGGCGGCCTGGGCCACCATCGGGATGGCAGCGGCTGCCACCGCGCTCAGCGCGAATTTGGCAAGGGTTCGCTTGTTCATGATATGTCTCCTGTCTATGTAGTTGATGCGGAATTTCCGCGTGAATTTGGCGCGGCACACCCAGAGATCCCGCAGCAGGTGGTGCCGGCGCCGGCACCTGCTGCAGGCTTGCCCGGTCAGCGCTCCAGCATGAAGCTGCGCAGCATCTCGGCCAGGCGATGCTCGGCTTCCAGCGCCAGGCTGTGGCCGCATTCCTCGAACACCGCAGCCCGCTCGACCCCTTCCGAGACGTCGCGCATCTGCTGCTCGACCAGCGGGCCGAAGAATTCGGGCGCGCCGATGGTCATGATCGGCAGGCTCAGCTTCTGCTGGCCCAGTTCCTGGTTGATCCGGGCATTCTTCAGGCCGGCGCGATAGGTCTCCATGCAGCCACGCAGGCCGCCCGGGGCGCGCAGGCAGGCGATCCACTCGGTCAGCGCCTCTTCCGAGATCGCATTCGGGTTCCAGGTCTCGGCCTTGATCCAGAACTCCCAGAACTCGCGCTCATGGCCCGTGATGAGCATCTCGGGCAGGTGGGGGATCCAGAAGAAGGGGATGTGCCAGACCCAGACGCCCTGCTGCCGGAATTGCGAGGAGATGTTCTTCGGCGTGAAGTTCGACCATTCCTCCAGGCCGGCGCCGGAGAGCAGCATTTCGCAGAACGACAGGGTCTTGACGCGATCGCGCTGGGTGGCGGCCAGGGCGTAGGCGAACTCCGCGCCCCGGTCCTCGCCGTGCACGTGGAACTGGGTGTGGCCGAGCTGGGTCATCAGTTCGACCATGTCCTGCGCGTTGGTCAGCGAGTCATAGCCTTCTTCCACCGGGGGCTTGTCGGTGTAGCCGAAGCCGCGCAGGTCGGGTGCGACCACCGTGAAGTGAGGGGTCAGCAGCGGGATCAGCTTGTGCCAGTAGAAGTTGGTCTTGGGCGTGCCATGGATCAGCAGCAGCGGTTCGCCCTGGCCGGCAGTCACGTAGTGCATGCGGATGCCGTTGACGCGGGCGCGTCCGTGTTTCACCGGCTGGCCAAGGTGGTCATACATCTCTGCCATGTGCTTGTTCCTTTCTGTCTCTCTAGGTGCGGTCTGTACTTGCCTGGGTCTTCTGCCGCCCGGGGCCGCCGCTGCGGCCGGGTTGTTGGCTTGTCGACTTCGGCTCGATGATACATATGTATCCATAGAAATCAAACTGTTCACTATCAGGGTTTATACCGAAGCCCGTTGTCAATACGGCATCCATTGTGCTGGCCTGGCGGTGCGCTTCGGGCAGTGGTGGCACTGTGCTGCCTGCTTCCTGCTAGGACATGGCATGAGCCATCCTGGTGAGGGCGGCTGGCCTGAAGGCGCCGATTTCTGGCCGCGCGCTGCGGCGCCTTGCCGGCCCGTCGGCACTGGGCTGGGGCCAGTCGCTCGCAGCGTCACCACGCAGGGCCTGACGAGGCGGTACTGGCCGGAGGGTGGGCGGTCTGCAGATGAATTTACTTTTGAAAATCGTGTAAGACATATGTCCCGCACTGCTTGCCAGGGTGCTGCTACTGACAAGCCAGGACGTGGCGCGCCGCAGGCTGTGCTCATGGAGGGGATTTTCCGGGCATTGCCCCAGGGGATGCCAAGCGCGGCGCGCTCCGGGGTCGGAGAACTTTTTCGTTTTCCAGAAACCCGTCGGCTTGTTTTGTTTTGAACAATGTGACATACTAAAAAACAAATGTGCAGCCAAGCTGCGTTCCACCACCGTAGACGGAGACCCGATGTCAACCTTTCAGCCTAGCGGCCTCGCCGCTGATCTCTATGCACGCTCCCTGACCGGCAAGCCGATCCGGATCGGACTGATCGGGTCCGGGATGATGGGCACCGACATCGTCACCCAGGTCTGCCAGATGAAGGGCATCACGGTCGCTGCGATCGCCGACATCAACGTCAGTTCCGCCCTGGCAGCGCTCGACGCCGCCGGCCATGCCGCCGGCACGGGCAAGACCGTCGACAACCAGGGCGCCTTCGAGCGCGCCGTGGAGAGTGGTTACGTGGCGGTCACGCAGAACTCGCAGCTCGTGTGCGAGAGCGGGCTGATCGACGTCGTCGTCGATGCCACGGGCAAGCCGGATGTGGGCGCGATCATCGGCCTCAATGCGATGCAGCACGGCAAGCACCTGGTGATGATGAATGTCGAGGCCGACGTGACCATCGGCGCCTACCTGAAGCACGAGGCCGACAAGCTGGGCGTCATCTACTCGCTCGGTGCCGGCGACGAGCCGAGCGCGACCATCGAGCTCATCAACTTCGTGAGCGCCCTGGGCTATCCGGTGGTGGCAGCCGGCAAGGGCAAGAACAATCCCCTGAACATCGACGCGACGCCCGATGACTACCGGGCCGAAGCGCTGAGCAAGTCGCTGAACCCGCGCCTGCTGGTCGAGTTCGTGGATGGCTCGAAGACGGCGGTCGAGATGTCGGCCATCGCGAATGCCACCGGCCTGATCCCCGACGTCCCGGGCATGCACGGCCCGTCTGCCACCGTGGACGAGCTGCACAAGGTCCTGTGTCCCCGCGAGGACGGCGGCGTGCTGAGCCGCAAGGGCGTGGTCGACTACACCATCGGCAAGGGCGTCGCGCCCGGCGTCTTCGTGGTCGCGGAGATGTCGCACCCGCGCCTGCGCGAGCGCATGGACTACCTGAAGCTCGGCAAGGGCCCGTACTACACCTTCTACCGTCCCTACCACCTGTGCAGCCTCGAGGTGCCCCTGACCTGCGCGCGCGCGGTGCTGTATGGCCGGGAAGACATGGCGCCGATCGCCAAGCCCACGGCCGAAGTCGCTGCGGTGGCCAAGCGCGACCTCAAGCCGGGCGAGCGTCTCGACGCCATCGGCGAATACACCTACCGGGCCTATGCCATGGAAGCCGAGGATGCGTTCTCCAAGCAGGCCGTGCCTTGCGGCCTGCTCGAGCGCGGCCTGGTGACGCAGCACATCAGAAAGGGTGAGCTGCTGACCTATGCCAACACCCAGCCCGACGAGACCGCTCTGATCGTCGAGTTGCGTCGTCGCCAGGACAAGCTGGTTCGCGGAATGTGAGGAAACTATGAATCAGGAAAGAGTGATTGAGCTGCCGGCCATCTACGAGAAGCTGGGGCGCGAGAAGCTGCACGAAGCGCTGCGTCAGATGCATCTGATACGCATGTTCGAAGAGGGCGCCGAGCAGTCCTACATGAAGGGCCTGGTGCACGGCACCATGCACCTGTCCATCGGCCAGGAAGCCAGCGCCGTCGGCGTCGGCATCCTGCTGGACAAGGGCGACTACATCACCTCGACCCATCGCGGCCATGGCCACTGCATCGCCAAGGGGGCGGAGCCGAAATACATGTTCGCCGAGTTCTTCGGCAAGGACACCGGCTACTGCCGCGGGCGCGGTGGCTCCATGCACATCGCCGATGTCAGCAGCGGCAACCTGGGGGCCAACGGCATCGTGGGCGGCGGCATGCCGATCGCGGTCGGCGCCGCCCTGGCGCTGAAGCAGACCAGGAAGCGCAACGTCGTGATCTGCTTCTTTGGCGACGGCGCGAACAACGAAGGCGCGTTCCACGAGAGCCTCAACATGGCCGCGATCTGGAAGCTGCCCGTCGTGTTTGTCTGCGAGAACAACAAGTACGGCATGTCGACCTCGATCGACCGCTCAACCGCGGTGAAGTCCATTTCCCAGCGGGCCAAGGCCTACGACATTCCCGGCGTCACCGTCGACGGCAACAACCTGGCCGCCGTGGCCACCGCCGCGGACGAAGCGATCGAGCGCGCCCGCAACGGCGAGGGCCCGACGCTGCTGGAGTGCATCACCTACCGCCACCGCGGCCATTCGAAGAGCGACCGCAACCGCTACCGCACCAAGGAAGAGATCGAGAGCTGGATCCAGCGCGACCCGATCCAGTTCTTCCAGCAGGAACTGCTCGAGCACGAGCTCATCAGCGAGGACGAGGTCAAGGACATCGTCGCGCGGGTGGAGCAGGAAATCGAGACGGGCATCCAGTTCGCCAAGGACAGCCCGGCGCCCGAGCTGTCCAGCCTGACCAATTTTGTCTACACGACCAAGAAGGAGCAATGAGATGGCCGCAGAAGTGCGCGAGCTTAGTTATTCCCAGGCCATCCAGGAGGCGCTTGCCATCGCCATGGAGCGTGACGACCGGGTCTTCCTGATGGGGGAGGACATCGGCGTCTACGGCGGTGCGTTCCAGGTGACGGGCGACCTGGTCCATCGCTTCGGCGAGGACCGCGTCATGGACACGCCGATCTCCGAGCTGGGCGGTGCCGGGGTTGCCGTGGGCGCGGCGCTGCTGGACCGCAGGCCGGTCTACGAGTTCCAGTTCTCGGACTTCGCCTCGCTCGCGATGGAGCAGATCGTCAACCAGGCCGCCAAGATCCGCTTCATGCTGGGCGGCAAGACCTCGGTGCCGCTGGTGATGCGCTTCCCCTGCGGCTCCGGCACTGGCGCCGCGGCGCAGCACAGCCAGAGCCTGGAAGCCTGGTTTGCCCATGTCCCCGGCCTGAAGGTGATCCAGCCGACCACGCCGCACGACGTGAAGGGCATGCTGCTGGCCGCCATCGAGGATCCGGATCCGGTCATGGTGTTCGAGCACAAGCTGCTCTACAAGATGAAGGGCCCGGTGCCGGAGGGCTACTACACCGAGCCGCTGGACAAGGCGGTCATCCGCCGCGCCGGCAGTGACGTGACAATCGCCGCGTCGGGCATCATGGTGCACCGCGCGCTGGATGCGGCGGCGGCCGTCGAGAAGGACGGCATCAGCGTGGAGGTCATCGACCTGCGCTCGCTGCGTCCGATGGACTATTCCACCCTGATCGAGAGCGTCAGCAAGACCACCCGGCTGGTGTGCGTCTACGAGGGCACGAAGCAGCTGGGCATCGGGACCGAAGTCGCCGCCGCCATCGCGGAGAGCGCCGCCTTCGACCGGCTCGACGCGCCCATCATCCGGCTCGGCGGCGCGGACTGCCCGCTGCCCTACAACCCGGACCTGGAACGCGCGGCCGTGCCGCAGGTGCCGGATATCGTGCAGGCGATCCGCGCCAGCGTCCGCGGGGGCTGCTGATCATGGCGACCGAAGTGATAATGCCCAAGGTCGACATGGACATGACCGAGGGCAAGATCGCCCACTGGTATGTCAAGGCCGGCGACAAGGTGAGCAAGGGTCAGCTGCTGTTCGAGATCGAGACCGACAAGGCCACGATGGAGGTCGACTCCCCGGCGGAAGGCGTCATCCAGAACGTGAACGACAGCATCGGGGTCGCGATCGACGTCGGCACGCCGGTGGCCTGGATCTATGCCGAGGGCGAGGTGGTCGCCGCGGGCGCCATGTCCGCGCCGGCAGCGGCGACGCTGGAGGCTCCGGCCGCGGAAGAAGTGGTTGCGGCCGATCCGCTCGAGTCGGCAGAGCAGCCGGAGCAAGCGCTGGTCGAGGCTGTCGTCGCCGACGGGCAGCAACTGCTGCGCGCCACGCCGCTGGCGCGCTCCGCCGCCAGGCAGCTGGGCATCGACCTGGGCCAGGTCGCGGGTTCGGGACCGGGCGGACGCATCCAGTTCGCCGACCTGCCGGCGCCGGCCGAAGCGCAGCGGGAGGCCGCGCTCGAGGGCGAACTGCACCTGAACTGGATCAGCAAGGGCGAGGCGGCTCCCCTGGTCATGCTGCATGGCTTTGGCGCCGATCATGCCAGCTGGCGCGTGCTGGCGTCGCATTTCTCCAACGTGCCCATCGTCGGCATCGACCTGCCGAACCACGGCAAGTCGCCGCTGGCTTCCGTCGGCGGTATTGCGCAGATGGCCGAGATGGTCCACAGCCGCCTGCTGGCCGAGGGCATCTGTGACTTCCATCTGGTCGGGCACTCGATGGGCGGGGCCGTGGCGGCCGAGCTGGCGGCCCTGGCCGGCGACCGCCTGAAGTCCCTGACCTTGCTGGCGCCGGCCGGCCTGGGTCCGGACATCAATATCGACTTCATCCGCGGTCTGTGCCGTGCGCGCAGCGAGGCGAGCCTGAAACCCTGGCTCGAGCTCCTGTTCGCGGACGCGGGCAAGCTCACGGGCTCCTTCCTCGTCACGGCGGCCAAGCAGTTGCAGAAGGATGCGACCCGCGAGGCGCTGCTTCGGCTGTCCGAGGAGCTCATGCCCGATGGCACCCAGGTGCACAGCATCAGGCCGGCGCTCGAGCAGCTGCGGGCTCCGGTCCGCGTCATGTGGGGCAGCCAGGACCGGATCATTCCGCTGCGGCATGCCTCGATGCTGCCGTCCCGTGCGGCGCTGCATGTGCTGCCGGCCGTGGGCCACCTGCCGCAGGTGGAGGCCGCCGAGCTGGTGGCCGAGGTCCTGAGCTATCAGCTGCGCTGATCGAAAGGGCGGTGCGAGGCAGTGCCACGCACCGTGGCCCTTGCGCTGCCGTCACCACGCGCTGCTGGTGGCGCTGTTCGTCTGCAGATAGAGCTGTCGCTATTCCGAGGGCGTGCAGCCCCTGGTGATCCGGAACTGGCGGGCGAAATGCGCGACATCCGCGTAGCCCACGGTCTCGCCGATGCGCGCGATTCCCATCCGGCCCTGGGCCAGCCGGGCGCAGGCATGGCCGCTGCGCCGCTGCGTCACGTAGTCGCTCACCGACATCCGGGTGCTGCGCTTGAACAGGCGCTGCAGCTGGCTGATGCTCAGGTGCGCGAGCGCCGCCAGTTGAACGGGAAGCTGGGCAGCTGCCGATCGAACAACAGCCAGGAGCGATCCGTCGGCATCACCACAGTCTCGAACCAGGGGCGCATCTTCTATACCATTTGACGCATTGCTTTGGCTGAAAATGCGGTGATCCTACAAGAAGTCGCCGTGGAGGTGCCACGCGCACAGCTTCGATCCGGACATGATCACTCGCGCCACGCCTGGCCAGTACTATTTTGTCGGCGGGCACACGAAGTTCTGCGGCACGGCGATGTTCCGCTTCCGGGCCAGGGACTTCGAGGACACCGTCCACGCCGACGGCATCTCGCCCGCCTGGCCGTTCTCGTACGACGAGCTGGAGCCCTGGCACGCGCGCGCCGAAGCGCTGTTCGGCGTGCACGGCCTGGCCGGGGAGGATCCGACCGAGCCCTGGCGCTCGACGCCTTATCCCCACGGGCCGGTGCCCCACGAACCGGTCGTCGACCGGCTGGCGCAGCGCCTGCGCGCGCTCGGACTCAAGCCCTTCCACATGCCGACCGCGATCGACCTGCACCAGGGCGGGAGTTGTACCCGTTGCGGCCAGTGCGATGCCTTTGCCTGCCAGCTGGGCGCCAAGGGCGATGCGGAAACCCGCTTGCTCGCCCCCATCCTGAACCGGCCCAATGTCGAGCTCTGGTCCGACAGCCGCGTCACGCGCCTGGTGACCGACGACGCGGGGCGCAGCGTGGTCGGTGCCGAGGTCGAGGTCCGCGGGCAGACGGTGCGGGTGCAGGCGCCGCTGTTCGTGCTCGGCGCCGGCGCGATCAATTCCGCCTTGCTGCTGCAGCGCTCGGCCAACAGCCGTCATCCGGCGGGCCTGGCCAACAGTTCGGGCTGCGTGGGCCGCTACTACATGAACCACAACACGACCGGGCTGATGGCCCTCATGCCCTGGACGGCCAACGACACGCGCCTGCAGAAGACGCTGAGCCTGAACGACTTCTACTGGGGCTGCGGGGCGGCGGGGCGGCGGCCGAACCGCTGGGCAATCTCCAGATGCTGGGCAAGATCCAGGAGCCCATGGTCCGGGCCAGCCATTCGTCGGGTCCGGCATGGGCCGGGCGCTGGATCCCGCCCGCGCGGCGCTGGATCCCTGGTGCCGGTCCTACGACCATCCCAACCTCTATGTCGTCGACGCCAGCTGCTGGCCGTCGTCCGCGGCGCTCAATCCCGCCCTGACCATAGCTGCCGTGGCGCTGCGTGCCGGAGCGCGGATCGCGCAGGACTGGCAGCTGGCTTGACCGGGCGGCACGGCCCGGCGATGACTCAATCACCCACCCAATACAACAGGAGAAACCGAGCGTGACACACAACTTCTTGCAGCCATTGACCGGATCATTCGCCATGCCGGCCGCCGAAAACCCCACGGTGGTCATGATCGAGGCTGCCTATCGGCAGCTGGGGCTGGACTGGCGCTACCTCAATTGCGAAGTCAGTCCCGAGCACCTGGGCGACGCGGTGCGGGGCGCGCGCGCCATGGGCTGGCAGGGCTTCAACTGCTCGATTCCGCACAAGGTCGCGGTGATCGAGCATCTCGACGGGCTGGGCCAGTCGGCCGAGATCATTGGCGCCGTCAACACGGTGGTCAGGCGGGGGGACGCGTTGATCGGCGAGAACACCGACGGCAAAGGCTTCGTGAAAGCCTTGCAGGAGGTCGTCGATCCCGCTGGCAAGTCCGTCATCATCTTCGGCGCGGGCGGGGCGGCCCGGGCCGTGGCCGTCGAGCTGGCGCTGGCGGGCGCCAGGCAGTTCGGGGTCGTCAACCGGGGGCGGGAACGCGGCGCGGACCTGGCCGAGCTGCTGAACTCCAGGACACCGGCCCGCGCCGTCCACCTGCCGTGGCAGGAAACCTTCCGGATTCCGCAAGGCACGGACATCGTGATCAACGCGACCTCGATCGGCCTCTATCCGGACGTCGAGCGCACGCTGGACCTCGACGTCGACACGCTGCGCCCGGAAATGGTCGTCGCCGACGGTATCCACAACCCCCCGCTGACGAAGCTGCTGCAGGCCGCACGGGCGCGCGGCTGCCGCACGGTCGACGGACTGGGGATGCTGGTCAACCAGGGCGTGATCGGCGTGCAGTACTGGACCGGGCAGGTGCCCGATCCGGCGGTCATGCGGCAGGCGCTGCTGGCATTGGGCTTGTGAGCCGGCCCCGCCGCGGTCCCCGGGCCGCGGCAGCTCGGCCCTGGTGCGGTGCCATCAGGCCGGGAGCTTGAATGCCGCCATCGTCTTGACCAGGTTGCGCGCCTTGGCGTCCAGGCTGCTCGCGGCTCCCGCCATGTCCTCCACCATGCTGGCGTTCTGCTGTATGGCCTGGTCCATGTGAGCGACGGCGGCGCCGACCTGGCGCACGCCCTGGGCCTGCTCCTGGCTGGCCACGGCGATCTCGCTGACGACACCGGTGACCCGCTGGATGCCGGTGACGATGTCGGACATGGTCTGGCCCGCGCCCTCGACCTGCGCGGCTCCGCGCTCCACCCGCTCCACGCTGTCGGTGATGAGGGACTTGATTTCGCGGGCCGCTTCCGAACTGCGTCCGGCCAGGCTGCGGACCTCGCTGGCGACAACCGCAAAGCCACGCCCCTGCTCGCCTGCGCGGGCGGCCTCCACGGCGGCATTGAGGGCCAGGATGTTGGTCTGGAAGGCAATGCCGTCGATGACACCGATGATCTCGGAAATCTTGCGCGAGCTGTCGTTGATGCCCTGCATGGTCTGGACCACCTGGCCGACCACCTCGCCGCCGTGGGCGGCTACCTCGCTGGCGTCCCGGAAGAGCTGGCTCGCCTGGCGCGCGTTGTCCGCGTTCTGGCTCACCGTGGTGCCGAATTGCTCCATGGAGGCCGCTGTCTCTTCCAGCGAACTGGCCTGGCTGGTGGTGCGCGAAGCCAGCTCCTGGTTGCCCGCCGAAATCTGCCTTGAGGCGCTGGACACCGCTTCGGCCTCCAGGCGCACCTCCGAAACGATCCGGATCAGGCCTGCCTGCATCCGCTGGACGGCGGCCAGCACGCTGCTGGTGTCGCCAGCGCGCAGCACGATGCGCCGGGTCAGGTCCCCTGCGGCGACCGCGGTGAAGATGTCGCGCAGTTCCCCCGGCTCGGCGCCGAGGTCGGTGGCCAGGCTGCGCGCGATCAGCACGCCGGCCGCAACCGACAGCGCCACGGCCGCCACGATGCCGAAGATCAGCGCGTTGCGCTGGAAGGCATAGGCCGCGTGCGCTGCCTTGACCAGCGTTTCCGAACGCCGAGCCGTGAACTCGACATAGTCGTTGGCCGCCTTGCTCAGTTGCGCCAGCAGCGGGCGGCAGTCGTCATTCATGCGTTGGATGGCTTTCTCATGCTCGCCCTTGAGCACGAGGTCCACGATGCCGAGGGCGACCGGCGCGTAGCGCTTCTCTACATCGCCGATCGCTGCAATCATCCTGCGCCCCTCGGGCAGGACATCGGAGGACTCGGCCAGTCGGTTCAGCTGGTTCAGTGCGTCGGACACTTCCGCGTGCGCCTTTTCGACCGCCTCTTTCTCTTGTGCCAGGTCTTGGGGCCGGGTAACCAGCACCAGATTGCGGGCAGCGATGGCACGCTGGTCGACCGCCGCACGCATCCGTTCCACCATGTGAAGCCGGGCATTGATGCCGTTGACGAAGTTGTCAAAGCGAATGTTGGCCGCAGACAGGAGGAAAATCCCCGCGCTGGCGATGAGCAGCACGATCAGCACCAGGGTGCCAAATGCGAGCGTCAGTTTTCCTCGAACGGTCAGATTCTTCATCTTTTATTCCTGAGGCACCTCGATGGTGCAAGCAAATCAGCCCGCGATTTTCGCCTTTGTCGGCTCGGCCCATTTTTGGGTGCTGCAAGTAAGTGAGGTGCACTGTCAATCGTGGACAGCTGAATTCAAGTTGTAGCGTGTTGGCGTTGATGGAGCCGACGTGCGAAGGCAGCCGGGGCGAGGTAGGCCAGGCGGCTGTGAGGCCGCTGGCGGTTGCAGAAGATCTTGATCCACTCGGTGATTTCGGCGATGGCCTGGGCCCGGGTGGCGAAGCCGCTGATGAACGGGTCCTTTCTTCAAGGCGTCCCAGAAGCTTTCCACCGGCGTGTTGTCGTAGCAGTTGCCGCGTCGGGACATCGAGGCGCGCATGCCCAACGTCTGCAGGCGCTGCCGGTACGAGGCGGCACAGTACAGGGCGGATTCAGGCGGCTGGCGCCACACCGGCCGTCTCGAGCAGCCAATCGCGAAATGCGCGCACCTTGCCGACGTGCTTTTCGTTCGAGCGATAGCCCAGAAAGTGCGTGGCCCGCTCCAGAGGGATGAACTCGTTCGCGCCCAGCATCATCAGTTCACCCCGCTCGAGCTCCCGCTCCGCCAGCCGGTTGCTTTCGAGCGCCACGCCGACCCCATCGACGGCGGCGGAGATCGACAGCGCCGCGCGATCGAACGAGGGCCGCGGCCGGGCCGGCATCTTCAGTCCATTGAGCTTGAACCAGTCGGCCCAGGACACATCACTGAGCTGCGAGTCGATCAGGACCAGGTCGCAGATCTGGCTGCGCAGGGGGCGCGTCTTGTCCAGCAGGGTGGGCGAGCACAGGGGCGCGATCGTCTCCGTGCCGAGGGGCACGCAGACCACGCCGGGGCGCTCCACCTTGACGCCGTAGCTGATGGCGATGTCGACCTCGCGCACGCGGGTCAGGTCCAGCGGCTCGGCCCCGGTGGTCATGCGGATGTTGATGTCCGGGTAGGCCTTCATGAAGGCCGGCAGCCGCGGCCCCAGCCACTTGGCCGCCAGGCTCGGCGGGGAGTAGAGCACCAGCACCTGCGATTGCGGCTCCAGGGCGACTTCCATGCACGCCGCCTCGATGACGTCGAAGACTCGCGCCAGGCTGTCCTGCAGCCTGCGCCCCTCGGACGTCAGCTCGACCCGGCGGTTGCGACGCACGAACAGGCTGCGCCCGAAGTATTGCTCCAGCTCCTTCACCTGGTGGCTGATGGCCGAAGGCGTGAGGTGCAGCTCCGCCGCCGCCAGGGTGAAGCTCTCGAGGCGCGCCGCTGACTCGAACGCCCGCAGCAGCACGAAGTTGGGGATTTTTCTCATGCTTTAACCTTATTTGTGAATTGTATTCATCTATTTGTGAACATCCATCGTTTGCCATTCCAGGATTTGAGCGCAAAGATTGAGCTACCACAAAGCAAGGTGAAGCGCACATTGATACGTCAAGTGCGCCAGCCAAGCGATTGCGGTCATGAGCATCGCCAGGACGCGCCGCAGTCCTGGATTTCAGTCGCACCGAGGAGATTTCCGTGAACGCCGTCACGAAAGAAGAAACCCAGTCCATCGAGCTGTCGCAAGGCCGCGTGTCGATCTATCAGCCCGAGAACCCCGACCTGATCTTTCCCTACGAGAAGAAATTCTCCAGTTCCGCCGAGGAGCGTCGCCACCTCAAGGAGCGCCTGGTCGCCGCCTGTCGCGCCTTCGCCCTGGAGGGGTTTGACTATGGCTTCGCCGGCCACCTCACGATCCGCGATCCTGAGCATCCGGAGCTGTACTGGACCAACCCCATGGCGGTGCATTTCAACCAGGTCAAGGTCTCCAATCTGATCCTGGCGGATCACGAAGGCAATGTGGTCGAAGGCCAGCATGCGCTCAACCGGGCTGGCTTCGTGCTCCACTCGGCCGTGCACGAGGCGCATCCGGAAATCGTGGCGATGTGCCATGCCCACACCGTGTATGGCACCGCATTTGCCTCCCTGGGCAAGAAGATCGAGCCGATCACCCAGGATGCCTGCGCGTTCTTCGAGGACCATGTGGTCATCGGTGCCGAGGGGGGCAAGGTGGCGGTGGAGGTCAAGGCCGGCCACAGCGTGGCCGAGGCATTCAGGAATGTCAAGGCCGCCATCCACCAGAACCACGGCCTGCTCACCGCGAGCCGCCACAGCATCGAATCCGCCGCGTTCTGGTTCATCGCGCTGGAGCGGTGCTGCCGTCAGCAGCTGATGATCGAAGCCACGGGTCAGCAGCCCCTCCTGCTGTCGGAATCGCGCGCGCGCTACAGCCGCGAGCACGTGGGCAGCGACTACATCGGCTGGCTGCACTTCCAGCCGATCTGGGAAAACCTGGTCGCGACGCAGCCCGACATGTTCGACTGATCGCGCCTGACCTGAATGCGTCCGGGCGCTGGCCTGTCCATCGCCTGGCGCAGCCATGAATCCTCC
The DNA here is from genome assembly GCA_041190985.1 of Pseudomonadota bacterium. GTDB lineage: Bacteria > Pseudomonadota > Gammaproteobacteria > Burkholderiales > Burkholderiaceae_C > Malikia. The sequence goes on from JBEEPT010000159.1 coordinate 82,988, forward strand.
ATACTACAAAATGCCCAGGAGACATATCCCATGAAGTTCAAGACGATTCTGAGCGGCCTGCTGGCCTCTACCTTGCTGGCGGGTGCCGCCATGACCCACGCGGCCGACATCAAGGAACGCACGCTGAAGTTCTCTTTCGTGCAGCCCAAGGACAGCCACATGGGCTATGGCGCGCAGAAATTCGCCGACCTGGTCAGCCAGAAGAGCGGCAAGAAGATGACCGTCAAGATCTTCCCGAACGGTACGCTCGGCGGTGACTTGCAGACGGTGTCGGCGCTGCAAGGCGGCACGATCGAACTGACCACGCTGCCGCCCAGCCTGCTGGCGGGGCTGTCCAAGGAGTTCGGTGCCTTCGATCTGCCCTTCCTGTTCAACGACTTCGCCGAGGCCGATGCGGTGCTGGATGGCCCGATTGGCAAGAGCTTCATGGACAAGCTGCCCGGCGGACTCGTGGGACTGGCCTACTGGGACCACGGCTTTCGCAACGTGTCCAACAGCAAGCGCCCCATCACGCGCGCGGAAGACTTCCAGGGGTTGAAGCTGCGCGTCGTGCAGACCCCCATCATGGTCGACACCTTCAAGACCCTGGGCAGCAACGCCGTGCCCATGGCCTTCACGGAACTCTACGCCGCGATGGAAAGCAAGGCGGTCGATGGTCAGGACAATCCCGTCGTGGCATTCGAGGCCAACCGTTTCTCCGAAGTCCAGAAGCACCTGTCGCTCACCCGTCATGTCTACAACCCGCTGATCGTCCTGATGAGCCAGAAGGCCTGGGACAAGCTCTCGGCCGACGAGCGCAAGATCCTGCAGGATGCGGCGCGCGAGACCAGCGCGGATCAGCGCCAGGTCTCGCGTGGCATGGAGGCGTCTGCCCTGGCCAACGCCAAGGCGCAAGGCGTGCTGGTCGCCGAGATTTCCAGTGCGGAGCGCGCCAAGATGCGCGAAAAAGTCAAGCCTGTCGTGGAGCAGCAAACGCGGGAACTGGGCGAGGATCTGGTCAAGGAGATCAACGCCGAAATCTCCAAGGTGCGCAACCGCCGCTGAGCCGGCCTTTCGGGTCCGGTTTCTGCGTCAGCACCAGGCCCGGCTTCGAGCCGGGTTTTTCGTTGTGCGCCCAGCATGGGCGCACAACGAAAAAGCCCACTGTCTTGCGACAGTGGGCTGAAATCTTGGTGGCGCTTCAGGGATTCGAACCCCGGACCTGCGGATTATGATTCCGTCGCTCTAACCGGCTGAGCTAAAGCGCCAACAGAAAGAGATTGTAGACAGGTTTTTCGTGATTTTTCAAGGAGGGTGAAAAAAACTTCAAAAAACCTGTCTGTCACTCCTGCAGCCAGCGGCGTTCGGTGCCCGCACCCGCTGCCGCGGGCAGTTGCAGCTTGACCACGTGGCTGGGCTCGGGCCAGCGCAGCGGGCAGCGCAGCAGCCGGCCGTCGCGCGCGACCAGCGCGACGAGTCCGGTGCGGCCCTGCGCGTAGAGCGTGACCTCGTCGAGCTTCTTGATGCGCCAGGCCTCGGCCGGGCTGCCGGGATCGGCGGCGGGCAGTTCCACGCCCAGCCATTCGTCGCCTGCCGCCAGGCCTGCTGCCTCGGCTACCGAGCCGCTCAGCACGTTCTTGAGCGTCAGGCCCGTGCCTTCGCTCAAGCGCAGGCCCAGGCGCTGCGCCAGCGGCGCGAGCTCCTGCTGCCATTGCAGGCCCTGGCCCTCCAGCAGCTCGCGCAGCGGCAGGTCGGCGGTGCCGTGCACCCAGGCGGCGAGCTCGTTCGCATAGGCACGCCGGCCGAGCTTCCTGAGCACGGCCAGCAGGTCGGCTTCGCTCATGGGGCCGGCATCGCAGCGGCTCAGCAGCGCGCGCATCACCTCGTCGAGGCTGGCATGGCCCTCGGCGCGCAGCGTCAGGTCCAGGCAGAGCGCCACGAGCGCGCCCTTGGTGTAGTAGCTCACCGTCGCGTTGGGCGTGTTTGCGTCGATGCGGTAGTACTTGACCCAGGCGTCGAAGCTGGCCTGCGCGACGCTCTGGACCCGGCGGCCCGGCGTCTGCAGCACCTGGTTGATGGTCTTGGCCAGCAGCTGCAGGTAGGTGGTCTCGTCGATCAGGCCCGCGCGCAGCAGCAGCAGGTCGTCGTAGTAGCTCGTGAAGCCCTCGAAGAACCAGAGCAGCTCGGTGTAGTTCTCGCGGTCGTAGTCGTAGCGCTTGAATTCGCGCGGGCGCAGGCGCTTGACGTTCCAGGTGTGGAAGTACTCGTGGCTGATCAGGCCGAGCAGGGTGGTGTAGCCGTCCGTGGCCTTGGGCTTGGGCGCGACCGCGGCGGCGCCGCTGTCGCTGCGACGCGGCAGGTCGCTGCGCTGGCAGACCAGGGCGGTCGAGTTGCGGTGCTCCAGCCCGCCATAGCCGTCCTGGCTGGCGTGCAGCATGAACAGGTAGCTGGCGAAGGGCGGCTTGCCGTCGGTGCCATGCCAGAAGGCGACCGCGGTTTCGCAGATGCGCTGGGTGTCGCGCAGCAGGTGCTCGCAGTCGGCCCAGGCGCCCGCGCCGCTGACGACCAGGCGGTGCGGCACGCCGCGCACGTCGAAGCTGCCGCTCCAGAAACGCCCCATCTCGACCGGGCAGTCGGCCAGCTCGTCGTAGTCGGCGGCCAGGTAGTGGCCGTAGCCGCGGGCGTCCGCCTTGGCGGGCGGCAGGCCGGTGGCGGCTTGCCATCCTGCCGTGTGGCCGTTGTCGATGAGCTCGAGCGCGTGCGGTTCCCGTTCGCGGCCGTGCACGCGCAGGCACAGGCTGGTCGGGTTGAAGAAGCCGCGCGTCTGATCCAGGAAGGCGGTGCGCACCGAGGCGTCGAAGGCGTGGACCTCGTAGCTGAGCTGCAGCGGCGCCTGGCCCGCCGCCGCGGGCAATCGCACTTCCCAGCTGTTCTTGTCCAGCTGGTGCAGCGGCAGCTCCTGGCCGTTGCAGCGTGCGCGCAGGCCCTGCAGGTGCTGCGAGAACTCGCGCACCAGGTAGCTGCCGGGGATCCAGACCGGCAGGCTCAGGCGCTGGCGGGCAGCGGGGTGCTCGATCTCGAGCGTGACGGCCCAGCGGTGCTGGTGCGGGTCCAGCACCGAGACGCGGTAGCGTAGCGCGGCCGGCATCTCAGATCGCCCCGGCCGCGACGAAGCAGCTCAGCGCCGCGGCGCAGGTCAGGTGAAAGCGCATCGCCAGCCATTCCTGCAGGCCGGCACTGGGGTAGAGTTTGCGGTCGACGCCGTAGCAGGCCAGGAGCAGCAGGCCGAGCCAGACCAGGCCGGCGTGCGCGGGCATCAGGGCACCCGGCCAGGCCAGCACGGGGGCGATGATGCCCCACCAGAGCGCCTGGGCCTGGTGTTCGTCGCGCTGCACCGAGCCGGCGGCCGAATGCACCCAGGCGGCACCCCAGTGGATGCCGCCCAGGAAGGAGATGATCAGCGCGGCGTAGATGGCCATCGCCGTGGCGGCGAAGGTCTGCGGTTCGCCTTCGAGCAGCCAGACCAGCAGGGCCAGCAGCACGAAGGGGATCAGGCCGGCGCGGCCGAGGTTGTGGATCAGTCGGTGGTGGTCGGTCGTGGAGCTCATGACGGCTTACTTGCTGCTGCGGGCCAGGGCCTGCTCGATCTTGTCCAGCGGCACCGCGCCGGGCAGCCGGGTGCCGTCGGCCAGGAAGCTGGTCGGGGTGCCCGTGATGCGGTACTTCTGGCCGAACGCGAGGTTGCGCTGCAGCGCGCTGGTGTCGCAGCTGGCCGGGGTGGGCGCGATGTTGCGCACCATCCAGTCCTCGAAGGCGCGCGCCTTGTCCTTGGCGCACCAGATCGCCTGCGACTTGGTCTGCGAGTCCGGCCCCAGGATGGGGTAGAGCAGCACGTGGATCGTGACGTTGTCGAGCTTGGCGATGTCGCGCTCGAAGCGCTTGCAGAAGCCGCAGTTCGGGTCTTCGAAGATCACGAGCCGGCGCTTGCCGTTGCCGCGCACGATGGTGAAGCCGTCCTTCAGCGGCAGGTCGTTGAATGACACCGCGCTGAGCTTGTCCTGCCTTTCCTCGGTCAGGTTGCTGCGGCTGCGGGTGTCGATCAGCGAGCCCTGCAGCAGGTAGTTGCCCTCGGCATCGGTGTAGAAGATGTCGCTCTGGTTGACGCGTACCTCGTACAGGCCAGGCATCGGGGTCTTGCTGATCTCGTCGATCCTGGGCAGGTTCGGCAGGCGCTCGGCCAGGTTCTTGCGTATGGTCGCTTCCTGGGCCGAGGCGCCCAGGCCGAATGCCAGCAGGGCGGCGGCGAACAGGGCGCGTGCCGGATGACGGGGGAACTTCATCTTGGGTCTCGGGTTCGTGGTGGGACGATGTTAGGCGCTGCGCAACCTGGCGGGTGAGCCGGACGGGAAATCCGCTCAGGCCCCGCCCATGGCCTGTTCCATGGCCCAGCGCTTGAGCGGGCCAAGGCGGTCGAAGCCGCGCAGGCCCCAGTTGCGCAGCGCCTGCACGCGGCTGTCGTCCTGGCCGAACAGCCCGAACAGGCTGTCGGTGACCCAGGCCATGGTGCCGAAATCGGCCTGGCGGGCGCGCTCGTAGCGGCGCAGCAGCCTGAGGTCGCCCGGCTCGCGCCAGTATTCGCGCTCGTGCAGCACCCGGGCCAGTTCGGCGGCATCGCCCAGGCCGACGTTGAGGCCCTGGCCGGCGAGCGGGTGCATGGCGTGGGCGGCGTCGCCTGCCAGCGCCACGCCGGGCTGGACCCAGCGCGTCGCGCGCGCGAGCTCGAGCGGCCAGCCCGCCGGCCGTCCCTGCAGCGTCATGGCGCCCAGGGCCTGGTCGCAGGCCCGCTGCACCTCGTGCGCGAGGGCTTCGGGCGGCAGCGCGAGCAACTGCTGCGCATGCTCATGGGGGGTGGACCAGACCAGGGCGACGCCGTGTCCCTGCGGGCCGCCCAGCGGCAGCAGCGCCAGGATCTCCCGGCCAAGGAACCACTGACGCGCCACGCCGCCATGGGGGCGCTCGCAGCTCAGGCGCGCGGCCACCGCGGTCTGGGGGTAGGGCCTGACCTCGAACTCGAAGCCGTAGGCCTCGCGGCTGGCGCTGCGCTTGCCTTCGCAGACCACGGTCAGCGCGGCGGCCGGGCGCTCGTGCAGCACCTCGATGCCCGGCTGGAAGCGCACCGCCTGCGCCAGGCGCTCCTCGAGTGCCGGCACGTCGACGATCCAGGACAGGGCGGGCACGCCGGCATCGGCGGCGTCGAAGTTCAGGGCCGCGCCATGGTTGGCGGCCGCGTCGTGCACCCACATGCGGGTCACCGGCGTGACGGCGGGTGTCGTGTCCGGGCGGTCGTCGGCCGGCCAGACGCGCAGCGATTCGAGCAACTGGTGCGACGCGGTGTTGAGGGCATAGGCCCGGATGTCGGGCGCTCCCGGCTCGGCCGGCTTGGGGCGGGTCACGAGCGCGACGCGCAGGCGGTCGCGCGCCAGCAGCAGCGCCAGAGTCAGCCCCACCACGCCTCCGCCGAGGATGGCCACGTCATACTTTTTGCTCATGCCGGGATTGTAGAAGCAGGGCACAATGCGCAGGACAGCCAGGAAATCGCCGCCATGAACGATGCCATCCACTCCGACGAGCCGGTGCCGCTGCAGATCGAGCAGCTCTGGATCTATCCGGTCAAGTCCTGCGCCGGCATCCGGCTGCCGCAGGCTGAACTGCAGGATTCGGGCCTGGCCTGGGACCGTGCCTGGATGGTGGTCGACGAGGACGGCGAATTCATCTCACAGCGCGAACTGCCGCGCCTGGTGCTGGTGCGGCCGGCCTTCCGCCTCGGGCAGCTGGAGCTGACCGCGCCCGGCATGCTGAGCCTGCACCTCGGGCTCGAGGCCGCGGGCGAGACGCGCCGGGTGCGCGTCTGGGACGACGAGGTCGTGGCGTTCGACATGGGCGACGCGGCGGCGCAGTGGTTCAGCGACTTCCTGCTGCCCGAGGCACGCGGGTCCGAGCCGCGGCTGCGGGTGGTGCGCTTCGATCCGGCGCAGCGCCGGCTGTCCTCGGCCAAGTGGACCGGTGGCGTCGAGGCGACCAACCAGTTCAGCGACGGCTTCCCGGTCCTGGTGCTGTCGAGCGCCTCGCTCGCCGAGCTCAACGAGCGGCTGCTGGCGCTGGACCAGCCCGCGATCGGCATCGAGCGCTTCCGTCCCAACATCGTGCTGGGTGGGCTGGAGGCCCATGACGAGGACCGGCTGGCCGAGCTGGTCTTTCCGCTCGAGGACGGCGCCGAGGTCAGGCTGCAGCCCGTCAAGCCCTGCGCGCGCTGCACCATTCCTGACATCGATCCAGCCACCGCGCAGTCCGGCAGCGCGGTGCGCGACATGCTGCAGCGCTATCGTCAGGACCGGCGCCTGCTGGGCGCGCTGACCTTCGGCATGAACGCGATCGTGCGCGCCGGGGCGGGGCGTCCGTTGCGCGAGGGCATGGCGGGCGTGGGCCGCTGGGATGGCTGGGACGAATAGGCGGCGTGGCGTCGAGCCCCCGGCCTTTTGCCTGTGAACTGCCGCAGTGGGCGCGGGAGGCGGGCTGCTAGCAGTCTGGTCCTGATTCGGCGCGCTCGGTACAATCCGCACATACCACATCCATATTGTCGGCGCGCTCGGCCGTCGCCTCTCTCAGGCGGTCCGCGGCAGCGCTGACGCGAAAGCGCCGGCCCCTGCCTGCTTGGCCCTGTCCAGGGTCGAGCAGACCGCGCAGGGGGCTGTGGCGAACCGGATCACAAAGGAATCCCCATGTCTCTGAAGTGCGGCATCGTCGGCCTGCCCAACGTCGGCAAGTCCACCCTGTTCAACGCCCTGACCAAGGCCGGCATCGCGGCCGAGAACTATCCCTTCTGCACCATCGAGCCGAACACCGGCGTGGTCGAGGTGCCGGACCCGCGCTTGCAGCAGCTGGCCGACATCATCACGCCCGAGCGCATCGTGCCGGCGATCGTGGAATTCGTCGACATCGCCGGCCTGGTCGCGGGCGCGAGCCAGGGCGAGGGCCTGGGCAACCAGTTCCTCGCACATATCCGCGAGACCGACGCGATCGTCAACGTGGTGCGCTGCTTCGAGGATCCGAACGTGATCCACGTCGCCAACAAGGTCGACCCGATCGCCGACATCGAGGTGATCCAGACCGAGCTCTGCCTGGCCGACCTCGGCACGGTGGAAAAGAGCCTGCACCGTTACAACAAGGCAGCGCGTTCGGGCAACGACAAGGAAGCGGCGGCGCTGGTCAAGGTGCTCGAGAAGTGCCAGGCCGCGCTCAACGAAGCCCGGCCGGTGCGCACGATCGACTTCAGCGACGCCGAACTCGTGCTGCTCAAGCCGCTGTGCCTGATCACGGCCAAGCCCGCCATGTTCGTCGGCAACGTGAGCGAGGACGGCTTCGAGAACAACCCCTTCCTCGATCGCCTGAAGGAATACGCCGCCGCCCAGAACGCGCCGGTGGTGGCGATCTGCGCCAAGATCGAGGCCGAGCTGTCCGAGATGAGCGATGAGGATCGCCTGGTCTTCCTGCAGGAGATGGGCCAGGACGAGCCGGGCCTGAACCGTCTGATCCGCGCCGGCTACAAGCTGCTGGGCCTGCAGACCTACTTCACCGCCGGCGTCAAGGAAGTGCGCGCCTGGACGATACGCATCGGCGACACCGCGCCCAAGGCCGCCGGCGTGATCCACGGCGACTTCGAGCGCGGCTTCATCCGCGCCCAGACCATCGCCTTCGATGACTTCATCGCCTACAAGGGCGAGCAAGGCGCCAAGGACGCCGGCAAGATGCGCGCCGAAGGCAAGGAATACGTAGTCAAGGACGGCGACGTGATGAACTTCCTGTTCAACGTCTGATTCCTGTTTTTCTTTGCTCTGCCCAAGAGGCCGGTCACAAATCAAGATGTGGCCGGCCTCAAGTTTTTTCTGGCCTTGTCGTTATCAAGGACGATAAGGTTTTTTGTCGTGTCATGTGTCGCTCTTGTTGATGTCGTGACGCTTGTGGTGGCTTGTGCTGCTGCATGTGTCAACATCCAGACGATCGTCGTTTAGCCAGCAATGAATTAGGGGTTCGCATGTCTTACATCTCCTTTCTTACTACTGCGCAGATTCAAGGCTGGACGACTGCAGATATTGCTGCCTTGACATCTAGCCAGATACAAGAACTTTCCTCGGATCAAATCATTGCGTTGACGACCGCACAGATGCCGGGGCTTACGACAGCTCAGGTAGCTGTGCTCACGACGGCGCAGCTGAAGGCGTTGGAGACGCAGGACTTCGCCAGCCTGGGCACGGCGCAAGTGGGCGCGCTGACGACGGCGCAGGTCAGGAGCCTGACGACGGACCAGGTGGTGGCGCTGACGAGCGGGCAGGTGCCGGGTCTGACGACGGCGCAGGTCAGGAGCCTGACGACGGACCAGGTGGTGGCGCTGACGACCGGGCAGATGGCGGGGCTGACGACGGCGCAGGTGGCGGCGTTGACGACCGAGCAGCTGGTGGCGCTGGAGACGCAGGACTTCGTGCGGCTGAGCACGGCGCAGGTGGGCGCGCTGACGACGGCGCAGGTCAAGGGCCTGACGACGGACCACGTGGTGGCGCTGACGACCGGGCAGGTGGCCGGGCTGACGACGGCGCAGGTCAGTAGCCTGACGACAAGTCAGGTGGTTAGCCTGGAGACAGCAGACATCCGTGCCCTCAGCACCACCCAGTTCGTTGCCTTGACGACGATGCAGTTGGGTAGCCTGACGACCGATCAGGTGGTCAGTTTGAGTACGGCGGACCTCGCTGCCCTGTCGTCGGCACAAATCAACGCATTCACTTCTGCCGCGATTCAAGCAATGTCCACCGAACAGATCAATGCCTTGACTCCGATCGTGCTGGATCTCAACGGCGATGGAGTTTCGACACTGTCGCTCGATCAAGGCGTGAGCTTTGACCTGGCTGCCAGCGGCACGGCCCGCCGGACTGGCTGGGTCGCTCCGACCGATGGTCTGTTGGTGCGTGACTTGAACCACGATGGCGTGATCAACGATGGCCGAGAACTGTTTGGCTCTGCCACGCGGATTGGCGACGGTGTGGCCAATGACGGCTTCGAGGCGCTGCGGGCTCTCGACAGCAACCAGGACGGTCGCCTGACGGCAGCGGACGTGGCTTTTGCCGAACTGCAAGTCTGGAAGGACGTGGACCAGGATGGCGTGACCGATGGGGGCGAACTGTCCAGCCTGGCGGACAACGGCGTCGTGGCGCTGAACCTGAATGCGCAGGCTTCGACGGCCACCGAAAACGGCAACCTGCTGGGGCTGGTTTCGTCCTTCGAGAAGGCAGACGGCAGCAGCCATGAGATGGCCGACGTCTGGTTCCGCCAGGGCGACAGCGGCAATGCGCTGCGCGACTCCGTCAGCGACCTGACCCAGTCGCTCGGCAGCTACCTGGAAGGCGGGGACGCGGCTGGACCGGCCGGAACAGCACTGCTGCCGGAAGCATCGGCGGGACAGGGCGCGCAGTCGATGGCGGTGCAGCTGGCGGCCTACTACGGTCAGCCTGCTGGTATCAACCCGGTGGCGCAGGGGGTCAGCACCGTCAGCAGTCTGCTGTCGGGTGGCGTGGGCAACGTGCCGGCCACGACGCTGCTGGCCTCCAGCGATGGCGTGAAACCCAAGTAAGTCGAAGAGGGGCTCGCGGCACCGCGAGCCTTGCTTGGAAAGATGCTCCAAGCCTGCCACTTTGCGGTGGCGCGCTTGGAGTTTTTTCATTGGCGTGCCAGTTGACTGTCCAAGAGCGGCCCATCCGCGCCACAATCACTGCCATGATAAATTTGTCATTGGCCGACCTGATAGGCCAAGCCGATGCGCTGTCCCGCCAGGATCAGACGCCTCAGGCGATTGGCTTGTACCAGTCCTGGCTTGATGTACATGCCAGCGATCCGCTTCGTGGCGCTGCCTGGTTCAATCTTGGCGTCCTGTTTGGGTCGCTGAGGCAGTCGCAGCAGGCTGAGCAGGCTTACCGGGAGGCCTTGCGTTCCCAGCCCGTGCTGCTGCAAGCGAGACTGAACCTTGGCCATCAGCTCGAACTGCAAGGGCGGCTGGACGAGGCGCTGCGCGAATGGGAGCAAGCGCTGAACGAGCCGGACGTCGCGGTGCCGCTGCAACTCCACGCGCTCAACAACCTGGCGCGCGCGCTGGAATCCGCCCGGCGCTACGACGAGGCCGCAGCCTATATGGCGCGCAGCCTGCAGCTCGATCCGGAGCAGTCCGACGTACTGCAGCACTATGTCCACATCCGGCAGAAGCAGTGCGAGTGGCCGATCTACCAGGCGCTGGACAAGGTGACCGTCAACCGCCAGCTGCTGGCGACCTCGACGCTGGCCATGCTGGCTGCGCACGACGACCCGGCCCTGCAGCTGCTGGCAGCGCGCGAGTTCGTGCACCGCAAGGTGCAGAAACCGGCGCCGCCCAAGCCACGCCGCGTGCGCCAGCCGGGCGATCGCATCCGCATCGGCTACCTCTCGGGCGACCTGTGCATGCATGCGGTCGGCCTGCTGACGGTCGAGCTGTTCGAGCTGCACGACCGCGAGAAGTTCGAGGTCTACGGCTTTTGCTGGTCCAGGGACGACGGATCGCCGCTGCGCGAACGCATCGTCAAGGCCCTTGACCACCATGTCCGCATCGGCCACCTGAGCGACGAGCAGGCAGCGCAGGCAATCGAGGCCTGCAGCATCGACATCCTGGTGGATCTGCAAGGCCTGACCTCGGGCGCACGTCCCAACATCCTGATGCAGCGCCCCGCCGGCGCGGTGCAGGTGAGCTACCTGGGCCTGCCCGGCACCTCGGGTCTGCCGACGGTCGACTACATCATTGCAGACGACTTCGTGTTTCCGCCCGAGCTCGAGCCCTACATGACCGAGAAGCCGCTGCGCGTGCCGCGCTGCTACCAGGTCAGCGATCGCCAGCGCGAGGTCGGCCCACCGCTGACGCGCGCGGCCTGCGGCCTGCCGGAGGGCAAGTTCGTCTTTGCCGCCTTCAACAACAACTACAAGATCAGCGCGGAAGTCTACGGCTGCTGGATGCGCATCCTGGCGCAGGTGCCGGGCAGCGTGCTGTGGCTGATGGCGGACAACCGCTGGGCCGAGCAGAACCTGCGCGAGCAGGCCAGGGCCCACGGCATCGCTCCGGCGCGGCTGATCTTTGCCGGCCGCGCGCTGCCGCCCGAATACATGGCGCGGCTGGCCTTGCCGGACCTGTTCCTCGACACCTTCCCGTACAACGCGGGCACCACCGCCAATGACATCCTGTGGATGGGGACGCCGATCCTGACCCGTTCGGGCCGCAGCTACATCTCCAGGATGTGCGGCAGCCTGCTGACGGCGGTGGGGCTGCCGGACCTGATCACCTTCAGCCTGGAGGAGTACGAGAGGAAGGCGGTGCAGTTGGGCTTGAACCCGAGGCGGATCGCGAGTCACAAGCGCTACCTGGACGAGTACCGTCGGCAAAGCGACTTGTTCGACATGCCGCAGCTGGTGCGGGATCTGGAGGCAGCTCTGATGGCGCCAGCCCAGACGGCTGCCGTTGCGGTGGGGGCAATGTCATGATCGAAGTCGTCAGCGCCACCCGGATGACGCTGGAAGAGTTCTGGAGCCAGTCCGCGCTGGGCCGTTCCTTGGGCCGGCTGCAGCATGATCACAGGCTGGTGCCTCGGATCTTCTTTGAAAACCGGCGCGGTCTTTCGGAGGTGTTCAATGAGTGTCTGGCGGAGGAAGGCGGCGGCGAGATCGTCGTGTTCATCCATGATGACGTCTGGATCGATGATTGCTTTCTGGCTGATCGCGTGCTGGATGCGGCCAATGTCTATGATGTCTTTGGCGTTGTCGGCAATCGGCGCTGCGTTCCCCTGCAGCCATCATGGGCCTTCCTCAATATAGAGGGCTTGTGGGATGAGCGGGAGAACCTCAGTGGCACGATTGCCCACGGTCCGGAAGCTTGTGGGCAGTTGGGATATTTCGGTCCCGCTCCTGCAGACTGTGAGTTGCTGGACGGTGTCTTCCTCGGTGTGCGCAAGCAGGCGCTGAAGGCCGCAGGGGTCGGCTTTGATCCGGCATTCCACTTTCATTTTTATGACGTGGACTTCTGCATGACAGCACGTCGCGGCGGCTTGAGGCTGGGCACCTGGCCCATCGCCTTGACGCATCAGAGCACTGGGGGCTATGGCCAAGGCTGGCTCGACACTTACCAGATATTCCATGACAAGTGGAGCCGTGTGCAAGATACAGAGCCCCGGCACGAGGCAGGGAATCAGGAGCGCAATGTGGCAACCATGAAGCAGACGCCCGCACACTCCTTGATCAATCGGGAGTTGATGGAAATGATTCCGGCGGGCGCGCGACGTATCGTGGATGTGGGTTGCATGCATGGCCAGATGGCCCAGGTCTACAAGCAGAGCCACCCGGAGGTGCAATATGTCGGGATTGACATTGACCCCGACTATGCTGCCGTGGCAGCCCGTCATTGCGACGAGGCTTTTGCAGCGGATGTCGAGCAGTTGACCTCGGCGCAGTTTGAGCAGCTGTTTCCGTCGGATTGCTGGGTCTTCGGGGATTGCCTCGAGCATTTGAGGGATCCGTGGACGCTGCTGCGCCGGATCCGCGCAGCCATCGATCCCGACGGCTGTGTACTGGTCTGCATGCCGAATGCCCAGCACTGGGGCGTCCAGTGGAGTCTGCTGTCCGGCCAGTTCCGCTACCAGGACAGCGGTCTTCTGGATCGCACCCATTTGCGCTGGTTCACCCGCACCACCATGCTGGAGATGTTTCAAGAGACCGGCTGGTCGGTGGCGCAAGGCTTGACGCGCACCCTGCCCGCGGCGCCACAGCAGGCCCAGGTGCTGGCTGGAATCCGGACCTTCGCGCTGGCAAGCGGCATCGATCCTGAACTGGCGGTCCACGATGCGCAGCCCTTTCAGTACATGTTCAAACTGATCCCGGCTTGAGGGCGTCCATGGCAGCGATGAAGCAAACCCCCGCGCATGACTCGGTCAATCATGACTTGCTGCGCCTCATTCCGCCGCAGGCACGGAGCCTCGTGGAGGTCGGATGCATGCGCGGCCAGATGGCCCGTGCCTATCTGGCGCAGTATCCGGCGGCCAGGTATGTGGGCATCGATATCGACCCCGACTATGCCCGGGTCGCTGCCGGGTTCTGCACCGAGGCCTTTGCGGCCGATGTCGAGCAGTTGCCGCAGGATCGCTTCGATCGGCTGTTCCCGAGCGACTGCTGGATCTTTGGTGACTGTCTGGAGCATTTGCGCGACCCATGGTCGCTGTTGCAGCGCATACGGGTGCGGATCGACGCTGATGGTTGCCTGCTGGCCTGCATTCCCAATGCGCAGCATTGGAGCGTCCAATGGCGCTTGCTGTCGGGGCAGTTCCGCTACGAGGACAGCGGGCTGATGGACAGGACGCACCTGCGATGGCTGACGCGGATCACCATGCAGGAGATGTTCCAGTCCACGGGGTGGCGGGTGGCTCATGGTCTCAGTCGGATACCTGCGGCGACGCCCGCCCAGGATGCCATTCTCGAGGGCATTCGTGGCTTTGCCCAGGCGTGCGGCCTCGATCCCGAACTGGCGGTTCAGGACGCATTGCCCATCCAGTATGTGTTCAAGGTGGTGCCGGCTTGAGCTGGGCCGTCAACCGATCCTGGCTCGGATGCTTGCAAAGCAGTCCATGTACTCCTGGAATCCCTGATCACGGTAGGCCATCTTGAGTGCATCGCTGATGATGGCTTCTTGCCTGAAGCGGCTCAAGTTGGTGCCCGACCAGGCGAACTGGAAGGTGTTGGCCGACTTGGTGCGCCATCGTGGTTCCATGGTCAGCAGCAGCGAGGCCATGCCCTCCATGATGAAGACCTTGCGCTGGGCCTTGGGGTAGCTGGTTGGCTGGGTCAGTTGCTGGTGCAGGGAGTGATGCGGGTCTTCGCAGGCGGCGAAGAGTTGTTCATTGAGTTCCAGCCAGCGGCGCCAGAATGCAGGCCGCGCGACGAAGAAGTTGGAGAAGACGATCTGGCGCGAGTCCATGACCAGCGACCTCAGGTCAAGCGTGATGCCGATGGATCGCAGGAAGGCTTCGCAGACCTCGATCTTGCCTGGGTTGAATAGCTCTCCGCCTTCAAAGACATTGAGGAAGAAGGCGCCGATGTCAGGCTGCGGCGAGAACAGGCAGATGTCGCTGTCCCGGCCATGCTGGCGGACGAATTCGACGACGTCCTGATGTGTCTGTCCGGTCTTGGCAAAGAACTTCGGCGAGAAGAAACCGTAGAACGCTTCCTCGTCCAGGCTGGTCTCCAGCAGGAAGCGCCTTATCGGCCAGTACTCGAACCAGTCCGGGCGTTCATTCTTGAGGTTGTCCAGAATCAGATAGCTAGGCGGGGCCTGCTCGAGTGTTGGTGTCGAGTAGGCGATGTGGTAGAGGTGGACTGGCGTTTCTAGCATGGTAAGTCTGAGGATTTCTGCGCGAGGGCGGGTGGCGTTCACGGCTCCCGCGCCGCCTCGCTCAAGCCCCGCATCACCGGGTAGAGCACGTAGGACATCACGCTGCGCTGGCCGACCACGATCTCGGCGCTCAGCGTCATGCCCGGGATCAGCGGGGCGTTGCGCGGCAGGTGACGCAGTTCGTTGTGCTCCAGCGTGGCGCGGCCCAGGTAGTAGGGGCCGGCCTGGTTGCTGCTCGGGTCCCTGGTGAAGGCATCCTGGCCCAGCTTGTCGAGCTGGCCCTTGATCAGGCCGTGCTTCTGGAACGGGAAGGCGTCGATCTTGATGCGCACCGGGTCGTGCAGCTTGACGTAGCCGACGTCGGCCGAGCTGATCTGCACCTCGGCCTGCAGCGTTTCGCCCAGCGGTACCAGAGTGACCAGGGGCTCGGCCTCGCGGATGACGGAGCCGGCCGAGCGTGCGGCGACCTCCAGCACCACGGCATCGCCCGGCGCGGCCAGTTCGATCAGGCGGCTGCGCTTCTCGGCCTTCTTGACCTGCTCGGCCAATGAGTCGCGCTCGCGCCGCGCTGCGACCAGCTCCTCGGTGGTCTTCTGACGCCAGTCGCGGCTGAAGCTGGCTTTCTCGGCCTCGGCCTCGGCCAGTTGCCGCCTGAGTTCGACGCTGCGGTTGCGGGCGTTGATCAGTTCGCGCTCGACTTCCTGGCGCCGCTCGCGGCTTTCCAGCAGCTTCATGTTGGACTGGAACTGCTGCTGCGTCAGCTGCTCGTTCATGCCCTCGATCTCGCGCAGCGACTTGACGCGCGCCTCCAGGCTCTGGATGTCGTGGCGGTTGGTGGCCATGGCAGCCCGGGAGCGCTCGATGCTCTCGTTCAGGCGCAGCAGGCGCGCCTGGTAGCTGGCCTGGCGCTCGCCCTGCAGCTGCGACTGCAGCAACTCGTCGCGGTTCTGGCCCTGGGGCTTGAGCGGCTGGCCCGCCAGTTCCTGCTCGACCCGCCTGACCTCGGCCTCCAGGCTCTTGAGGCGGTCCTGCGCCTGGGTCAGGTCGGCGGTGATGAAGGTCGGGTCGAGCACCGCGAGCACCTGGCCCTGGCGCACGATCTGGCCCGGCTGCACGCGCAGCTCGCTGATCTGCGCCGTCTCCAATGGTTGCAGCACGATGTTGGGCTGCGCCGTCACGAGCTTGCCGCGCGCGGTCACGACCTGGTCGACCTCGAACACGCTGGCCCAGACGATGGTCGCGGCGACCAGGCCCACCAGCAGGTAGAGCGTGGCCGACAGCCCGCCGGGCAGGGGCTTGCGCTCGAGCGCGTCGGCGTCGGGCAGGAAGGCCACACTCCATGCGCCTGGCTTGGCTTTCTTGGCGGCGCGATCGGTGGCTGGCGGCTTCACAGGTGGCTGGTTTGCTGGTTCCATAGCTGGGTATAGGGCTCGCAGCGGCCGACCAGTTCCGGGTGGCGGCCGGCGTCGGCCAGGCAGCCGCGCTCGAACACGAGGATGCGGTCGGAGTTGACCAGGGTCGACAGGCGGTGGCTGACGATGATCACCGTGCGCCCGGCCGCGATGCGGCCGAGGTTGCGGATGAAGATGGCCTCGCTCTCGGGGTCGAGCGCGCTGGTGGCCTCGTCCAGGATCAGGATGCGCGGCGCGGGCAGCAGCGCGCGCGCGATCGCCAGGCGCTGCCGCTGGCCGCCCGAGAGGTTGCCGGCGTTTTCTTCCAGCAGGGTGTCGTAGCCCTGCGGCAGGCGCTCGATGAATTCGTCCGCGCCGGCGGTCTGTGCGGCTGCGACGATCTGCTCGAAGCTCGCGTCGGGGCGCGCCATCGCGATGTTCTCGCGCACGCTGCCGCGGAACATGAAGTTGTCCTGCAGCACCACGCCGATGCTGCGGCGCAGGTGGGCCAGGTCGATCTCGCGGATGTCGACGCCGTCGAATCGCACCACGCCTTCCTGCACCGGATAGAGACCCTGGATCAGGCGCGTGAAGGTGGTCTTGCCGGAGCCGCTGCGGCCGACCACGCCGACCACGGTGCCGGGCTCGATCTCGAGCGAGACGCGGTCGAGCGCGGTCATGGCCGCGCCGGGATAGCGGAAGGTCACGCCGTCGAGCGCGATCCGGCCCTGGAACCTGGGGCGCAGGCCGCCGGAGGACTTGCGCTCGGGCGCGCGGTTCATGACCTCGCCCAGCATCTTGACCGACAGCGCGGTCTCCTGGTACTCGTGCACCAGACCGACGATCTGCACCAGCGGGCCGACCACGCGGTTGGACATCATCTGGAAGGCGATCAGCGCGCCCACGGTCAGCTGCAGGCTGAAGACGTCGAGCGCGCCGAGCGCGATCACGCTGACCATCATGAGCTTTTCCAGCAGCTGGGTCAGGGTGGCGGCGGCGATCGACATGCGGCCGACGCCGAAGTGCATCTGGATGCTGGTGGCCGAGTACTGGTCCCAGAGCTTGCGCTGCTTGGGCTCGATCGCCAGCGACTTGACGGTGCGCATGCCGTGGATGGTCTCGACCAGCATCGACTGGCGCGTGCCCTCGGCGTTGTAGAGCGCCTGCAGCCTGACGTTGAAGGGCTTGATCAGCAGCAGCACGACCAGCGCCATCAGGGCCGAGAAGCCGAACACCACGGCCGCGAGCTTGCCGCTGTACGACACCAGCAGCGGGATGAACAGGATCAGCCCGGTGGCGTCGAGCGCGGTGAAGAACAGGCGCCCGGTCAGGAAGCCGCGGATCGCCTGCACCTGCTGCATGTGGCGCACGATGACGCCGGCGGTGTGGCTCTCGAAATAGTCGATCGGCAGCGACAGCAGGTGGGCGAAGGTGCGCCGCGCCAGCCGGATGTCGATCACGTTGGTCGCGTGCAGCAGCAGGGTCTGGCGCATGAAGCCGAAGCCGGCCTCGAACAGCAGCACGCCGACGATGGCCACGGTCAGCACCGCGAGCGTCGAGTAGCTCTCGTGCACCAGCACCTTGTCGATGATGAGCTGCGAGAAGATCGGCATGCCCATGCCGAGCAGCTGCAGCATGACCGCGGCGATCGCGATGTCGCGAAACGCCTTGCCCTGGCGCAGGATCTCGGGGATGAACCAGCGCAGCCCGAAGGGCTGGTGCTCGTCGAGCAGGCGATGCCGGCGCTTGAGCAGCACCAGCGTGCCGGACCAGCTGGCGACGAATTCGTCTTCTTCGACCAGGGCGATCTGGCCCTTGCCGGCCAGTGGGTCGAGCACGGCCAGCTTCGGAGCGCCGGCGCCGGCCTGCACGCCCGCGACGATGACCGAGCTGCCATCGCGCCGGCGCGCCAGCAGCGGGAACACGCCCTGGAGTGCGACCAGCTCGCCCCAGCTCGATTCGACGCGCTGGGCCTTGAAGCCCAGTTCGGTGGCCATGCGCAGCAGCAGCCGGTCGTCGGGCTCGCTGGCGTCGAGCGCGTAGTCGTGCAGCAGCCGCTCGGGCAGCGCCTGGATGCCGTGATGCTGGGCAATCGCGGTCAGGCATTGGAGGGTGGAGTGGCGGTGCGCGTGTGTCATGCCAGGGTTCGCGGCCGAGTGACGGTGCCTGTTTGGGCGGGCGACACTGGCGCCGTCCGCAGGGGTTTTGTCGGCCTTGGGGCCGCTCGAATAAAATCGAACTGTCCCAAGGAGCGCTGCAGCGTCCGATTATCGAGGCTCCTCGCCGGGGCCGATCGTGGCGTCAGGCTTGGGTTTTTCATTCTTCAACTGCGCTCACCGGATTCTTGTACGTTTTCCAGGTGAGTGCCGTGCCCAATCTCAAATCTTCCGTGAACGAATCCAAGCTCGCCTCCGCCGTGGCCCAGGCCGCCCCTGTCGTCCCCGCCATGCTGCTGTCCGGCCTAGAGCCGCTCGTGATCGGCGAGGGCAGCCTGTTCGTCAACATCGGCGAGCGCACCAACGTCACCGGGTCCAAGGCCTTCGCGCGCATGATCCTCAACGGCGAGTATGAGCAGGCGCTCGCCGTCGCGCGTCAGCAGGTCGAGAACGGCGCGCAGATCGTCGACGTCAACATGGACGAGGCCATGCTCGACAGCCAGGCCGCGATGGTGCGCTTCCTCAACCTGATGGCGAGCGAGCCCGACATCGCGCGCGTGCCGGTGATGATCGACAGTTCCAAGTGGAGCGTGATCGAGGCCGGCCTGCGCTGCGTGCAGGGCAAGGGCGTGGTCAACTCGATCAGCATGAAGGAGGGCGTCGAGGAGTTCAAGCGCCAGGCCACGCTGGTGCGCCGCTACGGCGCGGCCGCTGTGGTGATGGCCTTTGACGAGAAGGGCCAGGCCGATGTCTTCCAGCGCAAGATCGAGATCTGCGAGCGGGCCTATCGCATCTTGGTCGATGAAGTCGGCTTCCCCCCCGAAGACATCATCTTCGACCCCAACATCTTCGCCATCGCCACCGGCATCGAAGAGCACAACAACTACGCCGTCGATTTCATCAACGCCACGCGCTGGATCAAGCAGCACCTGCCGGGCGCCAAGGTCTCGGGCGGGGTGTCCAACGTGTCCTTCAGCTTCCGCGGCAACGACCCGGTGCGCGAGGCCATCCACACCGTGTTCCTGTACCACGCCATCCAGGCCGGCATGGACATGGGCATCGTCAACGCGGGCATGGTCGGCGTCTACGACGAACTCGAGCCCGGCCTGCGCGAGCGCGTGGAAGACGTGGTGCTCAACCGCCGGCCGGATGCCGGCGAACGCCTGGTGGAAATCGCCGAAAGCGCCAAGGGCGCGGCCCGCGACGACAGCGCCCGCAACGCCTGGCGCTCGTTGCCTGTGCGCGAGCGCCTGAGCCACGCCCTGGTGCATGGCCAGAACGAGTTCATCACCGAGGACACCGAGGAGATGTGGCAGCAGATCCTGGCGGACGGCGGGCGCCCGCTGCACGTGATCGAAGGCCCGCTGATGGACGGCATGAACATCGTCGGCGATCTGTTCGGCCAGGGCAAGATGTTCCTGCCGCAGGTGGTCAAGAGCGCGCGCGTGATGAAACAGGCCGTGGCCCACCTGCTGCCCTACATCGAGGAAGAAAAACGCCTGCTGGTGGAAGCCGGCGGCGACGCCAAGCCCAAGGGCAA
>JBEEPT010000160.1:0-10908 GCA_041190985.1 Pseudomonadota bacterium
TGCGCGCCGAGGTCGACGTGCTGACGCTGACCGCCACGCCGATCCCGCGCACGCTGGGCATGGCACTGGAAGGCCTGCGCGACCTGAGCGTGATCGCGACCGCGCCGCAGCGCCGGCTCGCGATCAAGACCTTCGTGCGCAGCGAGAACCAGGGCGTGATCCGCGAGGCGGTACTACGAGAACTCAAGCGCGGCGGCCAGGTCTACTTCCTGCACAACGAGGTCGAGACGATCGAGAACCGCAAGCAAAAGCTCGAGGAGATCCTGCCCGAGGCGCGCATCGCGATCGCGCACGGCCAGATGCCCGAGCGCGAGCTCGAGCGCGTGATGCGCGACTTCGTTGCGCAGCGCTTCAACCTGCTGCTGTGCTCGACCATCATCGAGACCGGCATCGACGTGCCGACCGCCAACACCATCGTGATCAGCCGCGCCGACAAGTTCGGCCTGGCCCAGCTGCACCAGCTGCGCGGCCGCGTCGGTCGCAGCCACCACCAGGCCTATGCCTACCTGCTGGTGCCCGACCTCGAGGGCCTGACCAAGCAGGCCGCGCAGCGCCTGGACGCGATCCAGCAGATGGAGGAACTCGGCAGCGGCTTCTACCTCGCGATGCACGACCTCGAAATCCGCGGCGCGGGCGAGGTGCTGGGCGAGAGCCAGAGCGGCAACATGCTCGAGGTCGGCTTTCAGCTCTACAACGAAATGCTGGCCGAGGCGGTCGCCTCGCTCAAGGCCGGACGCGAACCGGATCTGCTCAACCCGCTCAACGTCACCACCGACATCAACCTGCACGCGCCGGCCCTGCTGCCCGACGACTACTGCGGCGACGTGCACCTGCGCCTGAGCTTCTACAAGAAGCTCGCCACCGCCAGGACCAGCGAGCAGATCGACCGGCTGCTGGAGGAGATCGTCGACCGCTTCGGCAAGCTCCCCGCCCAGGCGCAGACGCTGCTCGACGTGCACCGCCTGCGCGTGCTGTCCGCCCCCTACGGGGTGCAGAAGGTCGATGCGACGCCGGGCGTGATCCTGATCACCTTCCGCCCCAACCCGCCGATCGACCCGATGAAGATCATCGAGCTGGTGCAGAAGAACCGCCACATCAAGCTGGCCGGCAACGACAAGCTGCGCATCGAGCGCGCACTGGCCGAACCCAAGGACCGGGCCCAGCTGGTGCGCGACATCCTGCGCGCGCTGGGCCAGCCGCTCGCCCCGGCCGGCGCGCCGGCCTGAACGCCGGACCCGAACAGAACCCGACCCTAGACAGTACAGAACGAAAGACCCCATGAGCCAAGCACAAGAATTCGCCCCCGGCCTGACCATCCAGCGCTTCGCCGCCCCGCTGAAGCTGTCCGACTTCAAGCTGATCGCCTTCGACATGGACTCGACGCTGATCAGCATCGAATGCGTCGACGAGATCGCCGATGCGGTCGGACGCAAGGCCGAGGTCGCCGCCATCACCGAGGCCGCGATGCGCGGCGAGATCACCGACTTCAAGGACAGCCTGCGCCGCCGCGTCGCGCTGCTCAAGGGCGTGACCGTGGACGACATGGAGCGCGTCTACGCGGAGCGCCTGAAAATCAACCCCGGCGCCGCCGAGCTGATCGAGGCCTGCCAGGCCGCCGGCCTGAAGGTGCTGCTGGTCTCGGGCGGCTTCACCTACTTCGCCGAGCGCGTCAGGACGCGCCTGAACATCGACTTCGCGCGCTCCAACATCCTCGAGATCAAGGACGGCGTGCTGACCGGGCGCATGGTCGACCAGTGCTGGGGCGACATCTGCGACGGCGCCGAGAAGCGCCGCACCATGCTGGAAGTCGCCAGCCTGATCGGCATCAGTCCGCAGCAGTGCATCGCCGTGGGCGACGGCGCCAACGACCTGCCCATGATGGGAGAGGCGGGCCTGTCGGTCGCCTACCACGCCAAGCCCAAGGTGCGGGCGCAGGCCATGGTCGCGATCAACGAAGGCGGCCTGGACCGCCTGCTGGAAGTGCTGGCCTGAACCGCCAGGCCCTACACTCCCACCCCATGTCATTTGCCTCCCTCGGTCTGTCCCCCGCGCTGGTCCACGCCACCAGCGAGCTCGGCTTCACCGCCCCCACCCCGATCCAGTCCGAGGCGATCCCCGCCGTGCTGCGCGGCGCCGACGTCCAGGCCCAGGCCCAGACCGGCTCCGGCAAGACCGCCGCCTATGCGCTGCCGCTGCTGCACGGACTGGCCAGCCTGCCCCTGGGCGGCTACCGGCGCCAGCTGCGGGCGCTGGTGCTGGTGCCCACGCGCGAACTCGCGCTGCAGGTCGGCGAGCTGCTGCAGGACCTGGCCATGCGCCAGGCCGGCCCGTCCGGGCGGCCACTCAGGGTGCAGGCGCTGTACGGCGGTGTCTCGATCAACCCGCAGCTGCTGGCCCTGCGAGGCGGCGCCGACCTGGTGGTCGCCACCCCGGGGCGCCTGCTCGACATCGTGCAACACAAGGGCCTCACGCTTGACGGCGTGCGGCAGCTGGTGCTCGACGAGGCCGACCGCCTGCTCGACCTCGGCTTTGCCGATGAGCTCGCTCGCGTGCTGGCGCTGCTGCCCGCCAAGCGGCAGAACCTGCTGTTCTCGGCCACCTTCCCGGCGGCGGTCCAGGGGCTGGCCGATGCGCTGCTGCACGATCCGGCGCAGATCCGGATCGAGGCCGCGGCGCCGGCTCCGGTCGAGATCGCCCAGCAGGCCATCGCGGTCGATGCCGACAAGCGCACCGCGCTGCTGCGCCAGCTGGCCAGCCAGCAGGGCTGGAAACAGGCGCTGGTCTTCGTCGCCAGCCAGCATGGCGCCGAGCACCTGGCCAACAAGCTCTATGCCAAGGGTGTGTTCGCGACCGCCTTCCACGGCGGACTCAGCCAGGGGGCGCGGCGCCAGGTGCTGGCTGAATTCAAGTCCGGGCGCTGGGACATCCTGGTCACGACCGATCTGGCCGCACGCGGCATCGACATCGAAGGCCTGCCGGTGGTGGTCAACTACGACCTGCCGCGCTCGGCGGTGGACTACCTGCACCGCATCGGCCGCACCGGACGCGCCGGCGCCAGCGGGCTGGCCGTCAGCTTCGTGAGCGCAGAACAGCTCGCGCACTGGCGCCTGATCCAGAAGCGCCAGTCGCTGCAGATCGAGCTGGAGACGGTGGCCGGCTTCGAGCCCTTGGGGATCGAGGCCGCCGCCGCGCCGGCGCGACCGGGCAAGCTGCCGCCCGGCACCGGCGGCATCAAGGGCAAGCGCCCGAGCAAGAAGGACAAGCTGCGCGCCGCGGCAGCGGCCGCCGCTGCCAGGCAGGACGATGCCAGCGCCGAAGCAGGCCCTGCCCCCGTCTGAAGACGGGCAGCCAGCCGCTCAGCCGGCAGCATGCCGGGTGCCGGCCCCCACCCGCTGGGGGCCAGCCCGGCGTCAGGCCTCGTCGCCGTCCTGCCGGGACGCGGCGCGGGCGCCGCGCACGCCGTGCCTGGCCAGGATCTCGACGTAGACCTGGGGGGCGCCGCTGCGGGCCGCCTCGTCGACCCGGCCGATCAGCTGGGCCAGGTGCACCGTCTCGGCGCTGTCCTGACTCAGGCCGAAGCGGCAGTCGAAGTCCCAGTAGTCCACGCCGGCGGGCAACTCACGGCGGCGCTCACGCCTGAGGTATTTGTGCAGTTCATGCTTGAGCGCATCGAGCACGCGGTCTGGGTGCCTGCCTTCGATCTGCAGCGGGAATGTTTTCTTCATGTTTATCCTGATGGCCGCCAGCCAGCCCGGATGGGCGCGCTGCGGGAGCGTGATTATGCGTCCGCCAGCGGCCGACCGGACGGCGGCACTGAGTTATGCTGCCCGCCTACTCCCTATGCGAAGCCGCCCCCTCCCCCCCAGCAAGGAGCAGATCGACCTGCTCGCCCCTTTCGACCGCCTTGGACTCGAGCGCATCGAACTCGTCTCCACGCCCGGCCACGCGCAACGCGCTGCCCTGCTCCTGCGCGCCAGCAGCGCCTGGGGCTTCGACACCGAATCCAGGCCGGTGTTCGCGGCCGGCCAGGCATCCGACGGTCCCCATGTCGTGCAGCTCGCGACGCTCGAACAAGCCTGGGTCTTCCAGCTGCACGACCCGGACTGCGCGGCCGAGGTCGCCGCACTGCTGGCCTGGCCCGGCGCGGTCAAGGCCGGCTTCGGCCTGGGCGACGACCGCAAGCGCATCCAGGCCAAGCTCGGCATCGAGCCGGCCAGGGTGCACGAGCTCGGCCACGACTTCCGGCGCCAGGGCTACCGGCAGCAGATCGGCGTCAGGTCCGCGGTGGCGCTGCTGTTCGAGCGCCGCTTCGCCAAGTCCAAGAAGGCCGCGACCTCGAACTGGGCACGCCAGGACTTGAGCGAATCTCAGCTGCTCTACGCGGCCAACGACGCCTGGGCCGCGCTGCGCTGCTACCACGCCCTTCGACAACAGCCGGCCTGACTGCCGCACCGCACCAGGCAGGGCAGGCAACTGGGCTGGAGCCGAACGCCACGGCGCCGGGCACTTGATCGCCAGCCGGTCTGAGCCGACAATGGCTGCCACAAAGGTCGATGGCATCGAGATGGAGGGTATGCCCTTTTCCTGTCCAGGGGGTGTTCCATGTACGAAGTATTCCCGGAGATCGGCGGCGCAGGACGCGGCGGCCGCCCTGCGGCGACTATGCTGTCCCGGCCCGGCATCGTGGCGATCGGCGAATTCGTCGACTGCCTGCGCCACCTGCTGCGCGGCCATGTCCTGGTGCGCGTGAGCGACTTCGCGGGCTGGACCTCGCTGGCCGGCTCGCCCGTGCACCACTCATTCCCGGCGCTGGAGGCGCATGGGCTGATCCAGGAGTTCGACAACCCGGCGGGATTCGTCGGCGTGCACTACTACCGGATGACGCGGGCGGGCCGCGAGTTCGCGCAGGCCGCGCTGCGCTGCTGGTTCATGCTGCCGCTGGGGCAGCGAATGCTGCTGCGGCTGACGCAGTGAGCCGCCGCCGACGCGCGGCGGGAATGGCAGCGGCGGGCGCAGCGACCACGCGCTGCGCCCGCCAGGCTCAAACTTGGACGCGTTACAGGGCAGCGGCCAGCCGCGCCACGCCTTCGCGTATCTTGTCCAGGTCCGAAGTCGCGAAGCTCAGGCGCAGCGTGCTCGGGTCCGGCTGCGCGCAATAGAAGGGCGCACCCGGAACGAAGGCGACGCCGGCCTCGATCGCGCGGCGCGCGAATTCGGCGGCATCGGCCGTCTTGCCGCCCGCCCCCGTCAACCGGGCCCAGACGAACAGGCCGCCCTGGGGCGCGACGAACTCGATCGCGTCGCCGAGCTGCTCGCGCAGGCCCTGGCACAGGGTGCGCGCCCGCTCGGCGTAGACGGCGCGCGCGCGCTCCAGATTGCCCGCCATGCGGCCGGCCTTGAGATACTGCGCCGCGGTGGCCTGTGCGAAGGTACTGGAGTTGGCATCGCTGAACTGCTTGCACATCACCGCCTTGGCCAGCAGCTCGGCCGGCGCGACCATCCAGCCCAGGCGCAGGCCGGCCGACAGCGTCTTGCTTAAAGACCCGCAATGCACCAGGCAGTCACGGCTGCCCGGCACCTGCTCGCTGAGCGCCAACAGGCTGGGCGGCGGCGCCGCGTCGAAGTAGAGGTCGCCATAGGGATCGTCCTCGACGATCAGGGTCTGGTACTTCACCGCCAGCTCGAGCACCCGCTTGCGGCGCTCCAGCGTCAGCGTCGCGCCGCTCGGGTTGCCGAAGGTCGGGATCAGGTAGACGAACTTCGGCTTGTGCTCGACGATCAGGCGCTCCAGGCGCTCGACGTCGACGCCCGCGCCGTCGATCGGCGCGCTGACCAGCTCGGCGCCGTAGAGGCGGAAGCACTGGATGGTGGCCAGGAAGGTCGGCCCCTCGACGATCACCTTGTCACCCGGCGACACCAGGGTCTTGCCCAGCAGGTCCAGCGCCTGCTGGCTGCCGGTCGTCACGATCATCTGCTCGGGCGCGACCCGCCCGCCCTTGGCGGCCATGAAGCCCGACAGTTGCTCGCGCAAGGGTGCATAGCCCTCGGTCGCGCCATACTGCAGCGCCCCGGCCGGCTCCTGCTCGAGCGCGGCCAGCGTCGCGGCCCGGATGCCATCGACATCGACCAGCGCCACGTCCGGAAAGCCACCGGCAAAGCTGATGATGCCGGGCCGGCCCAGCAGCTTGAACAGCTCGCGGATGGCTGAGGTTTCGACATTGTTCAGGCGATCGGCGAAGCGGACGGCGGAGGCGCTCATGTGAAAATCCGGGGGATGAAAAAGGAACAGATCGAGCGCTTCTTCGCCACCTTGCAGGCGGCCAATCCGCGGCCCGTGACCGAGCTGGAGTATACGAGCGTGTTCGAGCTGCTGACCGCCGTGCTGCTGAGCGCGCAGGCCACCGACGTCGGCGTCAACAAGGCCACCCGCAGGCTGTTTCCGGTCGCCAACACGCCGCAGAAGATCCTGGCGCTGGGCCAGGAGGGCCTGGAGTCCTACATCAACACCATCGGGCTGTACCGCAGCAAGGCCAAGCACCTGCTGCAGACCTGCCGCATCCTGGTCGACAAGCACGGCGGCCGGGTGCCGCGCACGCGCGAGGAGCTCGAGGAGCTGCCCGGCGTCGGACGCAAGACCGCCAACGTGGTGCTCAACGTCGCCTTCGGCGAGCCGACCATGGCGGTCGACACTCACATCTTCCGCCTCGGCAACCGCACCGGCCTGGCGCCGGGCAAGACCCCGCTGGAAGTCGAGCACAAGCTGCTCAAGCGCATCCCGGCCAGATACCTGGAGGATGCCCACCACTGGCTGATCCTGCACGGGCGCTACGTCTGCACAGCACGCAAGCCGCAGTGCGCGCGCTGCGCCGTGTCCGACTGCTGCGACTACAAGCACAAGACGGCCTGAAGCCGGGCACGACCTCCATGAGCCGCCCGCATCCGCTGCCCTGGCTCGAGCCGGGAGACGCCTTTCCGCCGGTGGAACAGGCCTGGGGCCCCCGTGACCCGGCCCCCGGCCTGCTTGCTGCCGGCGGCGCGCTGGACGTGCCGACGCTGCTGGCCGCCTATTGCCAGGGCATCTTCCCCTGGTTCAGCGAAGGCCAGCCCGTGTTGTGGTGGAGCACCGATCCGCGCATGGTGCTGCGCACCGCGGACTTCAGGCTGCACCCTTCGCTGCGCAAGGAAATACGCGCCGGACTGCGCAGCGGCCGGCTCGAAATCCGCATCGACCACGGCTTCGAGGCCGTGATGCGCGCCTGCGCCAGCGCGCCGCGCAGGGGCCAGGACGGCACCTGGATCGTTCCCCGCATGGTGGAGGCCTACTGCGCGCTGCACCGCGCCGGCCATGCCCACAGCGTCGAGACCTGGTGGGATGGCGAACTGACCGGCGGGCTGTATTGCGTCGCGATCGGGCGCATGGTCTTCGGCGAATCGATGTTCAGCCGCCGCAGCAACGCCTCCAAGACCGCGCTCGCGGCCCTGGTCGCCGCCTGCCGCGCCTGGGGTGTGGAGGCGATCGACTGCCAGCAGAACACCGCTCATCTGGCCTCGCTGGGCGCGCGCGAGATGCCGCGGCGCGATTTCCTGCAGCTGCTGCAGCGCAACGCCGCGCTGCCCGCCCCCGTCTGGCGCTTCGACCCCGTATACTGGTCCGCATGGTTGAACCGCTCTCCCGCAGACTGAACGCGAGCGCCGCATGAACCAGAGCCAGGAACTTCCGCTGCAGGCGCTGCAGTTCTACGCCACCGCGCCCTATCCCTGCAGCTACCTGCCGGACCGCATGGCACGCTCCCAGGTGGCCACGCCCAGCCACCTGATCAACAACGACGCCTACTCCGGGCTGGTCACGCGCGGTTTCCGGCGCAGCGGCATGTTCACCTACCGACCGCACTGCGACGGCTGCCAGGCTTGCGTGCCGCTGCGCGTGGACGTCGAGCGCTTCGCACCCAACCGCAGCCAGCGCCGCGCGCAGGCGCAGCACGCCGCGCTGCAGGCCCGCGTGCTCAGCCTGGGCTATGCCCGCGAGCACTACGAACTCTACCTGCGCTACCAGCGCGCGCGCCACCCCGGCGGCGGCATGGACCACGACAACGTCGACCAGTACTGCCAGTTCCTGCTGCAAAGCCGCGTCAACTCGCGCCTGGTCGAGTTCGTCCTGCCCGCGACCGACACCGAGCCCGAGCGGCTCAAGATGGTGTCCTTCGTCGACGTGCTCAATGACGGCCTGTCCGCGGTCTATACCTTCTACGAACCCGAAGACCATGCGTCCTACGGCACCTACAACGTGCTGTGGCAGATCGCCCAGACGCGCCGCCTCGGGCTGCCCTGGCTCTACCTGGGCTACTGGATCGCCGAGAGCCCCAAGATGGCCTACAAGCGCCACTTCACGCCACACCAGCTGCTGCGCGACGGCGGCTGGGTCTATGACGATCCCGCGCCGCATGACGCACTGCACAAGAGTTGATTTCATCCTATAAAATGGCAGCCTAACAGCGACCGCCATGACCAGACGCCCCGAAATCCTTCCCAGCCATCCCAGCGTCCAGGTGCTGGAACGCATGTTCACCCTGATGGATGTGCTTGCATCGCGCGAAGAAGCGATATCCCTGAAGGAGATCAGCGAGCGCACGGGCCTGCACCCGTCGACCGCGCACCGCATCCTCAACGACCTCGCGATCGGCCGCTACGTCGACCGCCCCGAGCCGGGCAGCTACCGCCTCGGCATGCGGCTGCTCGAGCTCGGCAACCTGGTCAAGGCACGCCTGAGCGTGCGCGACACCGCGATCGGCCCGATGCGCGAGCTGCACAAGCTGATCCAGCAGCCCGTCAACCTGAGCGTGCGCCAGGGCGACGAGATCGTCTACGTCGAGCGCGCCTACAGCGAGCGCTCGGGCATGCAGGTGGTACGTGCCATCGGGGGCCGCGCACCGCTGCACCTGACCTCGACCGGCAAGCTCTTCCTGGCCGCCGAGGACCCCCAGCGCGTGCGCGCCTATGCCGCGCGCACCGGCCTGATGGGCAATACCCGCAACAGCATCACCCAGCTGGCGGCACTCGAGCGCGAACTCCAGCACTGCCGCCAGCTCGGCGTCGCACGCGACAACGAGGAGCTCGAGCTCGGCGTGCGCTGCATGGCGGCCGGCATCTACGACGATCACTGCAAGCTGGTCGCCGGCCTGTCGATCTCGGCGCCGGCCGACCGGCTCGATGAAGGCTGGCTGCCCAAGCTGCAAGCCACGGCCGACGCCATCAGCCACGCACTGGGCTGCCCCGACAAAAAGGCCTGAGCCGCCGACCCAGCTATCGGCGGATCAGGCCCTGCTCTTCCTGCGCCCCTGACGGCTGCTCAGCCGCGACGGAAGGCAGCAAGCTCCGGGCGCTCGGCGTGGGAAGCGCTCTCGACCCAGCGGCGCACCCGCTGCGCATCGCCTATGCGCGCCGCCTTGTCGGCGGCATCAAGGAAGATCATGATGACCTGGCGCCCGGCCAGCCTGGCCGACATCACCATGCAACGACCTGCCTCGGCGATGTAGCCGGTCTTCTGCAGGCCGATGTCCCACTTCGGGTCATCGATCAGGCGATTGCTGTTGCGGTATTGCAGCACGCGGCGACCCGCCTCGACGGTATAGCCGGTCGATGTCGACAGCTCGCGCAGCAGCGGACGCTGATAGGCCGCAGCCACCAGCAGCGCGAGGTCGTGCGCGCTGGAACGGTTCTCGACCGACAGGCCGGTGGGCTCGACGTAGCGGGTATCGCGCATGCCCAGCTCGGCCGCCTTCTGGTTCATGAGCCGCACAAAATTGCCGAGGCCGCCCGGATAGGTACGGCCGAGCGCGTTCGCAGCCCGGTTCTCGCTCGACATCAGGGCGATATGCATCAGCTCGCCGCGCGTCAGGCGCATGCCTATCGCCAGCCGCGAACCGGTGCCCTTGTAGGTATCGACGTCTTCCTCGGTGATCGTGATTTCCTCGTCCAGCGGCAGCTTGGCGTCCGCCACCAGCAGGCCGGTCATCAACTTGGTCAGCGAGGCGATGGGCAGCACCGCCCGGTCGTTCTTGCTGAACAGCACCTCGCGGCTGTTCTGGTCGACCACGAGAGCGGCATTCGCGCTGAGGCGCAGGGGTGCGTCGTCGTGCGCCAGCGCATGGGCACCACCGGCTGCCACGGCACCGGCGCCAGCCACGGTCACTGCCCTGGCGGCAAGGTGGTGGTGACCCTTCATGGCACGGGCGGCGTGCAGCGCCGCTTTCCTGCTGCCCTTGCCGCGCTCCGCGGTATGCGCCAGCTGCTGGCGGGAAGCTGACGCATGCGCCCTGCGCTGGGCCTTGGAGGCTGCGACTTTTTGCGCCGCAACCGGCTTCTTCTTGCCACCATGCCCTGCGGCCAGTGCCTGAGCAGGCACCAGCCAGGCCAGGGTCAAGCCCAAACCCAGGGCGGCCGCGATACCGCGCAATCCACGCAGCTTGCTGTGGGTCATTTGCTCACACTCCGAACTCCAAAACCTTACAAGTGCAAGTATAGAACGAGAGCAAATGCGCAACCATATCAAATTCTTGCGAAAGAGACTCAATTCCCTCTCGCAGGATTGCCAAATCAGAGCTGGGCCGCGACCTTCTCGATCTTGCTGTGCAGCTTGTTGAGCGCGCTCAGGTAGGCCTTGGCCGATGCGACCACGATGTCCGGGTCGGCGCCGACGCCATTGACCACCCGGCCGCTGTGCTGCAGCCGCACCGTGACCTCACCCTGGCTCTCGGTCGAGCCGCTGGTGATGGCGTTGACCGAGTACAGCAGCAGTTCGGCGCCGCTGTTGACATGGGTCTCGATCGCTTTCAGCGAGGCATCGACCGGGCCATTGCCATCGGCCTCGCCGGTGTACTCCTTGCCATCGACCGTGAACACCACCTGGGC
>JBEEPT010000161.1:0-3684 GCA_041190985.1 Pseudomonadota bacterium
CGTCAGCGTCAACGGGTGGCCGCGCGCCGAGTGGACGCCTGACGTGGTGGCGCTGGCCGATCGCGTCATCGCCAGCGTGCTCGAAGGCTGCGGCGAAGGCGAAGACCGCATCGAAGACGGAATGGTCACGCGCATCGCGCGCCGGCAGTGCACCGATGCCGAACGCCGCCGCGTGACCGAGAAGTACCTGCAAGTGAGATAGCCATGACCCCCCCCTACATCTTCGACCTCGACGGCACGCTGGCGCTGATCGACCATCGGCGCCACTTCGTCGAAGGCGAGAAGAAGGACTGGCCGGCGTTCTACCAGGCCTGCGTCGATGACGAGCCCAACGAACCGGTGATCCGCACGCTCAACGCGCTGCGCAAGGCCGGCGCCGAAGTGTGGATCTGGTCGGGCCGCAGCGACGAAGTGAAGACCGAGACCGTCGCGTGGCTGCACCGGCACGGCTGCTTCGGGTCGCCGATCGACGTGCTCTGGGCGTGGCCGTTCGGTGCCCCGGAGCGCTTCCGTATGCGGCCCGCCAACGACTACACGCCCGACGACGAATTGAAGCGCCGCTGGCTCAGCGAGATCGAGCCGCCGGAGTACGCGCGCCTTACGGCCGTCTTCGATGACCGCGACAAGGTAGTGGCCATGTGGCGCGCAGCCGGTGTGCCGTGCTTCCAAGTGGCGCGGGGAGATTTCTGATGGACGACCACACCCCCGCCGCCGCGCCGAGTGCGCCTGCGCCGGTCGATTGGCTTTCGTGGTTGCAGCAATTCCCCGCCGATCTGATCCCCCAGGTCAGCGCCTACGCCGCCGCCCGCGAGGCCGCTGCCACGGCTGCACTGCGGGCCGAGCTGGATCTGCGCCGGAAGTCCGGCAGCGCCGTCGACCGGCTGCACAACCTGTGCGAAGGCATTGCCGAGTCCGCAGACGGCAGCGAGTGGAGCCGCGAAGAGTGGGAGCGCATCGACGCGGAGAACGCCGAGTTGCGCGCTGCGGTGGAGCGGGTGCGCGGGGTGCTGGAGGCAGCCCAGAACGATGCCATGCGTTTCCGCTGGCTGACAGAAGACCACGCCGACCCGGAGACTCGCGCCAAATGCCGCGATCTGTTGAGCCGCATGGGCGTGATGACCTACAGCGCCGCATGTAGGGACATTGACAGCGCGATGGCGCAGGCCACGAAGCGCGAGATGTTGCGAACTGCCGTCGAGTGGCAGCGTCGCTACGAACCGACATGCGCGCACGGGCGATACAGCGACGAAGACTGCGCGGATTGCCCGCGCACCGCCGCAGCCGCCCGCGCCGAGCTGGGAGAGGGGCGATGAGCGGGTTCTTTTGCTGCTGCGCATCCGAGGACTGCCAAGTGAACGGGTGCCAGCGACTGCGCGCCTTGCAAACGCGCTACGCCCCGAACCCGCCGTTCACGCAGCCGGTGCGGGACTACGGCGCTCGTGTCGTCACCCCCATCACCGCCGACGAAGTGCGCGCCATCGTGCGCGAGGAACTGCGCAAGGCACTGGCCGAGCTGGGAGGCAAGGCGTGAGCCGCGAGCGTCCGATCCTGTTCTCGGCGCCGATGGTGCGCGCCATCCTCGCGGGGACCAAGACGCAGACGAGGCGGGTGGTGAAGCCGCAGCCTACAGCGATGCAGCAGGGGTGGATGTGGGTATGCAAGAAGCTGCTGGCCGGCTACTGCCACACCGACGCTGATGCGATGGTGCGCCTAATGCTGCCGCACTGCCCCTACGGCGAGCCCGGCGACCAACTTTGGTGCCGCGAGACTTGGCGCGAGTGGAGCGACGCGGCTTGGCACTACGCCGCTGACCTGACCATCTTGCCGAAGCAGCGCGACCGGGAGCTGGCGAACTTCCTGGCGCAGCGCTCCCCGCTTACTTGGGAAAGCTACAGGTGGCGCCCGTCGATCCACATGCCCCGCGCTGCCAGCCGCATCACGCTGGAGATCACCGGCGTGCGGGTGGAGAAGTTGCAGGAGATCGGCACCGCCGACTGCTGGGCCGAAGGCATCGCATCGTCACCCGATGTCGATCCGGTGCACGAGTACGCGGAACTATGGGAGTCCATCAACGGCCGCGGCTCCTGGCACGCAAACCCGTTTGTCTGGGTGCTGGAGTTCCGCAAGCTGGAGCAGGCATGACGACCACCATCGACACCGCAGACCACGTGCTGCACGGCCCCACCGGCGAAGAGTGGGTTGTCGCCTACGTGATCGGAGACCGCCTCGCATGGTGCGGCTGGCCGCCCGGACAGGCCGCGGTCGCTGACTGCACGCTGACCAAGAAGGCGACCGACGAGGAGCGCGAGAAGCTGCTGCGAGAGATGGCCGCCTCGTCGGGCAGCGACATGCGGACCTCATACGCACGGCAACGGCTGGAGCGCCAGGGCTGATGCTCCCCGCCGCCACAGAGGATTGACCATGCAGAAAGAACCAGCGACACCAGACGAGGCCGAGCAGATCGCCAAGAAGGCGGTCGGCGACTACCTGACCGCGTGCCGCCTGTCGCATCCTGACCCCGAGGCCATCGGCAACTACCTCATGAAGCTCGCCAGCGTGGCAGGTGTCGTGATGGCGAACGCCGAGGGCAGCGAGGTGGCTTTCGACAGGTTGCTCGGCACGGCGCAGTTCGTCCTCAACACGATGCCGAAGAAGCCGGCCACGCTGCGGCCGGTGAACTGACGTGCTCCCCGCCGCCACCGTCGCCCCATGATCCACTACCACGGCACCCCGCTGACGCCGGCCGATGACATGGCTAAGGCGTTCGCCACTCGGCACGCGATGGTCAGCTACGAAGACCCGCGGCAGATCGAGGTGTGCGCCGAGATCTGCCAGAGCGTCGTTCTGGACAACGGGGCCTTCTCGGCATGGCGACAGGGCAAGCCGTACGACTTCGCGGGCTTCGCAGCCTGGGCCGAGAAGTGGATTCGGCACCCGTGCGTCGAGTGGGCGGTGATCCCCGACGTGATCGACGGCGACGAGGCCCAGAACGACGCACTCATCGACACCTGGGCGCTGCCGCCAGCCGTGAGCGTGCCTGTGTACCACATGCACGAGAGCATCGACCGACTCGTGCGGCTGGCCGAGCGGTTTCCCCGCGTGGCGCTGGGCAGCAGCGGCGCATACGCGACCGTGGGCACAGATCAGTGGTGGGCGCGCATGGCCGACATGATGGACGCGGTGTGCGACGAACAGGGGCGCCCACTGGTGAAGCTGCACGGGCTCCGAATGCTCGATCCGGGGGTGTTCTCGAAACTGCCGTTGAGTTCGGCCGACAGCACGAATGTCGCGCGGAGCGTCGGCATCGACAGCGCGTGGCGGCAGTCCTACGCACCGGCCTCGCGTGCCATGCGGGCGCTGATCCTGATGGAGCGGATCGAGAGGCACGCAAGCGCGGCCTACTGGGACCGCGAGGCCATCGGGGCGTACCAGAACATGCAGTTGTTCGGATGATGAACGCCGCCACCGTCGCCCAGCAGCTCGGGATCAGCCGGCGGGCGGTCTACGATCTGGCCGACCGTGGCATCCTGCCGTGCTACCGGCTGGGCGTCGGCCGCGGTGCGGTACGCTTCGACCCCGCCGACGTGGAGGCGTACAGGGCGTCATGTCGATCTACAGGGACAAGCGCACCGGCAGGTGGCGCTTCGACTTCGACCACATCATCCAGGGCCGGGGACGCGTTCG
>JBEEPT010000162.1:0-5152 GCA_041190985.1 Pseudomonadota bacterium
AGGCCGGGATTGGCGCCGCCGAACTGCTGCCACAGCGCGGCCAGCGCCTGGTCCAGGCGCGTGACCGGGATCAGCACGCCGACCGCGATCACCGAGCCCGGCACCGCGTAGCCAAGCCCGCCCCGGCGCTGGAGCGCGCGCGCCAGCCAGGTGCGCGACAGCCGCGCGCTGTAGGCCAGCAGCAACGCCAGCGCGACCGCCAGCGTGGCGCTCAGCAGCGCCAGCGTCAGGCTGGTGCCGGCCAGCACCAGGAAGCGCTCGCCCAGCAGGCCGATGCCTTGCTCCCAGGCCATGCGCAGCAGCAAGGCGGCCGGCAGCAGGAAGCCCAGCAGCAGCGGCAGCAGGCAGCAGATGACTGCCAGCACGGCCGCCAGCCCGCGCAGGCGCTGGCCCGGCATCGGACGGTTGCGGCCGGTGGTGTTGTGAAAGCGCGCGCGCCCGCGCGAGCCGCGCTCGAGCAGCAAGAGCAGCAGCACGAAGCCGAGCAGCAGGGTCGCGAGCTGCACCGCAGCGGGCCGGTCGCCGAGCGAGAACCAGGCGCGGTAGATGCCGGTGGTGAAGGTGTCGACGCCAAAGTAGGCCACCGTGCCGTAGTCGGCCAGCGTCTCCATCAGCGTCAGCGCGACGCCGGCGGCCAGCGCCGGGCGCGCCAGCGGCAGCGAGACGCGCCAGAACACCGACCAGGGTCCATGTCCCAGGGTGCGGGCCGCTTCCAGCATGCCGCTGCTGCGCTCGAGGAAGGCGTTGCGCACCAGCAGGTAGACGTAGGGGTAGAGCACGAGCGAGAACATGGCCGCCGCGCCGCCCAGGCTGCGCACGTCGGGAAACCAGTAGTCGGCCCGGCGCCAGCCGAAGGTCTCGCGCAGCCAGCCCTGCACCGGGCCGACGAACTGCAGCAGGTCGGTGTAGAGATAGGCCAGCACGTAGGCCGGCATCGCCATCGGCAGCACCAGCGCCCATTCGAACACGCGCCGGCCCGGGAATTCGTGCATCGCGGTGAGCCAGGCGGTGCTGACGCCGAACAGGATCACGCCGGCGGCCACGCCCAGGCACAGCAGCAGCGAGTTCAGGCTGTAGTCCGGCAGCACCGTGGCGGCCAGATGCGCCCAGGTCGATCCCGTGCCGCCCGCGAGCAGGTAGAGCGCGAGGCTGGCGACAGGCAGGGCAGCCAGCGCGGCGACCAGCATCGAGATCAGGAGCAGAGGGGACAGGCGGCGCATGGGGAACGGGTTTTTAGATGAGAATAATAATTGTTCTTGGATCTGGATCCCACCATGGCTCAACTCGACCTCATCAACCTCGTGCAGCGCTACGGTCGCCAGACCGTCGTGCAGGACGTCAGCTGCCATGTCGAGTCGGGCCAGATCGCCTGCCTGCTCGGGCCCTCGGGCTGCGGCAAGACCACCTTGCTGCGCTGCATCGCTGGCTTCGAGGCGGTCGCGGGCGGCGAGATCCGGCTCGACGGCAGCTGCGTCAGCCGGCCCGGCTACAGCCTGGCGCCGGAGAAACGCCACATCGGCATGGTGTTCCAAGACTATGCACTGTTTCCGCACCTGACGGTGGAGCAGAACGTCGCCTTCGGTCTGCGTCAGGCCAGCGCGAGCGAGCGCGCGCAGCGCGTGGCCCACCTGCTCGACCTGGTCGGGCTGGAGCAGCAGCGCGGCAAGCATCCGCACGAGCTCTCGGGCGGCCAGCAGCAGCGCGTCGCGCTGGCGCGCGCGCTGGCGCCGCGGCCGCAGCTGGTGCTGCTCGACGAGCCTTTCTCCAACCTGGACGTGGACCTGCGCGAGCGGCTGTCGCTCGAGGTGCGCGAGATCCTCAAGCGCGAGGGTGCGACCGCGGTGCTGGTCACGCACGACCAGCACGAGGCCTTCGCGATGGCCGACGTGATCGGCGTGGTCGCCGACGGTCGGATCCAGCAGTGGGACAGCGCCTACAACCTCTACCACCGCCCGGCCAACCGCTTCGTCGCCAACTTCATCGGCCAGGGCGTGCTGCTGCCGGGCCATGTCGTCGAGGGCCAGGGGGTCAGGATGGCGCTCGGCCTGCTGCCCTCGATGACGCCGGTCAACTGCGGCCGCGACTGCGTCGACTGCCCGGTGCGGCGCGCCGCGGGCGGCTGCGATGTCGACGTGCTGCTGCGGCCCGACGATGTGGTGCACGACGACGCCAGCCCGGTGCGGGCCCGGGTGCTGCACAAGGCCTTCCGCGGCGCCGAAATCCTCTACACGCTGGAGCTCGACGGCGGCGAGCGCGTGCTGTCCCTGGTGCCCAGCCACCACGACCACGCCTTGGGCGAGGCGATCGGCATCCGGCTCGACGTCGACCACGTGGTGGCGTTCCGCGCGCCGGCCTGAGCGTCAGCCGGGCTGATCCGGCGCTGCCGGCGGCGCCCGCTCAGAAATGGGTATCGAGCTCGGCCAGCGCGCCGATGAAGGTGACGCGCTCGCGCAGCTGCGCAGGCGCCTGCGCTGGCGGCAGCAGGCTGAAGACCCGCATGCCGGCGGCCAGGCCGGCTTCGACGCCGGGCAGGCTGTCCTCGACCACGGCGCAAAGCGCCGGCTCGACGCCGAGGTTGGCGGCAGCGTGCAGGAACAGGCCGGGATCGGGCTTGAAGCTGCCGACCTCGTAGGCGCTGTGGATGCGGCCCGCGAGCAGCGGCAGCAGGCCGGTCAGGCCGAGCGTGAGCTCGACCTTCTCGCGCGGGCCGTTGGTGGCGACGCAGAACGGGATCGCGAGCCGCCGCAGCAGCGCCTCGGCGCCCGGCATCGGCGTGATTCCCTGGCGAAAGCGCGCTGCCATCGCGGCGCGGATCCGCTCCAGCAGGGCCGCGGCGAAGCCCAGCTCGGTGCGCCCGGCCTCGGCCGCCAGCAGCGCCGCGCATTCGGCCATGCGCACGCCGCGCAAGCGCTCGTGCAGCGCCGTGCGCTCCCAGGCCAGTCCGAGCGCGAGCGCCTGTTCGTGCAGCACGTCGAGGCCAGTCACCTCGCTGTCGACCAGGGTGCCATCGGCGTCGAAGATCACCGCGGCGATCGGATTCGGCATGCTGTTCCTTTCATTCCACGATCAGGATGCAAGACACCGGCCCGGCGGCGGCAGCCGCGCAGGCCGGCGTCTGCCGCCAGGGCGGGAATTACTTCTTCTTCGCGGCGGCGGGGGCGGCAGCCGCGGCGCGGGCCTTCTCCACCTCGGCGTACATTTCCTTGACCAGCGGCTCGCCGATCTGGGCAGTGTACTTGTCGACCACGGGCTGGGCCTTCTGCTTCATCTTGGCCAGCTCGGCGGCGGGCAGTTCGTTGATCTGCATGCCCTTGGCCTTGAGCTCGGCGACGCCGGCGGCGTTGCGCTCGCGCGAGATCTGGCGCTGGTATTCACGCGCCTCGTCGATCGACTCCTGCAGCAGCTTCTTCTCGTCGGTGCTCAGCGTTTCCCAGACCTTCTTGCTGAAGATCACCGACTGCGGGTTGTACATGTGGCCGGTCAGCGAGAAGTACTTCTGCACCTCGTAGAGCTTGGCGCTGGTCATGTTGATGACGGGCTGGGTGCCGCCGTCGATCGCGCCCTGCTCGAGCGCGCCGTAGAGCTCGGGATAGGGCAGCGGCACCGGGTTGGCGCCCATGGCCTTCATGAAGTCGACGTAGATCGGGGTCTCGATCACGCGGATCTTCAGGCCCTGCAGGTCCTCGAGCTTGGCGATCGGGCGCTTGCTGTTGTGGAAGTGGCGGAAGCCCAGCTCCCAGTAGGACAGGCCGACCAGGCCCTTGCCCTCCAGCAGCGCGTGCAGCTTCTTGCCGAAGGGACCGTCGACGACCGCATAGGCCTCCTTCTCGTTGGCGAAGACGAAGGGGAAGTCGAGCACCGCCATTTCCTTGACCACGCCGGCCAGCAGGCTGGAGTTCATCACGCACATGTCCATGGTGCCACCCTGCATGGCCGAGACCACCGCGGTGTCCTTGCCGAGCTGGCCGCCGCCGAAGACGTTGATCTTGATCTTGCCGCCGCTCCTGGCCTTGACGATCTCGCTCAGCTTGACCGCCGCGTCGTACTGCGCGCTGCCGGCGGTGTTCTGCATCGCGAACTTGAAGGTGTGCTCCTTGATCTGCGCGAAGGCCTGGCCGCTGAAGGCCACGGCGGCGATCGCGGCGACCGCGGCACCCAGGAACTGGCGTTTGAATTTCTGCATGCTTGTCTCCAATAGGGATTGGTTGGGAAAGTCCGTGAACCGGATCTGGATGAGCAAGGCCGGACCGCCCAGCGCTGGTTGCACTGTAGGCAATCGGGCACTTTCCGGCTCAGGCATCCGGCATCAAAATGTTCGACTATCGATCAATAACGCTTAATAATCGCTCATTACTAGGGAAAACACTGAACGGGCTCAGGCCCCGCCCCGGGCGCGGCCCACCGCATCGCGCGCGGCGATGTAGCCGAACACCAGGCCCGGGCCTATCGTGATGCCGGGTGCGGTATAGACGCCGCCCATGATCGAATGCTGGTCGTTGCCGACCGCGTACAGGCCCGGGATGGCCTGGCCATCGGCGCCGAGCACACGGGCCTGCGCATCGGTGGCAAAGCCGGTGGAGGCGCCGATGTCGCCTGGGTAGAGCCTGACCGCGTAGTAAGGGCCCTGCCCCAGCGCGCCGAGATTGGGGTTCTTGCCGCCGGCCGTGGCGTCGCCGATGTTCTGCGAGTAGGCGCTCGAGCCGCGCCCGAAGTCCGGATCGACGCCGGTCCGGGCGTAGGCGTTGATCTTCTCGACGCTGGACTTCAGGCCCCTGGCGTCGATGCCGAGCTTGCGCGCCAGTTCGTCCAGGGTAGTGCCCTCGACCAGGTAGCCGTCGGCCAGGAAGGGCTTGAGCACGCTGGCGCTGGCGCCGGGGCGCACCATGCCCACGCCGTACTGCTTCAGCGCAGCGGCATCGCAGACCAGGTAGGCCGGAATGCTCGGCGTGGTCTTGCTGGCCTCCTGCATGCCGAGGCCGAACAGGTGGTAGGAGGTGCTTTCGTCGACGAAGCGCTCGCCGGCCTGGTTCACGGTCAGGAAGCCGGGCTTGGCGCGGTCCATCACGAAGTGCGGGAACACCGCCGTGCTGCCGTCCGCTCGCGGGCGCAGTGACACCGGAGCCCAGAAGGCGTGCGACAAACCGCCCTGCCC
>JBEEPT010000163.1:0-2668 GCA_041190985.1 Pseudomonadota bacterium
TGTTGGACAGCAGGGTGCGGAAGAACGGCCACTGGCGGTACATCTTCTGCAGCAGCGCCAGCGCCTCCTTGCGCGCCGCCGGCGTGGGGCGCTCGAGGAAGGCCGCCACGGCCGAGCCGAAGCCGAACCAGCCCGGCAGCGTCAGGCGGCACTGGCCCCAGCTGAAGCCCCAGGGAATGGCGCGCAGGTCCTCGATCTTCTGCGTGGCCTTGCGCGAGGCCGGGCGCGAGCCGATGTTGAGCTCGGCGATCTCGCGGATCGGCGTGGCGCTGAAGAAGTAGTCGGTGAAGCCCGGGGTCTCGTAGACCAGCTCGCGGTAGGCGCTCATGCTGGCCTGTGACAGCTGCGCCGCCGCGTCGAGGAACTTCGCCGGCACCGGCTTGGTCGCGGGCAACAGCGTGGCCTCCAGCGTCGCGGCGACCAGGGTCTCGAGGTTGCGCCGGCCGATGTCGGGGTTGGCGTACTTCGAGCCGATCACCTCGCCCTGCTCGGTCAGGCGGATCTGGCCGCGCACCGTGCCGGCGGGCTGGGCCAGGATCGCCTGGTAGCTCGGGCCGCCGCCGCGGCCGACGGTGCCGCCGCGGCCGTGGAACATGCGCAGCCGGATCGGGCCGTGCGCGCGCCCGAGCTCGTCGAACAGCGCCACCAGCGCCAGTTCGGCGCGGTAGAGCTCCCAGTTGCTGGTGAAGATGCCGCCGTCCTTGTTGCTGTCCGAGTAGCCGAGCATGACGTCCTGCTCGCCGTACTCGTGCGTGCCGCCGCGCTGCACCATGGCGGCGATGCCGGGCAGGCGGTAGAAGGCGTCCATGATGCCGGCGGCGTTGCGCAGGTCCTCGATGGTCTCGAACAGCGGCACGACGATGAGCTCGGCGCGCGCGTCCTGGTCCAGCGTGCCGTGCAGCAGCCCGGCCTCCTTCTGCAGCAGCAGCACCTCGAGCAGGTCGCTGACGGTCTCGGTGTGGCTGATGATGGCGTGGCGGATCGCGGCCGCGCCGTAGCGCCGGCGCATCTCGCGCGCGCTCTCGAAGATCGCGAGCTCGCTGCGGGTGTGGGCGCGGTAGTCGGCGTCGAGCACGCGCAGCGGGCGCGCGTCGTCGAGCAGGCGCAGCAGCAGCGCCTGCTTGGCGTCTTCGTCGAGTGCGCTGTAGTCGGGCTCGATGCGGGCCACCGCCAGCAGGTCGGCGATCGCGGCCTCGTGCTGGTCCGAGCTCTGGCGCAGGTCGACCGTGGCGAGGTGGAAGCCGAACACCTGCACCGCGCGCAGCAGCGGGCGCAGGCGCTGCTCGGTCAGCGCCTCGCAGCGCTGCTCGACCAGCGAGGACTCGATGGTGCGCAGGTCGGCCAGGAACTCGTCGGCGCTGGCGTAGGGGTTCTGCGGCTCGACCGCGTGGCGCGCGGCGGTGCCGCCCGACAGTGCCTTGAGCGTGGCGGCCAGGCGCGCGTAGATGCCGACCAGCGCGCGCCGGTAGGGCTCGTCGCGGCGGTGCTCGTTGCGGTCGGGCGAGGCGTCGGCCAGCGCCTGCATCGCGTCGTTGACGCCGATGCGCAGGTCCGACAGCGAGAGCTCGGCGCCGAGGTGGTGCACCTCGGTCAGGTAGTGGCGCAGCGCGACGTCGGACTGGCTCTGCAGCGCCAGGCGCAGGGTCTCGGCCGTGACGTTGGGGTTGCCGTCGCGGTCGCCGCCGATCCACTGGCCCATGCGCAGGAAGGGCGCCAGCGGCTGGCCGCCCAGCGCCGCCTCGACGTCGCGGTACAGGCGCGGGATCTCGGGCAGGAAGGTGCTCTGGTAGTAGGCCAGCGAGTTCTCGATCTCGTCGGCCACCGTGAGCTTGGAGTAGCGCAGCAGCCGGGTGTGCCAGAGCTGGGTGATGCGTGCGCGCATCTGCGCCTCGTTGGCGGCGAGCTCGCGCGACTGCAGGTGGTCGAGCGCGGCGCTCTTGCGGCCGGCCGGGACGGCGCGCTCGCGGATCACGTCGCGCTCGGCCAGCAGCCGCGCGATGTCGCGCTCGGCGTCGAGGATGCTCTTGCGCTGCACCTCGGTCGGGTGCGCGGTCAGCACCGGCGAGACATGGCCGTGCGCCAGCGTCTGCGCGATCTGCTCCTCGCTCACGCCGGCGCGGCGCAGGCGCGACCAGGTGTGCTCGAGGCTGCCTTCCTGCACGTCGCCGATGCGTTCGTGCACGGTGCGGCGACGCACATGGTGGCGGTCCTCGGCCAGGTTGGCCAGGTGGCTGAAGTAGGTGAAGGCACGGATGACGCTGACCGCCTCCGAGTCGCTCAGGCCCTTGAGCAGCTTCTTGAGCGACTTGTCGGCCGCGTGGTCGGACTCGCGCCTGAACGCGACCGAGAGCTGGCGGATCTGCTCGATCAGCTCGTAGCTGGCATCGCCTTCCTGCTCGCGAATCACTTCGCCCAGCAGCCGCCCGAGCAGGCGGATGTCTTCTATCAGTGGCTGGTCCTTGACCAGTTCGTTTTGCTTGCTGCTTTTCATGCAATGGACTCCTCTGGTACCCGATTATCGGAGTCCTTGGGTTCGTTGATTTCCAGCTGCCTGGCCATGGTCTTGCCGAGCTCGACGCCCCACTGGTCGTAGGCGTGGATGCCCCAGACGGCGGCCTGGCAGAAGACCTTGTGCTCGTAGAGCGCGACCATGGCGCCGAGGCTGTGG
>JBEEPT010000164.1:0-21201 GCA_041190985.1 Pseudomonadota bacterium
CACCGCGCGCTGTCCGGCGGGTTTTTCTTTGTCCCTCGAATTCCGCACCGCCGGCATGCGCATCGGTCCCTACCAGCTCCCGAACGCCCTGTTCGTCGCCCCCATGGCGGGGGTGACCGACCGGCCGTTCCGCCGCCTGTGCAAGAAGCTGGGCGCGGGCTACGCGGTCAGCGAGATGGTGACCTCGCGCCCCGACCTGCGCGACAGCCTCAAGACCTCGCGCCGGGCCGACCACCGCGGCGAGCCCGGGCCGATCGCGGTCCAGATCGCCGGCACCGACGCCGAGATGATGGCCGAGGCCGCGCGCTACAACCTCGAACGTGGCGCGCAGATCATCGACATCAACATGGGCTGCCCGGCCAAGAAGGTCTGCAACAAGTGGGCCGGCTCGGCGCTGATGCAGGACGAGACGCTGGCGCTGCAGATCATCGAAGCCGTGGTCGCCGCCTGCGAGCCGCACGGCGTGCCGGTGACGCTCAAGATGCGCACCGGCTGGTGCCAGTCGGCCAGGAACGCGCCGGCGCTGGCGCTGGCCGCCGAGCGCGCCGGCGTGCAGATGCTGACCGTGCACGGCCGCACCCGCGAGCAGGGCTACAAAGGCCGGGCCGAACACGAGACCGTGGCCGCGATCAAGGCCAGCGTGAGCATCCCGGTCGTCGCCAACGGCGACATCGACAGCCCCGAGCAGGCGCGCGCGGTGCTGGCCCGGACCGGCTGCGACGCGATCATGATCGGTCGCGCCGCGCAAGGCCGGCCCTGGCTGTTCCGCGAGATCGCGCATTTCCTCGCGACCGGCGAGCACCTGCCGCCGCCCGGTGCGGCCGAGCTGCGCACGCTGATGCTGGAGCACCTGCAGGAGCACTACGAGCTCTACGGCGAGTACACCGGCGTGCGCAGCGCGCGCAAGCACCTGGGCTGGTACGCGCGCGCGCTGCCGGTGGACCCGGGCGCGGCCGAGGCTTTCCGCCAGCGCATCAACGCGATCGACGACTGCGAGGCGCAGCTGGAGTGCGTGCGTGAGTTCTTCGAGACGACCCCATTCGAACCCTGGAAACTGGCTGCATGAGCACCGAAAAGCTCTCCCTACAAGACTGCGTGCGCGAGAACGTCGAGACCTTCTTCGCCGACCTCGACGGCACCGAGCCGGCCAACCTGCACGACATGCTGATGCGCGCGGTCGAGAAGCCGCTGCTCGAGGTCGTGATGGCGCGTGCCCAGCACAACCAGTCGCGCGCCGCGCAGTGGCTGGGCCTCAACCGCAACACCCTGCGCAAGAAGCTGGTCGAGCACGGGCTGATCGACTGACCCCATTTACCTACCCTGGAAGTAACCATGAAAGCTCTACTCTCGGTATCCGACAAGACCGGCGTGCTGGAACTCGCGCGCGAACTCAACGCCCTGGGCGTGCAGCTGATCTCGACCGGCGGCACGGCCAAGCTGCTGGCCGACAACGGCCTGCCCGTGACCGAGGTGGCCGAGGTCACCGGCTTCCCCGAGATGCTGGATGGCCGCGTCAAGACCCTGCACCCGATGGTGCATGGCGGCCTGCTGGCGCGCCGTGACTTCCCCGAGCACATGGCAGCGCTCAAGGAGCACGGCATCGGCACCATCGACATCCTGGTGGTGAACCTGTATCCGTTCGAGGCCACCGTGGCCAAGTCCGGCTGCACGCTGGGCGACGCGATCGAGAACATCGACATCGGCGGCCCGGCCATGGTGCGCTCCGCCGCCAAGAACTGGAAGGACGTCGCGGTGCTGACCGACGCCAGCCAGTACGCCGAGGTCGTGGCCGAGCTCAAGGCCGGCGGCATCAGCAACACGACCCGCTTCAAGCTGTCGGTCGCCGCCTTCAACCGCATCAGCAACTACGACGCCGCGATCAGCAACTACCTGTCCTCGGTCGACCTGAGCGCCGGCGTGCCGGGCGACGAGGCCCAGCCGCAGCGCCTGGCCTTCCCGGGCCAGTGCAACGAGAACTACGTCAAGCTGCAGGACCTGCGCTACGGCGAGAACCCGCACCAGAGCGCGGCCTACTACCGCGACATGAACCCGGCGCCTGGCTCGCTGGTCACCGGCGTGCAGCTGCAGGGCAAGGAGCTGTCCTACAACAACATCGCCGACGCCGACGCGGCCTGGGAATGCGTCAAGAGCTTCGACGCGCCGGCCTGCGTGATCGTCAAGCACGCCAACCCCTGCGGCGTGGCCGTGGGCGCCAATCCCTTCGAGGCCTACAGCAAGGCCTTCCAGACCGACCCGACCAGCGCCTTCGGCGGCATCATCGCCTTCAACCGCCCGCTCGACGGCGAAGCCGCGCTGGCCGTGTCCAAGCAGTTCGTCGAGGTGCTGATCGCCACCGACTTCACGCCCGAGGCGCTGGCCGTCTTCAAGGCCAAGGCCAACGTGCGCCTGATGAAGATCGCGCTGCCCGAAGGCGGCTCGGAAGCCAGCCGCAACGCCATGGACATCAAGCGCATCGGCTCCGGCCTGCTGCTGCAAAGCGCGGACAACCACGACATGACGCTGGCCGACCTCAAGGTCGTGACCGTCAAGCAGCCGACGCCGCAGCAGCTCGAAGACCTGCTGTTCGCCTGGAAGGTCGCCAAGTACGTCAAGTCCAACGCGATCGTGTTCTGCAAGGACGGCATGACCATGGGCGTGGGCGCCGGCCAGATGAGCCGCCTCGACTCGGCCCGCATCGCCAGCATCAAGGCCGAGCACGCCAAGCTGACGCTGCAGGGCACGGCCGTGGCCAGTGACGCCTTCTTCCCGTTCCGCGACGGCCTGGACGTGGTGGTCGACGCCGGCGCGAGCTGCGTGATCCAGCCGGG
The DNA here is from genome assembly GCA_041190985.1 of Pseudomonadota bacterium. Taxonomy (GTDB): domain Bacteria; phylum Pseudomonadota; class Gammaproteobacteria; order Burkholderiales; family Burkholderiaceae_C; genus Malikia. The sequence goes on from JBEEPT010000164.1 coordinate 2,829, forward strand.
CGGCTCGATGCGCGACCAGGAAGTGATCGACGCCGCCAACGAGCGCGGCGTGGCCATGGTCTTCACCGGCGTGCGCCACTTCCGTCACTGATCCCGGCTGGCGTCCGTTTGCGGCGAGCTCGTGCCGCAACCGGATCGCCCGCGCCGATGCTGCCAAGGCCTTCCCCGCACAGGAGAAGGCCTTTTTGCTGCCAGCGGCGCAGGCCATGCGGGAATGAGGCCATTAGGGAATTACCTGATGGCGGGAGCATTTTCTTTACATTTTTTTACATTAAGATCTTAAAAATATTATGTGATTGTCATTTTGGTTTTTCATGTGGATTTGTGACCTGGCTGACGCGCTGTCGTTGTCGGCCTTCCGGCTCCGGGCCGGGAAGGAGGCTGCGGGCCAGCTGGCTGCCGTGGCGGACTGGCATTACCCTCTGGGCAGCCCCGAGACACCAAGGCAGCGGCGCAGCCGGCTGTATCTGCGCAGCCTGTGCTATGCGCGCAGCACGGCGCGCTGGCTGGGCTTTCTCTGGTCGGATCCGTCTCGGCTCGCGGCGGCCCGCTCCAACCGCGATCTGGTCGAAAAGATCCACCGCCCCTATCTGAGGAAGGATCTGGGCAGTGCTGAACGTCTGGCACTGCTCGAGTCGCACTACCGCTTCGGCGCCAGCCAGCCGCACGGCGCCTTGCTGGTGTCGGCCACGCTCAGGGATTTTCCGCTGGCCGAACTGGACGGAAAGACCGGCAAGACCCTGCGGCTCGTGCTGGGGCCGGCGGGCTCGCTGCAGAAGGAGGGCGAGCTCAGGCTGAGCCTGGAGTACGACGGGCTGGCACTGCTGTCGCTGGCGTTCACCCTGGGCATGGTGGCGGGGGGCCCCGCGCTGTTCGTGGGCTGCCTGCAGGGCAGTCCCGACGAGGCGGTCCGCGAGGCGATCCGCGATGCGACCAAGGAGATGTTCGGCCTGCGCCCGCGCCAGCTGCTGCTGGTCGCCTTGCAGGCGATCGCCCGGGCTTACGGCCTGTCCGCCATCGTAGGCGTCAGCGACAGCCTGCACATCTATCGCCACTGGCGCAAGCGCCGGGAGATCATGCAGAGCTACGACGCCATGTGGCTGGACCTCGGTGCCACCCGGCAGGCTGGCGGCATGTTCGAGCTGCCCCTGCTGCACCAGCAAAGGCCGCTGACTGACTACCCTTCCAACAAGCGCAGCGCCATGGCGAAGCGCCAGGCGCTGGAGCAGCTGGTGGCCGAGCGGATCCTGCAGACGATCGCTCGCCAGGGGCCGGCGGACACATGAGCGGGCCGGGTGGCCGGGGTCGTGCCCAGTCCAGATGGCTGGTCGTGACCCTTCAGTCCGCCGGTCGACTGAAGCGGCGCGCGCCGCTCACGCACAGCAGCACCAGCGCGCTCACCAGGAGCATGGGCCAGGTCACCGGCTCGTGCAGCAGGCCCGCCGCCAGCGCCAGTCCGAAGAAGGGCTGGAGCAGCTGGAGCTGTCCGACCGCTGCGATGCCGCCGAGCGCCAGTCCGCGGTACCAGAACACGAACCCGATCAGCATGCTGAAGAGCGACACGTAGGCGAGCCCGATCCATGCCGCCGTGCCTATCCCGTCGAGCGAATCGGGCCGCGCGCCGAGCGCGAGCGCCAGCATGGCCGGCAGCGACAGGACGAGCGCCCACGAAATGACCTGCCAGCCACCCAGCTTGCGCGACAGCCTGGCGCCCTCGGCGTAGCCCAGGCCGCAGACGACGATGGCCGCCAGCATCAGCGAGTCACCCAGGGGGGAGGCAGAAACGCCCTGCGCCAGCGCATAGCCCACGACCAGCGAGCTGCCCACGCCGGAGAATAGCCAGAACGCCGGCCGCGGCCGCTCGCCGCCACTCAGCACGGCGAAGAGCGCGGTTGCCAGCGGCAGCCCGCCGATGAAGACGATCGAGTGAGCCGAGCTGACATGGCGGAGCGCGCATGCCGTCAGGAGGGGAAACCCGATCACGACGCCGAGCGCGACGAGTGCCAGCGGCGCGATGTCCGCGCGCGCCGGTCGCTGCTGTCTGCCGATCGCCAGCAGGCAGGCGGCCAGCAGTCCGGCGATGACGGCGCGCGCAGCGGTCAGGAAGACAGGGTCGAAGTCCAGCACGGCCACCCTTGTCGCCGGCAGCGAACCGCTGAAGATCAGCACGCCCGCCAGGCCATTCCACCAAGCCTTCGTATCCCGTTTCATCGCAAGCTCCTTCGTCGAACTCGTTTATCCCTCCCCGAGACCGGATCTTCAAGCTACAGTCCAGTACGGTTTGGATGAACTGTTATGCCTACGGAGCCAATACGGATGAATCGGGTGCCCAGCGGTTGCCGGCCGCAGACGAGTCGCACCGAGGCGGTGATGGCGGCGATCCGCCAACGCATCGCAGCGCGAACCCTGGTGCCGGGCGAGAAGCTGCCTTCGATCCGCGCACTGGCTGCGTCAATGGGGCTCTCGGCCTCGACCGTGGTCGGGGCCTACGAGAGGCTGGCGGCCGAGGGGGTGATCCGGTCACGCCCGGGATCGGGCTTTTTCGTCGCAGGACAGCCGGCACCGCTCTCGGTGGCCGCGATCGGCCCCCGGCTGGATCGGGCCGTCGACCCGTTCTGGGTGTCGCGGCTGTCGCTCGAGTCTGGTGACGCGGCACTCAAGCCGGGATGCGGATGGCTGCCGGCCTCGTGGCTGGCGCAAGACGGGCTGAGACGGGCGCTGCGCTCGCTCGCCCGCGCCCGCGATCGAACGCTCGCAGACTACGACACGCCGCTTGGCCTGCCCGCGCTGCGGCAACTGCTGGCCAGGCGCCTGCTGGAGCGCGGGATCGCGACGTCCGCCGACCGGATCATCCTGACCGAGTCGGGCACGCAGGCCATCGACCTGCTGTGCCGCTTTCTCATCAAGCCGGGTGACGCGGTATTGGTCGACGATCCGTGCTATTTCAACTTCCACGCGCTGCTGCGCGCGCACAGTGCCAGGATCGTCGGTGTGCCCTATACCCCGTCCGGACCTGACGTCGAGCGCTTCGCCAGCGCACTGGCCGAACACCGTCCACGCCTGTACATCACCAATTCCGGGATACACAACCCCACCGGCGCCGCGCTCTCGCCCGTGACTGCGCACCGCCTGCTGAAGCTGGCGCACGAGGCCGGCCTGACCATCGTCGAGGACGACATCTTTGCCGACTTCGAGCCGGTTCCGGCACCGCGCCTCGCCGCCCTGGACGGCCTGGAGCGAGTGGTCCAGATCGGGAGCTTTTCGAAGACGCTGTCGGCCTCGGCGCGGGTCGGCTACCTCGCCACCCGGTCCGACTGGATCGACGGCCTGACCGACCTGAAGATCGCGACCTCGTTCGGCGGTGCTCACCTCGCCGCCGAACTGGTGCTGGCCGTCCTGCAGGACGGCGGCTACCGCAAGCACATGGAGGGCTTGCGCCTGCACCTGTCCCGGGCGATGCGGGAGGTCGGCACGCGGCTCGAGGAGGTCGGCATCGTCCCGTGGCTGCGGCCGCAGGCGGGGATGTTCCTGTGGTGCCGCCTGCCCGAAGGCATGGACGCGGCCGACCTGTCCCGGGCCGCGTTGACCGAGGACATCGTGCTGGCGCCGGGCAATGCGTTCAGCCTTTCCCAGTCGGCCAGCGGCTTCATGCGCTTCAACGTCGCCCAGTCCCTGGACGACAGGCTGTTCGACTTTCTGCGCTTGGCGACCGACGCCGGGAGGCGGCGCTGAGCGTCGGCCGGTCGCCGCACGCAAGCCGTTCGCCCCCGGCTGTGGCGCCAGCTACTTCCCGATCAGGAACACCGCCGGCAGCTCCAGCGGCAGTCCGGGCTGGCGCGTCTTCCAGTCGGACACCAAGGCGCTGTGCACCTTCTGCTGCGGCAGCGTCATGCCGCAGGCCACGGCCAGCCTTGTCGTGGGCTTGAGCGTCTGCAGCAGGCCCTGCAGCAGCGCCGCGTTGCGGTAGGGCGTCTCGATGAAGAGCTGGGTCTGGCCGGTCTTCTGCGCCAGCGCCTCGAGCTCGCGCACGCGCTGCGCACGGCCCGCCGCGTCGGCCGGCAGGTAGCCAACGAAGGCGAAATTCTGGCCGTTCAGCCCGCTGGCGGCCAGCGCCAGCATCAGCGAGATCGGCCCGACCAGCGGCACCACCTCGATCCCGAGCGCGTGGGCGGCGCGCACGACCGAGCTGCCCGGGTCGGCGATCGCCGGCATACCGGCTTCGCTGACCAGGCCGATGTCCTGGCCCTGCAGCGCCGCGCCCAGCAGCGGCTTGGCGTCGAAGCCGCCGCCGGCGGCGTCGTGGTCGCCCTTCTTGTGCACCTGGCGCGGCAGCTCGGTGATCTGCTGCTCCTGCAGCGGCGCGGCCAGCGGCTGCTGCGCTCCCACGCGCTTGAGGAAGGCGCGCGTGCTCTTGGCGTTCTCGGTGATCCAGTGCGTGATGCCGGCGGCGATGGCGACGGTCTGGGCGGGCAGGGCGGCGCCCAGCCCGGCGTCGGCCTCGCAGCCGAAGTCCAGCGGCGTCGGCACCAGGTACAGTCGCCCGGCTTGTTGCGGCGCGCTCATGGGATCTGCAGCCCGGCCTGGCGCAGCAGGCGCGCGGTGTGGATCAGCGGCAGGCCGATCAGCGCGGTCGGGTCGTCGTTGACGATGCGATCCAGCAGCGCGATGCCCAGCCCCTCGCTCTTGGCGCTGCCGGCGCAGTCGTAGGGCTGCTCGGCGCGCAGGTAGCGCTCGATCGTGGCGTCGTCGAGTTCGCGGAACACGACCTCGACCACGGCGAGCTCGCCGGCCTCGAAGCCGGTCTCGGCGCAGGCCACCGCGAGCGCGGTCTGGAACAGCACGGTCTTGCCGCTCATGCGGCGCAGCTGCGCGACCGCGCGTTCGTGGCTGCCGGGCTTGCCCAGCGGCTCGCCGTCGAGGTCGGCGACCTGGTCGCTGCCGATCACGATCGCGTCGGGGCGCTGCGCGGCCACGGCGCGCGCCTTGGCCAGCGCCAGGCGCTGCGCCAGCGCGGCCGGCGCTTCGCCGGGCAGCGGGGTTTCGTCGACTTCGGGGGCCAGCACCTCGAACGGCAGGCGCAGGCGTTGCAGCAGTTCGCGCCGGTAGCGCGAGGTCGAGCCCAGCACCAGCGCGCGGCCGGCGGGCGTGAGGGTTTCTTGCGTCATGGCCGCTATTGTCAGGAATTTTCCGGCGTCATCGGTTATGGTCGGCGGCGATGGAAAAGTCACTCGATGACGATGCCAGCTGGCATGCCCTGTGCGCCGGCGCCGATCTGGTCGACGGCGGCCTGGCCTGCCCCTTCGACGTCGTCTACCAGGGTCAGAACTGCCGCGCCTTTGCCCTGCGCTACCGCGGCCGGGTGCACGCCTACCTGAACCGCTGCAGTCATGTCGCGATGGAGCTAGACTGGCTGCCCAACCGTTTTTTCGACGCCGAGGCACGATACCTGGTCTGCGCTGCGCATGGAGCGTTGTTTTTACCCGACACCGGTGCCTGCGTCGGTGGTCCCGGGCGCGGGCCGCTGGTCAAAATAGCGGTCTCGGAGCGGGACGGGGTCGTGTACTGGCAGTCGGTACAGGACCTGGTGCCGCTCGATTTTTGAATTTCGTATGCAAGATTCCCAACAGGACAGCGCAACCGGCGCCATGCCGCCCGCGCCCAGCCCGTCCCCGACGCAGCAGGCGTCCTGGGAGCGCCACACGCTGGAGCGGCTCGCCTTTGCCGCACTCGAGGAACAGCGCGCCGCGCGGCGCTGGAAGGTGACGCTGCGCCTGGTTTGGGCCGGGCTGTTCGCTGCGCTGCTCTGGCTGGCCTACCGCGAGATGCCCGAGGGGGCTGCGACCGGCTCGCCGCATACCGCGCTGATCGAGATCCGCGGCGAGATCGCGGCCGACAGCGAGGCCAGCGCCCAGTACGTGCTCGGCTCGCTGCGCTCGGCCTTCGAGGACAAGGGCGCCAAGGCAGTGGTGCTGCTGATCAACTCGCCCGGCGGCAGCCCGGTGCAGGCCGGCATCATCAACGACGAGATCCATCGCCTGCGCGAACTGCACGGCAAGCCGGTCTACGCGGTGGTGGAGGAGGCCTGCGCCTCGGCGGCCTATTACATCGCCTCGGCGGCGGACCGGATCTACGTCGACAAGGCCAGCATCGTCGGCAGCATAGGCGTGCTGATGGACGGCTTCGGCTTCACCGGCCTGATGGACAAGGTCGGCATCGAGCGCCGGCTGCTGACCGCGGGCGTGAACAAGGGCTTCCTCGATCCCTTCAGCCCGCAGAACGCGACCCACCGCGCCTACGCGCAGGAGATGCTCAACGAGATCCACGCGCAGTTCATCGAGGTGGTCAGGAAGGGCCGCGGCGAGCGGCTCAAGGAAACGCCCGAGCTCTTCAGCGGCCTGGCCTGGAGCGGCCAGAAGGCGGTCGCGCTCGGCCTGGCCGACGACTACGGCAGCCTGGACCAGGTGGCGCGCGAGGTGGTCAAGGCGGAAGACATCATCGACTACACCCAGCACGAGAACGTGGCCTCGCGCCTGGCCAAGCGCTTCGGTGCCGGCGTGGGCGAGAGCGCGCTGCTGCTGATGCAGCGCGCCATGCCGGCGCTGCGCTGAAGCGCCGCACTCCCGAGGCAGGCCGACGCGCAAAGCCGGGGCCCTTGCCCTTGCGCCACAATCGGGCCATGGACGATTTGCTGGTGATAGGCGGCGGCATGGCGGGGCTGGGCGCTGCCTGGGTCGCGGCGCGCGCGGGGTTGAAGGTGACGCTGCTCGAGCAGGCGGCGGAGTTCTCCGAGGTCGGCGCGGGCATACAGCTCGGGCCGAATGCGGTGCGCGTGCTGCACGACTGGGGGCTGGAGGCGGAGCTGGCGCGGGTGGCGGCCTTTCCGGACGAGCTGCGCGTGCGCGCGGCCGGCTCGGGGGCGCTGCTGGGCCGGCTCACGCTGGGCGCGGCCATGCGCGCGCGCTACGGGCGGCCCTATGCCACCGTGCACCGCGCCGACCTGCACCGCATCCTGCTGGATCGGGTCCGGCCGCTGGCCGACTGCCGCCTGAACGAGCGCGTGCAGCGCATCGCCTCCGGCCCCGACTCGGTCGGCGTGGCCACCGAGGCCGGCGCGCAGTGGCGGGCCGCCGCGCTGCTGGGCTGCGACGGGCTCTGGAGCCGGATGCGCGCCGGCCTGCTGGCCGACGGCGCGCCGGTCTTCAGCGGCGATCTGGCCTACCGTGGCCTGGTGCGCATGGCCGATCTGCCGGCTGCGCTGCGCCGCAACGCCGTCACGGCCTGGCTCGCGCCGGGCCTGCACGCGGTGCACTACCCGGTGCGCGGCGGCGAGTGGATGAACCTGGTGGTGGTGGTCGAGGGCCCAGTGCCCGCCGACCTCGAGAGCTGGGACCAGCAGGCGCACGCGCAGGAGCTGCGCCGCGCGCTCGGCCCCGTGCATGCCGACCTCGACCAACTGCTGCAGGCCGTCGCGCAATGGCGGCTTTGGCCGCTCAATGCGCGGGCGCCGATGCGCGGTCCGCAGGAGCAGGCCCAGGGGCGGGTGGCGCTGCTGGGCGATGCCGCCCATCCGATGCGCCCCTACCTGGCGCAGGGCGCGGCGATGGCGCTCGAGGATGCCTGGACGCTGGGACGCCTGCTCGAGCGCGCGCGCGGCGCCGCACCCGACTGGCCCGCCTTGCTGCAGGCCTTCGCGCAGGCGCGCTGGCGCCGCAACGCCTGGGTGCAGGAACGCTCGCGCCGCAACGGCCTGGTCTTCCACGCCACGGGGCCGCTGCGCTGGGGGCGCGACCTGGCCATGGGCCTGCTCGGCGAGCGCCTGATCGACGTGCCGGAACTCTACGCCGGCCCGGCGCTGCCGGACTGATCCCGGCACGGGCGGCGACCCTGTAGGATGTGGAGGTAGCCAGCATTTCGCCGCACCCGCAAGGATCGTCCATGGAGTCCCGAGCAGCCTTTCACATCGACCCGGCGCGACGCCGCCTGGCCCTGACCCTCGCGGGCCTGGGGCTGTTTGCCTGGGCCGGCTCCGCGGCTGCGGCGGCGCCGGCGGGCAGCGAGCCGGCGCCCTGGCCCAGCCGTCCAGTCCGGCTGCTGGTGGGCTTTCCGGGCGGCTCCTCGCCCGACCTGGTCGCGCGCACCGTGGCCGAACCCCTGGCGCGCGCGCTGGGCCAGCCGGTCGTGGTGGAAAACCGCCCGGGGGCCGGCGGCAACATCGCGGCCGAACTGGTCGCGCATTCGACCGACCGGCATACCTTCGGGCTGATGATCAACGGCAACCTGACGATCGCCAAGATCCTCAATCCGGCGGCGCCCTACGACCCGCTCCGGGATCTGGCGCCGGTTTCCCTGCTCGTGACGGCGCCGCTGGTGCTGGTCGCGTCGGCCCGGATCCCGGGCCAGGGCGAGGCCCTGCTGCGGGCGGGACGGCAGGCCGGCGCGCACTGGAGCTACGGCTCGCCTGGCGTGGGCACGGTGGCGCACCTGGGCATGGAAATGCTCAACGCGAGTTCGGGCCTGCGGGCCGTGCACGTGCCCTATCCCGGCAACCCGCAGGTGATCAACGCCCTGATCGCGGGCGACATCCAGCTGGCGTTGCTGCCGCCGGGCCTGGCGATGGCGCAGGTGCGCGCTGGCAGGCTGCAGGCGGTGGGCGTGACCTCGGCCGGACGCAGCGCGCTGCTGCCCGAGGTACCCAGCCTGAGCGAGGCCGGGCTCAGGGACTTCCAGCTCGAGATCTGGGATGCGGTCGCCGCGCCGGCGACCCAGCCGCGAACGCAGATCGACCGCCTGTCGGCGCTGCTGGCCGAGATCGTGCGCCGGCCCGAGATCCGAGAGAAAATCTACGCCCAGGGCTGGCAGGTGGCCGGAACCTCGGCCGAGGGCCTGGCGCGGCGCATCCAGCTCGACACCCGGCAGATGCGCGCCGTGATCGAGCGCAACCAGATCCGGCCGCAATGAGGCCGGGAAGGGGCAAGACATGAACCAGGCTCCCGCCACGCCGCCGTCGAGCGGTTCCGAGCAGGCCGCAGCCGCCTCGCCGCTGAAGCTGCGCCGGGTCGCGATCGACACCTACCACGAGAACGTCGTCTACCTCAACCGCGACTGCGCGGTCTATCGCGCCGAGGGCTTCCAGGCCCTGTCCAAGGTCGAGGTCAGGGCCAACGGCCGGCGCATCCTGGCCACGCTCAACGTCACGAGCGACCCGCGCATCGTGCAATGCCACGAGATCGGCCTGTCGGAGGACGCCTTCGACCAGCTCGGCTGCGATAAGGGCCATCCCGCGGTCGTCTCGCAGGCCGAGCCGCCGGCCTCGATCTCGGCGCTGCATCGCAAGATCGCCGGCGAGCGCCTCGGGCGCGAGGATTTCCACGCCATCGTGCGCGACATCGCCGAGCACCGCTACTCCAAGATCGAGCTCTCGGCCTTCGTGGTGGCGACCAATCGCGGCGAGCTCGACCGGGAAGAGGTCTACTTCCTGACCGAGGCCATGATCGCCTGCGGGCGCCAGGTCAACTGGCACGAGCGCCTGGTGGTCGACAAGCACTGCATCGGCGGCATTCCCGGCAACCGCACCTCGATGCTGGTCGTGCCCATCGTCGCGGCGCACGGCCTGGTCTGCCCCAAGACCTCCTCGCGCGCGATTACCTCGCCGGCCGGCACGGCCGACACCATGGAGGTGCTGGCCAAGGTCGAGCTGCCCTTCGACCGCCTCAGCGAGATCGTGCGCGACCACCGCGCCTGCCTGGCCTGGGGCGGCACCGCCGACCTGTCGCCGGCCGACGACGTGCTGATCTCAGTCGAGCGCCCGCTCTCGCTCGATTCGCCCGGGCAGATGGTCGCGTCCATCCTGTCGAAGAAGATCGCCGCCGGCTCCACCCACCTGGTGCTCGACATCCCGATCGGGCCGAGCGCCAAGGTGCGCTCCATGCCCGACGCGCAGCGCCTGCGCAAGCTGTTCGAGTATGTCGCGCGCCGGCTCGACCTCTCGATCGACGTCGTGATCACCGACGGCCGCCAGCCGATCGGCAACGGCGTCGGCCCGGTGCTGGAGGCGCGCGATGTCATGCGCGTGCTCGAGAACGACCCGCAGGCCCCGCAGGACCTGCGTCAGAAGGCGCTGCGCCTGGCCGGCCGCCTGCTCGAGTGCGACCCCGACATCCGTGGCGGCGACGGCTTCCCGATCGCGCGCGACATCCTCGACTCGGGGCGCGCGCTCGAGAAGATGCGCGCCATCATCGAGGCCCAGGGCGGCAAGCCCTTCGACCACCACAATCCCGAGCTCGGCGCGCTCAGCTTCGAGGTGCGCGCGCCGCGCGCCGGCTTCGTCACCGGCATCGACAACCTGCAGATCGCGCGCATCGCCCGCATGGCCGGCGCGCCCAAGGTCGCTTGCGCCGGTGTCGACCTGGCGCGCAAGCTGGGCGATCCGGTCGCCGCGGGCGATCTGCTGTACCGAGTCCATGCCAGTTTCCAGTCCGATCTCGACTTCGCGCGCCAGGCCAGCGAGAAGGCCAGCGGCTACGAGCTTGGCGAAGCAGGGGAGGTGCCGCATGTCTTTGTCGAGTTCTGAAACCCGCCTGGCGGACGCGGCGCGCGATTGCGTGCTCTGGTGCTTCGAGGATGAGCGCGCGGCGGCGCAGCGCCTGCTCGAAGCCTGGCCGCAGCCGGCTGGCGCGCCCGCGGCACCGCGGCTGGCCGTCGTGGCGCGGCACCGCTTTCCCGACGGCGAGCTCAAGCTCCGCGTGCCGATCCCGGTGCCGCCACGGCTCGCGATCTGGCGCGGGCTGCAGCAGCCCAACGAGAAGCTGGTCGAGCTGCTGCTGGCCGCGCGCACCGCGCGCGCGCATGGCGCGCGCCACCTGACGCTGCTCACGCCCTACCTGGGCTATATGCGACAGGACATGGAATTCGAGCCCGGCGAGGCGGTGAGCCAGCGCATCGTGGGCGACTTCCTGGCCGGCCTGTTCGACGCCGTCGTCACGGTCGACCCGCACCTGCACCGCGTCGCCAGCCTGGGAGAGGCGGTGCCGGTGGCGCAGCCGGTCGTGCTCAGCGGCGCGCCCGCGCTGGCCGACTGGATCGCGCAGCGCCGCCCGGGCGCGCTGCTGCTCGGCCCCGACGAGGAGTCCGCGCAGTGGGTCGCGCAGGCGGCGGCGCGCATCGGTCATGACAGCGCGGTCTGCCGCAAGCTGCGTCGCGGCGACCGTTCGGTCGAGATCTCGCTGCCGGAGGTGGCGCTGCGCGGGCGCCGGGTCGTGATCCTGGACGACGTCGCCAGCACCGGCCACACGGTGGCGCAGGCCGCGCGCCTGCTGCTGGCGGCTGGCGCGGCATCGGTCGACGTCGCGGTCACGCACGCGCTGTTCGCGGACGACGCCGAGGCGGTGCTGCGCGCCGCCGGCGTGGGCGAGATCTGGAGCACCGACTGCATACCGCACGCCAGCAATGTCGCGACCATGGCGCCATTCCTGGCGCGCGCCTTGCAGGCGCTCTGGTCCTAGCGGGGCAGGCCGTGCGCCTGGCCGTACCAGGCCAGTGCCGCGGCCGCGCCGAGGAAGACCGTGAGGTGGAAGCCGGCCCAGAGGCGGTAGCGGCGCACGATGCGCCCGGGGTCGAGGTCCGAGATCAGGTAGTGCCGGCCGTCCGCCGGCGCGCGCACCTGGTGCTGCGGCGGCAGCGCGAGCGCTGCGTCGCGCTCCCGGCGCGCCTGGCGCCTGGCCTGGGCGCGCGCGAGTTCCCATTCCCGCAGGTCGATCTGGCCGTCGCGGTCGAGGTCGAAGCGCGCCAGCAGGGATTGCCGGTCGGCCTTCCAGTCCTCCAGCAGCTCGCGCATCCGGGCCGCCTCGTCGAAGCCGGCCTCGGCGCTGCCCTGGGTGTGGAAGTCGCCCAGCACATAGATCGGATCGTGGCGCAGCAGCGACCACTGGGTCAGGCGCAGCTCGCCGCTGACGCTGACCTCGCGCCGCTGCACCAGCATCTCGGCGCCCTCCGGGTCGACGGTGCATTCGCCGCTGGCGTCGACGAGCAGGAAGGAGGCGTCGCTTTCCTCGCTGCGCTCGTGGCGCCACCGGCCTTCTGAGTCGCGCCGCTCGGTGACGAGCCGGTACCAGAGCACGGGCAGCTGGTTGAGTGGCGACAGCAGCGGCTGTCCGCCAAAGGGCTCGCCGCGCCCGCGCAGTTCGGCATAGCCCTGTGCCGCGCTGGCGATGCGCGCCGTCGGCGTGTCGGCCACGGCGCGCAGCCGCCGCAGCGATCGCAGCCAGCCCCACAGGCCGCTGGCCAGCAGCAGCGCCAGGGTTGCCAGCGTGTCGCGCCGGGATTCGGCCTGCAGCAACAGGCCGAACAGGACGAGCTGCAGCGTGGGCAGCGAGAGCACCAGCCAGTGGCGCCGCAGTCGCAGCCAGAGCGCATCCACCTCGGCCAGCCCGCTGCCGCGCTCAGGACCTGAACAAGGCCTTGAGGTCGACGTCGCCGGTTTCGCTGGCGGCGAATTCGAGCAGGGGCCTGGCCTGGAAGCCGAACAGCCGCGCGAGCAGCAGGTCGGGAAACTGCTCGATGCGGGTGTTGTTGAGGTTGACCGCCTCGTTGTAGAGCTCGCGGCGGTCGGCAATGCCGTTCTCGAGCGCGCTGATGCGCGCCTGCAGCTGCGCGAAATGTCCGTCGGCCCTGAGTTCGGGGTAGGCCTCGGCGACCGCGAAGATCTGCCCCAGGCCGGCGCGCAGCGCGCCTTCGGCGACGCCCAGCGCCGCGACATCCTGGCGCTCGCGCGCGGCGGCGACGCGGGAGCGCGCCTCGGTCACGCGCGCGAGCGTCGCGGCCTCGAACTGCCGGTACTGGCGGCAGACCTCGACCAGCTTGGGCAGCTCGTCATGGCGCTGCTTGAGCAGCACGTCGATGTTGGCCCAGGCGCGCGCGACGCCGTGCTTGAGTCCGACCAGGCCGTTGTAGGCGACGACCGCATAGAGCAGCGCGATCGCCAGCAGGCCGAGCAGGACAGCGGATGGGATGCTCACGGACGACCTCCTCCCGGATGCGGGGCGTTCGGTTCGATGATAGCCCGGGCCGCTGCCGCGGTACAGGCGGGGGCGGATGCGCCCCTGCGCTCAGGCCGGCTCCGGCCCGCGGGGCCAGGCGCGCAGCACCGCGCGCACCGGACTGGCATCGGCGCCCATGAGCCTGAGCGGCAGCGCGATCAGTTCGTAGTCGCCCTCGGGCACGGCGTCGAGGCAGAGGCCCTCGAGCACGCGCAGGCCGCGCCGGCGCAGCACCTGGTGGCTCTCCAGCGCCACGCTGTCGGCCGGGTCCACGCTGGCGCTGTCGGTGCCGACCAGCAGCACGCCGCAGTCGGCCAGGCGCTCCAGCAGTTCGGGCGCGAAGCCGCTCAGGCCGGGGTCCCAGCTCACGGGCTGGCGCTGGTAGGTGCGCACCAGCAGGCGCGGCGGGATCGAATGGCTGTCAGGCAGCGCATGCGCCAGGTCCTCCCAGCGCAGCCGCGGGCCACGGTCCCAGGCGTGCACGACGCGGCAATGCCCGAGGAAGGGTTCCAGCGCCAGGGCGCCGACCGCCAGGCCCTGCGGGTCGTAGTGCAGCGGCGCGTCGGCATGCGCGCCGATGTGCGTCGTCGTCGTGATGCTGCCGACGCTGGCCGCGCAGTCCGGCCCCAGCGTGCTGGTCCAGCGCAGCTCGAAGGGCTGGTCGCTGGGGTAGACCGGGGTCGCGGCATCGACCGGCGGCGAGATGTCCCACAGCCGGTCCATGGGCTCAGGACTCCAGCACCGTCAGGCCGTGGCGCGCGCGGGCCCGGTTGCAGGCGTCGCTGCCCTCCTCGAACTCGCGGCAGGGCGAGGGCCGCCACTCGTAGATGCCGCAGCCGATCTTTTCGCCCAGCTTGCCGGTCAGCGCGGCGCAGCGGGGCGGAGAGTGGTCGGTGCCGCGCATGCGGCAGGTGCTGCCGTTGACCTCGACCGCCAGCCCGGACGGCACCGCACCGCCCTCGGTGTCGAGTTCGTGGACCGAGAAGTCGACGCGGAAGTTGGCGCAGCAGGCGCCGCAGCTCTGGCAATGCGACATGGGTGGGAAATTCGGGCGAAGGTCGAAGGAATCAGCGTGGAGGCAGATCGGGGGCGCGGTAGACCAGTACCTTGAGCGCGCGTCCGGGCGCGACGTCGGCGAAGGCCGCCGGATTGGGCAGGCGCTGCTCGAACACGAGCTCGGGCGCGGCCTCGTCCATGAGCTGCTGCAGGAATTCGGGCCCGAGTTCGGGCGCGTTGAGGCAGAGCAGCACGCGTCCGCCCGGGACCAGCAGATCGGGCAGGCGGCGCATCAGCCGGGCGTAGTCCTTGCTCGCGACGAAGCTGCCCTTCTGGTAGCTCGGCGGGTCGACCACGATCAGGCCGTAGGGACCGCCGCGCGTGATCTTGCCCCAGGTCTTGAAGATGTCGTGCGCCAGGAAGCTGGCGCGCCCCTGCAGGCCGTTGAGCGCGTGGTTGTGCTGACCCGTGCCGATCGCGCCCGCGCTCATGTCGATGTTGATCACCTGACGCGCGCCGCCTTGCAGCGCGGCGACCGAGAAGGCGCAGGTGTAGGCGAACAGGTTGAGCACCTTGAGCCCGGGCTGGCGGGCCGCGTAGTCGCGCACCCAGGCGCGGCCCTCGGCCATGTCGAGGAACAGGCCGTGGTTCTGGCCGCGCAGCAGGTGCACGAGGTAGCGCGCGCCCTGTTCGGTCACGACATGCGGCTCGGGCAAGCTGCCGGCCATCAGGCGGGTCTCGCTGCGGCCTTCGAAGCGGCACTGGTAGACCCAGTTCAGCGGCTCGCCCGGCGCGATCTCCTGCCAGCGCGCGGCCAGCGCCGCGTGGACCCGGGCCAGTTCGTCCTCGTCCAGGGGCTGGAAGCTGGTCAGCAGCCAGGCCGGCGGGTAGGCGTCGAGCGCCAGGTGCTCGCAGCCCGGATGCAGGCCGCCGCGTCCGTGGAAGATGCGCTGGGCGTCGTTGCAGCGTTCAGCGCGCGCGATCGTGTCGAGCAGGGCTTGCATGCGCGGGCTGGCTCAGGCCAGGCGGCCCAGCAGCAGGTACTCCATCAGCGCCTTCTGCATATGCATGCGGTTCTCGGCCTCGTCCCAGACCACGCTCTGCGGGCCGTCGATCACGTCGGCAGTCACTTCCTCGCCGCGGTGCGCGGGCAGGCAGTGCATGAAGACCGCGTCGGGCTGGGCCTGCGCCATCATCGCGGGCGTGACGCACCAGGCCGCGAAGGCCTTCATGCGCTTCTCGTTCTCGGCTTCCCAGCCCATGCTGGTCCAGACGTCGGTCGTGACCAGGTCGGCGCCGCGGCAGGCTTCCATCGGATCGTCGAACACCCGCCAGAAGTTGCCCTGGCCGACGCCGGCGACCTGGGCGTCGACCTCGTAGCCGCTCGGCGTGCTGACATGGACCTTGAAGCCCAGCAGCTCGGCCGCCTGCAGCCAGGTGTTGGCCATGTTGTTGCCGTCGCCGACCCAGGCCACGGTCTTGCCGCGCAAGGCGTTCAGGTCGATCCGGCCCTGGGCGTCCTTGCCGCGGTGCTCGAGCCAGGTGAACAGGTCGGCCAGGATCTGGCAGGGATGGAACTCGTTGGTCAGGCCGTTGATCACCGGCACGCGCGAATGCGCGGCGAAACGCTCGATCTTCTCCTGGCCGAAGGTGCGGATCATCACGATGTCGGTCATGCGGCTGATCACGCGCGCGCTGTCCTCGATCGGCTCCGAGCGGCCGAGCTGGCTGTCGCCCGTGGTCAGGTGCACCACGCTGCCACCGAGCTGGTACATGCCGGCCTCGAAGCTCACGCGCGTGCGCGTGCTGGCCTTCTCGAAGATCATGGCCAGCGTGCGGTCGGTCAGCGTGTGGTGCTTCTGGTAGGTCTTGAACTTGTGCTTGATCAGCCAGGCGCGCTCGAACAGGTAGGCATAGTCGTCGACGCTGAAGTCCTTGAACTGCAGGTAGTGACGGACCGGCACCGGAGGAGTGATGGAGGCGTTCATCGGATGAATCAGGCTTGCTCGGCCAGGAAGGCCTTGATCAGGGGGACCAGCTTGGCGACGATCTCGTCGGCCTCGGCGACGCTCAGGATCAGCGGCGGCACCATGCGCACCACGCTGTCGGCGGTCACGCTCAGCAGCAGGCCGGCGTCGGCGCAGCGGTTGACCAGCACGCCGCAGGGACGGTCGAGCTCGACGCCGATCATCAGGCCCTTGCCGCGCACCTCCTTGACCCCCGCGACGCCCATCAGCTGGGTCAGCAGCGCGGTCTGCAGGTGCAGGCCGACCTTGGCGGCGTTCTCGAGCAGCCCCTCGTCTTCCATGATGCGGATGGTCTCGAGCCCGGCGCGCACCGCCAGCGGGTTGCCGCCGAAGGTGGTGCCGTGGTTGCCGGGGCCGAAGATGTTGGCGGCCCTGGGGCCGGCGACGACGGCGCCGATCGGCACGCCCGAGCCCAGGCCCTTGGCCAGCGGCATCACGTCGGGCTGGATGCCGGCCCACTGGTGCGCGAACCACTTGCCGGTGCGGCCCATGCCGCACTGGACCTCGTCGATCATCAGCAGCCAGTCACGCTCGTCGCACAGCGCGCGCACCTGGCGCATGTAGTCGGCGTCCATCGGGTTGACGCCGCCTTCGCCCTGGATCGCCTCGAAGAAGACCGCGACCACGTTCGGGTTGCCGGCGGTGGCCTGGCGGATCGCGTCGATGTCGTTGAGCGGCACGCGGATGAAGCCCTCGACCAGCGGGCCGAAGCCGGCCTGGATCTTGGGGTTGCCGGTCGCGCTCAGGGTGGCGATCGAGCGGCCGTGGAAGGCGCGCTCGTAGACCACGATCTCGGGACGCTCGATGCCCTTGTCGTGGCCGAACTTGCGCGCCAGCTTGAGCGCGGCCTCGTTGGCCTCCAGGCCGCTGGAGCAGAAGAAGACCTTGTCCAGGCCGGAGCGCTCGCACAGCATGGCGGCGAGTTCCTCGGTGGCTGGGTTGTAGTAGTAGTTGCTGGTGTGGATCAGCTTGGCGATCTGGTCCTGCAGCGCCGGCACCAGCCTGGGGTGCGCATGGCCCAGGGTGTTGACCGCGATGCCGCCCAGGGCGTCCAGGTATTCCTTGCCGTCCACGTCCCAGACGCGGCAACCGCGACCGTGCGACAGCGCGATCGGCAGGCGGCCGTAGGTGTTCATGACATGCGGTTCAACCGGTGCAGCGGAGGACATGGGCGTTTTCCAGAAAACAGAATAAGCTGTGGAGGGGCGGCCGAAAAAGGCCGGGCCCGTGTGATTTGCGGGCCCCGTTCATGCATTTTAGGCCCAGTCTTTGCTTGCCTCGTGGCGTCGGCGTCGCAGGCCGTTATCGCAGACCGGCATAAGTGTTATTACCTGGTCAAAGTCTTATATAAGATAAAATTCGCCCCCTTGCTCCAGCGCGGAACCGAGCGATTCTCGGCGCCATTGTGTTCTCCTGCCACCTGAGGCCTTCAACCGATGCTCTCCCCCTCCGCCAAAGAAGTCTTCATCCAGGGCGTTACCCGCAGTGGCAAGACCTTCCGTCCCAGCGACTGGGCGGAGCGGCTCGCTGGCGTGATGAGCCAGTTCCGCCCCGGCGGCACGCAGCCCGGCAATCACCTGAGCTATTCGCCCTGGTGCATCCCCAAGGTCATCAACGGCATCAAGTGCGTCGTCGTGCACACCGACCTGCGCGACTACGACACCATGGCCTGGAATTTCGTCATGGGCTTCGCGCGCGACAACGAACTGCAGGTCGTCGAGGCCTGCCTGCTGCCCGACAACCCCTGAGCTGCCCGGGCCCGCCACGCCTGGCGCATGCCCTCGAAAACCAGCCGCTGCCCAGACCGGTAGCGGCTTTTTTCCGTCCGCAGCCAGCCCGCCGGCCGCTCCGGACTCAGAACAGTTCGGGCCTCATGCGCTCAATGGTGCTGCCTGCCGCCAGCACCGAGGCGGCCAGGGCCTCGGCCTGGGGCAGCAAGGCCTCGGCGTAGAAGCGCGCCGTGATCAGCTTGGCCTCGTGGAAGTCCGGGTCCTCGGCGCGGCGCTCCAGCGCCGCCAGCTGGGCACGGGCCATCTGCCAGCCGCCCAGCACCAGGCCGGCCAGCCTGAGATAGTTCACCGCCCCGGCATGGACCGCCTTGACTTCGGTTTTCGCGCGGCTGGCGACGAAGTCGACCACGGCCTCCAGCGCCAGGCGGGCGCGCTGCAGGCCCGCGCGCATCGCCGCACAGTCCTCGCTGCCGCGCGCCGCGAGTTCCTGCTCGGTCGCGGCGATGCGCGCGCACAGCGCCCGGGCCAGCGCGCCGCCGTCGCGCGCGGTCTTGCGCCCGAGCAGGTCGTTGGCCTGGATCGCAGT
>JBEEPT010000165.1:0-18525 GCA_041190985.1 Pseudomonadota bacterium
GTGGAGTCCGTCGAGGGCGGCATCCGCGTGCGCAGCCCGGGGGCGGGCCAGTTGCGGGCGCAAAGCTTCCGTACCACCGAGTACCCGGGGTTCCCCACCGACATGCAGGCGCAGTTCATGGCGCTCAACGTGGTGGCCCAGGGCGCGCAGTTTGACTTCCATCTGGTCGTAGCCGCGGTCCAGGTGGTCGATGCGGTCGACGATGGTCTCGCCCTCGGCCACCAGGCCGGCGATCACCAGGCTGGCGGAGGCGCGCAGGTCGGTCGCCATCACGGTCGCGCCCGACAGGCGGGGCACACCCTCGACCAGCGCGACGCGGCCGTCGATATGGATCTTGGCGCCCAGGCGCTGCAGCTCCTGCACATGCATGAAGCGGTTCTCGAAGATGGTCTCGGTCACGCTGCTGGCGCCCGGCGCCACCACGTTGAGCGCCATGAACTGCGCCTGCATGTCGGTCGGGAAGCCCGGGTACTCGGTGGTGCGGAAGGTCTGCGCCTTGAGGGTTCCCGCGCCGGCCGAGGCCACGCGCAGGCCGCCCTCGACCGCCTCCACCGTCACGCCGGCGTCGCGCAGCTTGTCGATCACCGCGTCGAGGTGGTCGCCGCGCGCATGGCGCAGCAGCGCCTCGCCGCCGGTCGCCGCGACCGCGCACAGGAAGGTGCCGGCCTCGATCCGGTCGGCCACCACATGGTGCTCGCAGCCGTCGAGCCGCTCGACGCCCTGGATCCGGATCCGGCTGGTGCCGTGGCCCTCGATCTTAGCGCCCATCTTGATCAGCATCTCGGCCAGGTCGCTGACCTCGGGCTCCTGCGCGGCGTTCTCGAGGATGGTCTCGCCCTCGGCCAGCGCGGCGGCCATCAGGAAGTTCTCGGTGCCGGTGACCGTGATCATGTCGGTCGTGATGCGCGCGCCCTTGAGGCGGGTGCGCCCCTCGGGCAGACGCGCGACCATGTAGCCGTGCTCGACCACGATCTCGGCGCCCATGGCCTGCAGGCCCTTGATGTGCTGGTCGACCGGGCGCGAGCCGATCGCGCAGCCGCCCGGCAGCGAGACCTTGGCGCGACCGAAGCGCGCCAGCAGCGGCCCGAGCACCAGCACCGAGGCGCGCATGGTCTTGACCAGCTCATAGGGCGCCTCGGGATTGATCGGATCGGGCGCCTGCAGCGTGAAGCCGCCGCGCTCGCCGTGGGTCTGGGTCTGCACGCCCATGTGCTCGAGCAGGCGGCGCATGGTCGCGACGTCGCGCAGGCGCGGCACGTTGCGCAGCATCACCGGCTGCTCGGTCAGCAGCGCGGCGCAGAGTTCGGGCAGCGCCGCGTTCTTGGCGCCCGAGACCGCCACCTCGCCGTTCAGGCGGCTGCCGCCGCGGATCAGGAGCTTGTCCATCTTCAGCCCTGCTTGGCCCATTCGGCCGGCGTGTAGGTCTTCATCGACAGCGCGTGCACCTCGTCGGTGTGGATGCGCGCGCCCAGCGTCGCGTAGACCAGCTGGTGGCGCGCGATCGGGCGCTTGC
Organism: Pseudomonadota bacterium; assembly: GCA_041190985.1. Taxonomy (GTDB): domain Bacteria; phylum Pseudomonadota; class Gammaproteobacteria; order Burkholderiales; family Burkholderiaceae_C; genus Malikia. Next base: position 1,514 of record JBEEPT010000165.1, read on the forward strand.
CCTCGAAGGCGGGCGAGACCACGACGGCGGCCCAGTGGCGGCCGTCGCCGGAAACCTCGAGATGCTCGCAGGGCAGGCCGGCGGCGATGATGGATTGCAGTTCGTCGGGAGTCATGTTCAGTGTCGGATCTTGTAGCCGCTCTTGAGCAGGTGCAGCGCGATCGAGCCGACCGCGGCCAGCGCCGTCCCCACCACGCCCAGGCTGATCCACGGCGAGACGTCGCTCTGGCCGAAGAAGCCGTAGCGGAAGCCGTCGATCATGTAGAAGAAGGGGTTGAGATGGCTGACCTGCTGCCAGAAGGCGGGCAGGGAATGGATGGAGTAGAACACGCCGCTCAGGAAGGTCATCGGCATGATGATGAAGTTCTGGAACGCGGCCATCTGGTCGAACTTCTCGGCCCACAGGCCGGCGATCACGCCCAGCGAGCCCAGCAGGCCGGCGCCGAGCAGCGCGAAGACCAGGATCCAGAGCGGCGCCGCGAACTGCAGGTCGGCGGCCCAGAAGGTGCAGGCCAGCACGCCGGCGCCGACGACCAGGCCGCGCATCATGGACGAGCCGACGTAGGCCACGAACCAGGCGCGGTGCGACAGCGGCGTGAGCAGGATGAAGACCAGGTTGCCCATCACCTTGCTCTGGATCAGGCTCGACGAGCTGTTGGCGAAGGCGTTCTGCAGCACGCTCATCATGACCAGGCCGGGCAACAGGAAGGCGGTGTAGCCCACGCCCTTGAAGACCTCGACCCGGTCTTCCAGCACATGGCCGAAGATCAGCAGGTAGAGGATGGCCGTCATCACCGGCGCGGCGACGGTCTGGAAGCCGACCTTCCAGAAGCGCAGCACCTCCTTGCGAAACAGGGTCTGCCAGCCGCTCATGCCTTGCCCTCCCGCGCCGCGCCCATGACGTCGAGGAAGACGTCCTCCAGGTCGGCCTTGCGAATCTCGATGTCCTCCAGCGCCACGCCGGCTTCGCGCACGCACGCCAGGATGCGCTCGACCTCCAGCGCGTCATGCGCCGGCAGCTGCACCACGCGGCCGGTGATGCGCGCCTGGGACGCGAGCCCGGGCGGCAGCGCCTGGTCGGTCTTGAAGCGCAGCACATTGGCCGAGGCACGTCGCAGCAGGTCCGAGGTCTTCTCGAGCGCGACCACCTGGCCGAGCTTGAGCATGGCGATGCGGTTGCACAGGGCCTCGGCCTCCTCGAGGTAGTGCGTGGTCAGCAGCACGGTGCTGCCCTGCTTGTTGAGTCTGGAGATGAAGGCCCACAGCGTCTGGCGCAGCTCGACGTCGACGCCGGCGGTCGGCTCGTCGAGCACGATCACCGGCGGACGGTGCACCAGCGCCTGCGCCACCAGCACGCGCCGCTTCATGCCGCCCGAGAGCTGGCGCATGTTGGCGCCGGCCTTGTCGGCCAGGCCCAGGCCGTCGAGCAGCTCGTCGATCCAGTCGTCGTTGCGGCGGATGCCGAAATAGCCCGACTGGAAGCGCAGCGTCTCGCGCACGTTGAAGAAGGGATCGAACACCAGCTCCTGCGGCACCACGCCCAGGCGGCGCCTGGCCTCGGCGTAGTCGGACTGCACGTCGGCGCCGTGCACCAGCACGTGACCGCCGCTGGCGCGCGTCAGGCCCGCCAGGATGCTGATCAGCGTGGTCTTGCCGGCGCCATTGGGCCCGAGCAGGCCGAAAAACTCGCCGGGCTCGATGTCGAAGCTCACGCCCTTGAGAGCCTGCAGCTCCCCCCGGGCAGTGGCAAAGGTCTTGGAGACGTTCTGGAAGGAAACTGCGGACATGGATCCGGGATTTTACCCGGGCAGCAGTTCGCCGACCCCGTACAGGGTCGAGAGTTCGCGCAGACGCGGCGACAGGCCCCGGAGCTCGAGCGTGACCGAGCGCGCCAGCGCGGCGCGGCGCACGGCCAGCAGCACCGCCACCGCCGAGGAGTCGAACTCCTGCAGCGCAGCCGCGTCCAGCACGGCGACCGCGCCCGCCGGGGCACTGCGCAGCGCCGCCTCGCAGGCGGCCAGGCAGGCCTGGGCCTCGGCGTGCGTGAGGCGGGCCGGCAAGGCAGGCAGCGTCACCATGGTCAGCCCTTGGCGCCCGTGCGCGACGGCTTCTCGGCCGCGTTGCTGCGGTTGCGCTGGACCAGCGAGGCGATCAGGCCGTCGAGGCCGTTGGCGTTGATTTCCTCGGCGAACTGGCCGCGGTAGGTCTCGACCAGCCAGACACCCAGCACGTTGAGGTCGTAGATCTTCCAGCCGGCGTCGGTCTTCTCGACCCGGTAGTCCAGCTGCACCGGCTCCTTGCCCGGGGCGCGCAGCTCCGAGCGCACCACGACCTCGGTGTCGCCGGCGGCGGCGCGCATCGGCTTGACGGTCAGGGCCTGGTCCTTGACCTGGCTCAGCGCGCCGGAATAGGTGCGCACCAGCAGGGCCTTGAACTCGGCCTGCAGGCGCTGCTTCTGCTCGGGCGTGGCCTGGCGCCAGAAGCGCCCCACGGCCGAGGCGGTCATGCGCGTGAAGTTGACGTGCGGCATGACCTTGGCATCGACCAGGGCCGACACCTTGGCGATGTCGCCGTTGCGCAGCGCCGCATCGGCCTTGATCGTGTCGATCAGCTCGGCGGCGACGCGCTGGATCAGCGCCTCGGGGCCCTCGGCGGCCTGCGCGCGGGCGACGCCGGCCAATCCGGTCAGGGAAACAGCGAGCCCCAAGCCCAGGGCGGTACGGCGGTCAATGGCAAAACTCATCTCTTGTCTCATTCCAGGTCGAAGCGTTCCTCGGGGTCGGGACGGCCCATCAGGCTGTGGCGGCGCTGCAGGTAGGAGTCGCGCAGGAAGCTGTAGCGATCGAGCGCGGCCTCCTCGAGCAGTTCGCCGGCGCGCAGCAGGCCGGCGCGCTGGTCCACCGCGCGCAGCACGCGCAGTTCGTTGCGGCTGGGCACATGCTCGACGCCGCCGACCGGGTCGGCCGCCAGATCGGCAGTCAGCGCGGCCGTGTCGCGCAGGGTCGAGGGCCCCAGGATCGGCAGCACCAGGTAGGGACCGTCCGGCACACCCCAGCGGCCCAGGGTCAGGCCGAAATCCAGCGTGGTGCGCTCGAGGCCCATCTCGGAGGCGACGTCCAGCACGCCGCCCAGGCCGAGCAGGGTGTTGACGCCGAAGCGCGCGAAATTCTCGCCGGCCTCGGCCGGACGCGCCTGCAGCAGCGCATTGAAGCCCGACCAGGCGTCGCGCAGGTTGCCGAAGAAGTTGTTGACGCCGGTGCGCAGCGGACTGGGCGTGTAGTCCTGGTAGGCCGTGGCCACCGGCTTGATCACGGCGCGGTCCACGCTGTCGTTGAAGCGGTAGATGCCGCGGTTCAGGGGCTCGAGCGGGTCCTGTGGCTTGGCGTTGGGACCGCTCGCGCAGCCGCCCAGCGCCAGCAGGCCGGACACGGCGACACCCAGCATCAGCCTCGAAATACGGTAGCGGGCAATCATCTTGCTTCCCCCTTGGTACTGTGCGCGGCTCACTGGCCCTTGCCGCCGCCCTGGGCCGTGCCGGCGTCCGCCGCCTTGCTGTAGAGGAACTGCCCGATCAGGTTCTCGAGCACCACGGCCGACTGGGTCTGCTTGATCACGTCACCCTGGGCCAGGTTCTGCTCGGCGCCGCCGGGCTCGATCCCGATGTACTGCTCGCCCAGCAGGCCGCTGGTCAGCACCTTGAGCGAGCTGTCCTTGGGGAAAGCATAGCGCTTCTCGAGCGCCAGCACCACCGTGGCCTGGAAGGTCTGGTCGTCGAAGCCGATGGCCTCGACGCGTCCGACCACGACGCCGGCGCTCTTGACCGCCGCCTTCGGCTTCAGGCCGCCCGCGTTGTCGAACTTCGCGCTCACGCGGTAGGTCTTCTCAAAGCTCAGGTTGAGCAGGTTGGCCGACTGCAGGGCCAGGAACAGGATGGCGGCCGCGCCGATGAGCACGAACAGGCCGACCCAGACATCAACTTTGGAGCGTTGCAAGAGGCTCTCCCTAAATCTCTAACTCAAACGGCGAACATCATGGCGGTCAGGATGAAATCCAGACCCAGGACGGTGAGCGAGGCCATCACCACGGTGCGGGTGGTCGCGCGCGAGACGCCCTCGGGCGTCGGGCTGGCCTCATAGCCCTGCAGCAGCGCGATGAAGGTCACCGCGATGCCAAACACCAGGCTCTTGAGCAGGCTGTTGCCGACATCGTCCCAGACGTCGACCCCGCCCTGGATCTGGCTCCAGAACGAACCGCCGTCCACGCCTATCATCACGACGCCCACGACCCAGCCGCCGATGACGCCCATGGCGCTGAACACCGCACCCAGCAGCGGCATCGTGATCACGCCGGCCCAGAAGCGCGGCGCCAGCACGCGGTCGATCGGATCGACCGCCATCATCTCCATCACGCTGATCTGCTCGCCGGCCTTCATCAGGCCGATCTCGGCGGTCAGCGAGGTGCCGGCGCGGCCGGCGAACAGCAGCGCGGTCACGACCGGCCCGAGCTCGCGGATCAGGCTCAGCGACACCATCAGGCCGAGCGCCTCGGTCGAGCCGTAGCGCTCGAGGATGTTGTAGCCCTGCAGGCCGAAGACGAAGCCGACGAACAGGCCCGAGACCGCGATGATCGCGAGCGAATAGTTGCCCAGGAAGTGGATCTGGTCGCGGATCAGGCCGAAGCGGCCCCAGCTGCCCAGGGTGCCCAGCAGCAGGCGCACGAACAGCTTGGCGCCATAGCCGAGATCGGCCAGCCAGGCGCGCACCGCGTAGCCGATCTCGGCGGGATTCAGGCGCTTGAAGCGGCTCATGCGTGGCTCCTGGCGGACAGGCCGAAGTCTTCCTCGACCGTGGGGCCGGGATAGTGGAAGCGCACCGGCCCTTCCGGCGACGCGGTGACGTACTGCTGGATCAGCGGATTGTCGCTGGCACGGATCTCGGCCGGCGTGCCCTGCTGCGCCACCTTGCCGTTGGCCAGCACGATCACGTGGTCGCAGACCGCGAAGGTGGCGTCGAGCTCGTGCGAGACCATCAGGCTGGTCAGGCCCAGCGTGTCGTTGAGCTGGCGGATCAGGCGCGCGGCGGTGCCAAGCGAGATCGGGTCCAGCCCCGAGAAGGGTTCGTCGTACATCACGAGCTCGGGATCGAGCGCGATCGCGCGCGCCAGCGCCACCCGGCGCGCCATGCCGCCCGACAGTTCGCTCGGCATCAGGTGCCGCGCGCCGCGCAGGCCGACGGCCTGCAGCTTCAGCAGCACGATGTCGCGGATCAGGTTCTCGGGCAGGCTGGTGTGCTCGCGCAGCGGAAAGGCGACGTTGTCGAACACGTCCTGATCGGTGAACAGCGCGCCGAACTGGTACAGCATGCCCATGCGGCGGCGCATCGCGTAGAGGCCGTCGCGATCGAGCGCGCCGACGTCCTGGCCGTCGAACAGCACCTGGCCCTTGACCGCCTTGTTCTGGCCGCCGATCAGGCGCAGCAGCGTGGTCTTGCCGCCGCCCGAGGCGCCGATCAGCACCGTGACCTTGCCGCGCGGCACATGCAGGCTCACGTTGTCGAGCACGATGCGGCCGTCCCCATACCCGAAGGTGAGGTCGCGGATTTCAACCAGGTGCTGCTGTGACATGTGGGGGAATGCAGAAAAGACAAAGGCCGGACGAGCCGGCCTTCGTATGATAAGGCATACAGGAAAACCCTTAGTCGTCCTGTATCCGGGCCGCGATCAGCGCGGCAGCTCGGAGCTGCCCATCAGGAACTCGTCGACCGCACGCGCGGCCTGGCGGCCTTCGCGGATCGCCCACACCACCAGGGACTGGCCGCGGCGGATGTCGCCGGCGGCGAAGACCTTGGGCATGCTGGTGGCGTAGCCGCCGATCAGCGCGTCGCTGGCCTTGGCGTTGCCGCGCGCGTCCTTCTCGACGCCGAAGCCTTCCAGGATGGTCGCGACCGGGTGCACGAAGCCCATGGCCAGCAGCACCAGGTCAGCCTGGTATTCCTTCTCGGTGCCCGGCACCTCGACCAGCTTGCCGTCCTTCATCTCGACGTTGACGGTCTTGAGGCCGGTGACCTTGCCGTTCTTGCCGATGAATTCCTTGGTCGAGATCGCGAACTCGCGCTTGAGCAGGCCGGCCTCGGCGCTCTCGTCGTGGCTGGAGCTGGTGCGCAGCTTGAGCGGCCAGTAGGGCCAGACCAGCGGCTTGTTCTCCTGCTCGGGCGGCATCGGCATGACCTCGAACTGGGTCACGCTGGCGGCGCCGTGGCGGGTCGAGGTGCCGACGCAGTCGCTGCCGGTGTCGCCGCCGCCGATCACGATCACGTGCTTGCCGTCGGCGCGCAGCTGGCCCTTGAGCTTGCCGTCGGCGTTGACCTTGTTCTGCTGCGGCAGGAACTCCATCGCGAAATGGATGCCGTCGAGCTCGCGGCCCGGCACCGGCAGGTCGCGCGACTGCTCGGAGCCGCCGGTCAGCAGCACGGCGTCGAAGTCCTGCTTGAGCTGCTCGGGGCTGATGCTTTCCTTGGCCCAGCTGGTGACCTTGGAGCCCTCGGGCAGGGAGCCGACCAGCACGCCGGTGCGGAACACGACGCCTTCGGCCTCGAGCTGCTTGACGCGGCGGTCGATGTGGTGCTTCTCGAACTTGAAGTCGGGGATGCCGTAGCGCAGCAGGCCGCCGACGCGGTCGTTCTTCTCGAACAGGGTCACGTCATGGCCGGCGCGCGCGAGCTGCTGGGCCGCTGCCAGGCCGGCCGGGCCGCCGCCGACGACGGCGACCTTCTTGCCGGTCTTGGCCTTGGCGGGCAGGGGCTTGACCCAGCCGTTTTCCCAGGCCTTGTCGATGATCGCGTGCTCGATCGACTTGATGCCGACGGCGTCGCCGTTGACGTTGACCACGCAGGCGGCCTCGCAGGGCGCCGGGCAGATGCGGCCGGTGAACTCGGGGAAGTTGTTGGTGCTGTGCAGCACCGCGATCGCGTTCTCCCAGTCCTGGCGGTAGACCAGGTCGTTGAAGTCCGGAATGATGTTGTTGACCGGGCAGCCGCTGTTGCAGAACGGGGTGCCGCAGTCCATGCAGCGCGCGCCCTGGATCCTGGCCTGCTCGTCGCTCAGGGCGATCACGAATTCCTTGTAGTTCTTCAGGCGCTCGGCGACGGGCTTGTAGCCCTCTTCGATGCGCTCATATTCCATGAAGCCGGTGACTTTTCCCATTTTCTTTCCTTTGCGGGGCAGGACGCGCGTCCTGCCCCCTTAGAGCATTGAGTTCGAGAGGATTACTTGGCGGCAACGGCTTCTTGTGCTGCAGCCTTGGCCTTCCTGGCGTGGATCTCGCCCAGCGCGCGCTTGTACTCGCTCGGGAAGACCTTCACGAACTTGGCACGGGCTTCCGTCCAGTTGTCCAGCAGGTCGCGGGCGCGCTTGCTGCCGGTCCAGCGCAGCTGGTCCTCGAGCAGCTTCTTGAGCTGTTCCTCGTCGGTCTGGCCGCGGTGCCAGGTGGCGACGTCGCCGATGGCCTGCTGCTCAGCTGCCGGCACCACCTTGTCCAGGGCCACCTGGGCGGTGTTGCAGCGCGAGGCGAACTGGCCGTCCTCGTCGTAGACGTAGGCGATGCCGCCGCTCATGCCGGCGGCGAAGTTGCGGCCGGTCTTGCCCAGCACGGCCACGGTGCCGCCGGTCATGTATTCGCAGCCGTGGTCGCCCACGCCCTCGACCACCGCGGTGGCGCCCGACAGGCGGACCGCGAAGCGCTCGCCGCCGACGCCGCTGAAGAAGGCCTCACCGGTGGTGGCGCCGTACATCACGGTGTTGCCCACGATGATGTTGTTCTGCGCCACGCCGCGGAAGTCCAGGCTCGGACGCACGACGATGCGGCCGCCCGACAGGCCCTTGCCGGTGTAGTCGTTGGCTTCGCCGATCAGGTACAGGGTCACGCCCTTGCACAGGAAGGCACCGAAGGACTGGCCGCCCGTGCCCTCGAGCTGGATGCGCACGGTGTCGTCAGGCAGGCCTTCCGGATGCACCTTGGTGATCGCGCCCGACAGCATGGCGCCAACCGAACGGTTGACGTTGCGCGCGACTTCCATGAACTGGACCTTCTCGCCCTTCTCGATCGCGGCGCGGCTCTTGGCGATCAGCACGTTGTCGAGCGCCTTCTCCAGGCCGTGGTCCTGCTCGGCCACGTGGTAGCGAGGCACGTCGGCCGGCACCGCCGGCTGCGCGAACAGGCGGCCGAAGTCCAGGCCCTGGGCCTTCCAGTGCTCGATGCCCTTGCGGGTGTCGAGCAGGTCGGAACGGCCGACCAGGTCGTCGAACTTGCGGATGCCCAGCTGGGCCATGATCTGGCGCACTTCCTCGGCGATGAAGAAGAAGTAGTTGACCACGTGCTCGGGCTTGCCGCTGAACTTCTTGCGCAGCTCGGGGTCTTGCGTCGCGACGCCGACCGGGCAGGTGTTGAGGTGGCACTTGCGCATCATGATGCAGCCCTCGACGACCAGCGGAGCGGTCGCGAAGCCGAATTCGTCCGCGCCCAGCAGCGCGCCGATCACGACGTCGCGGCCAGTCTTCATCTGGCCGTCGGCCTGCACGCGGATGCGGGCACGCAGCCGGTTCAGCACCAGGGTCTGCTGGGTCTCGGCCAGGCCGATCTCCCACGGGCCGCCGGCGTGCTTGATCGACGACAGCGGCGAGGCGCCGGTGCCGCCGTCATGGCCGGCGATCACCACATGGTCGGCCTTGCACTTGGCCACGCCCGCGGCGATGGTGCCGACGCCGACTTCCGACACCAGCTTGACCGAGATGCTCGAGTGGGTCGAGACGTTCTTCAGGTCGTGGATCAGCTGGGCCAGGTCCTCGATCGAGTAGATGTCGTGGTGCGGCGGCGGCGAGATCAGGCCGACGCCCGGTACCGAGTGGCGCAGGAATCCGATGTACTCGGACACCTTGCCGCCCGGCAGCTGGCCGCCCTCGCCCGGCTTGGCGCCCTGGGCCATCTTGATCTGCACCTGGTCGGCAGAGGCCAGGTACTCGGCGGTCACGCCGAAGCGGCCCGAGGCCACCTGCTTGATGCGCGAGCGCAGGCTGTCGCCGTCCTGCAGCTCGATGTCGGCCTCGACCTTGTCGGCGCCGATGATCGAAGCCAGGGACTCGCCCTTCTTGATCGGGATGCCCTTGAGCTCGTTGCGGTAGCGCGCCGGGTCCTCGCCGCCTTCACCGGTGTTGGACTTGCCGCCGATGCGGTTCATCGCGACGGCCAGGGTGGCGTGGGCCTCGGTGGAGATCGAGCCCAGCGACATCGCGCCGGTGGCGAAGCGCTTGACGATCTCCTTGGCCGGCTCGACTTCCTCGACCGGGATCGCCTTGCTCGGATCGACCTTGAACTCGAACAGGCCACGCAGCGTCAGGTGGCGCTTGCTCTGGTCGTTGATGATCTGGGCGTATTCCTTGTAGGTGTTCCAGTTGTTGGCACGGGTCGAGTGCTGCAGCTTGGCGATCGCGTCCGGCGTCCACAGGTGCTCCTCGCCGCGGGCGCGCCAGGCGTACTCGCCGCCGGCGTCCAGCATGTTGGCCAGCAGCGGATCGTCGCCGAAGGCGGCCTTGTGGGTGCGGATCGCTTCCTCGGCGATGTCGAACACGCCGATGCCCTCGACGCGGGTCGGGGTGCCGGTGAAGTACTTGGCCACGGTCTCGCTGTCGAGGCCGATGGCTTCGAACAGCTGGGCGCCGCAGTAGGACATGTAGGTGCTCACGCCCATCTTGGACATGATCTTGGACAGACCCTTGCCGATCGCCTTGATGTAGTTGTAGATCGCCTTGTCGGCCGAGAGGTCGCCCGGCAGGTCCTTGTGGATGGCCTGCAGGGTCTCCATCGCCAGGTAGGGATGGACGGCCTCGGCGCCGTAGCCGGCCAGCACGGCGAAGTGGTGGATCTCGCGCGCCGAGCCGGTCTCGACCACCAGGCCGGCGCTCGTGCGCAGGCCCTCGCGCACCAGGTGCTGGTGGATGGCCGACAGGGCCAGCAGCGCGGGGATCGCGACGTTGGCGGCGCTGACGTTGCGGTCGCTGACGATCAGGATGTTCTTGCCGCCCTTGATCGCGTCGACGGCCTCGGCGCACAGCGAAGCCAGCTTGGCCTCGACGCCTTCCTTGCCCCAGCTCACCGGATAGGTGATGTCGAGCGTGGCACTCTTGAACTTGCCCTGGGTCTTGGCCTCGATGTTGCGCAGCTTGGCCATGTCCTCGACGTCGAGGATGGGCTGGCTGACCTCAAGGCGCATCGGCGGGTTGACCTGGTTGATGTCGAGCAGGTTCGGCTTGGGACCGATGAAGGACACCAGCGACATCACGATCGCTTCGCGGATCGGGTCGATCGGCGGGTTGGTCACCTGCGCGAACAGCTGCTTGAAGTAGTTGTACAGCGGCTTGTTCTTGGACGAGAGCACGGCCAGCGGGCTGTCGTTGCCCATCGAGCCGATGCCTTCCTCGCCGTTCTGGGCCATCGGCGCCATCAGGAACTTGATGTCTTCCTGGGTCATGCCGAAGGCCTGCTGGCGGTCCAGCAGCGACGGTGCGACATGCTCGAGCGCGGCGTGGGACGATTCCTCGACCATGGGCTGGGCGTCGACCTCGCCGGCGACCGGCTGCACCACATCGTCGAGGCGGATGCGCAGGTTCTCGATCCACTGCGCGTAGGGCTTGGAGTTGGCGAGGTTGGCCTTGAGCTCCTCGTCGTCGATCATGCGGCCCTGTTCCAGGTCGATCAGGAACATCTTGCCGGGCTGCAGGCGCCACTTGCGCACGATCTTGCTGTCCGGCACCGGCAGCACGCCGGCTTCGGAGCCCATGATCACGAAGTCGTCATCGGTCACGCAGTAGCGCGCCGGACGCAGGCCGTTGCGGTCCAGCGTCGCGCCGATCTGGCGGCCGTCGGTGAACACCACCGAAGCCGGGCCGTCCCACGGCTCGAGCATGGCGGCGTGGTACTCGTAGAAGGCGCGACGGCGCGGATCCATCGTGCTGTGCTGCTCCCAGGGCTCCGGGATCATCATCATCACGGCCTGGCTGATCGGGTAGCCGGCCATGGTCAGCAGCTCGAGGCAGTTGTCGAAGGTCGCGGTGTCGGACTGGCCGGCGAAGCTGATCGGATACAGCTTGCTCAGGTCTTCGCCCAGCACCGGCGAGGACATCACGCCTTCGCGCGCCTTCATCCAGTTGTAGTTGCCCTTGACCGTGTTGATTTCGCCGTTGTGCGCGACGTAGCGGTAGGGGTGGGCCAGCGGCCACTCGGGGAAGGTGTTGGTCGAGAAGCGCTGGTGCACCAGGCCGATGGCCGAGACGCAACGCGGATCCTGCAGGTCGAGGTAGTACTCGCCGACCTGGTTCGCCAGCAGCAGGCCCTTGTAGACCACGGTGCGGCTGGACATCGAGGGGATGTAGTACTCGTTGCTGTGCTTCAGACCCAGCGCCTGGATGTTGGCGCTCGCGGTCTTGCGGATCACGTAGAGCTTGCGCTCGAGCGCGTCCTGCACGATCACGTCGGCGCCGCGGCCGATGAAGACCTGGCGCATGATCGGCTCTTTTTCCTGCACAGCCGGGCTCATTGGCATGTCGCGGTTGACCGGCACGTCGCGCCAGCCCAGCAGCACCTGGCCTTCGGCCTTGATCGCGCGCTCCATCTCCTGCTCGCAGGCCATGCGGGACGCGTGCTCCTTGGGCAGGAAGAGGAAACCGACGCCGTACTCGCCGGCCGGCGGCAGGGCCACGCCCTGCTTGGCCATCTCTTCGCGGTAGAGCTGGTCGGGGATCTGGATCAGCAGACCGGCGCCGTCACCCATCAGCGGATCGGCACCCACGGCGCCGCGGTGGTCCAGGTTTTCCAGGATCTTGAGCGCCTGACCGACGATGGCGTGGCTCTTCTGGCCCTTGATGTGGGCCACGAAACCCACGCCGCAGGCGTCGTGTTCTTGGGCAGAGCTGTACAGGCCTTGCTGCTGCAGCTGAGCGATTTCGGTAGGACGGGTCACGCCAAACTCCTAAAAAAGCATGAATCTTGTAAGGGTAAACCATTGGGGCGCTCATGGCAAGCAGGATAAATGGGGTCAGATACCATTTCAAACGCCAACAACCCCCCAGAGATAAAAATGGGGACAGATTAAATCCAGACAGACGAACCGGACTCAGGCGGAGACGCCGGAACGGATGGCGCGCGGCCGGCCCGGGCGCCCTTTCTCGAGGCGGCGGTCGGTCTGCTCGCGCAGGCGCGCGAGGAAGGCGGCGCCGCCGAGCGGCCAGCCCTGCAGCGCCGACTCGGTCAGGGCCTGCTGCTGCCTGGCATCCAGGCCGGCGCGCACCAGCTCGGCGTAGGCGGCCTCGCGCGCGAAGGGCGTGTTGCCCAGCCCCCAGATCAGCGGATGGGGGGTGAGCCACTTCTCGTGGCGCAGTCCGACATAGTGGCCGTGGCTGGACCAGGCGTAGTCCTGCGCGGCCGGCACCAGGCCGGCGCGCACCGGGTTGAGGTCGATGTAGGCCATGCAGGCCAGCAGATGGCGCTCGGGCTCGATCACGGTCGAGCGGTAGCGCCCCTCCCAGAGCGTGCCGCTGCGGCCGTGGCGCGCGTTGAAGCCGCGCACGTAGGCGCGTCCCAGCGCCTGCATCAGGCGCGACAGGCCGCCGTCCTGCTGCGGTGTCAGCAGCAGGTGCAGGTGGTTGTCCATCAGCACGTAGGCGTGGACCTGCACCCGCTGCTCGCGCGCATGCCGGGCCAGCAGCGCCAGGAAGGCCTCGCGGTCCTCGCGGTCGACGAAGATCGCGGCGCGGTTGTTGCCGCGCAGGATCACATGGTGCGGCAGGCCGGTGACGGCCAGGCGGGGCAGGCGTGCCAAGCGGAAACTCCTTCAGGCGGCCGGCTGCGCCAGGCGGCGCTGCAGCAGGACGGACAAGGCCAGGCCGGCCAGGCAGCAGGCGGCGGTGAACCACCAGGTGGGCGACCAGGCGCCGCCCTGGCGCGCGACCATCCAGGCCACGGCCGGCGGCCCCGCGAACTGCCCGAGCGAGGACAGTTGCTGGACCCAGCCCACCGTCGTCGACACCGTCTGGGCGCTGGGCGCCAGGCGCACCGCCAGGCCAAACAGCGTGCCCGGGATCAGGCCGCCCACCGCCGAGAACGTCAGCACCAGGACGAACTGCGCCGCCGGCCCGACCAGGCCGCCGAAGGCCAGCCAGCTCGTCAGCGCCATGGCCGCATAGGCGCCCGCCAGCAGCCGCCCCGGCGACCAGCCCTGCGCGAGCAGGCGCCCTGCCGCGACATTGCCGATGCCGTTGGCGCCCGCTGCCGCGGCGCTGGCCAGGCCCACGGTCGCGACCGACCAGCCCGCCTGGGTCTGGATCGTGGGCAGGAAGCCGACCACGGCCAGCCACTGGCCCGAATAGCTGAAGAAGGCCAGCGCCACCAGCCAGGGGCCCGACGCCGCCAGGGTCAGGCGCAGGCGCTGCCCGACGCCCTGCCCCGAGGCCGCCACCGCTGCGCGATGATCGGGCGGCACGTGGCGCCAGACCACGGCCGCCCAGGCCAGGGTCAGTCCGGCCAGGCCGGCCCAGGTCCAGCGCCAGCCCAGGACGGCATACAGCCAGGGGCCGAGCAGCATCGCCAGCGCGGCACCGGTCGGCATATAGGCGCCCCAGACCCCGAGCGCGCGGCTGAGCGCCTGCGGCTCGCGCACCAGCCGCCGCAGCAGGCCGGGCGCGGGCAGGACGGTCAGCAGCAGGCCGGCGCCCTCGACCATGCGCGCGGCCAGCAAGAGCGGCACCGAGCCGGCCAGCGCGCCGCTGCCGCAGCCCAGCGCCAGCAGGCACAGGCCCGCCAGCATGGTGCGCCGTAGCCCCATGCGGTCGGCCAGCAGCCCGGCCAGGATGCCCAGCGCCATGCCCGCGATCTGCATCACCGACAGCAGGAAACCGCCCTGCACCAGCGTCAGGCCCAGCTCCGCGCGCAGCACCGGAATCCCGGGCGGCAGCTTGCCCACGTGCAGGGCAGCGACCACGCCGGCGACGATCACCAGCAGCGCGGCAGCGCCGTCCGAGCCGATGGCAGCGGAGGAAGCCGGCGAATCCTGGGGTACGGCTTGGTGGCGGTTGCTCATGGTTCAGCAAACAATCGGTGTCCGGTCAGGCGCTCGTGCTCGCGGATCGCGTAGCGGTCGGTCATGCCGGCGATGTAGTCCGCCACCCGGCGCCGCAGCCCGACGCCCGGCCGGCCGGCCGGCGGCGGCAGCTCGGACGGCGCCGCGCAATAGGCGGCGTAGAGCTCCTCCACCACCCGGCGCGCGCGGCCGGTGGTCTCGGCGACCTGCGGATGGCGATACAAGTTGTGCAGCAGGAAGCGCTTGAGCGCGGCCGACTGCTCGCGCATCGGCGGCGAGAAGCGCACCAGCACCGGCGCCACCCTCACCTCCTCCAGCGTCGCCACGCCGGACTCGCGCAGCGCGGCGCGGGTGGCGTCGATCACGTCGTAGACCTGCACCGTCAGCATGCGCCGGATCGCCTCGTAGAGCAGGCGCCGGCCCTGCAGCGCCGGATATTCGGCCAGCGCCGCGCGCCGGTGGCGATCGAACAGCGGCACCGCCTCGAGCTGCTCCAGCGTCAGCAGGCCGGAGCGCACGCCGTCGTCGATGTCGTGCGCGTTGTAGGCGATCTCGTCGGCCAGGTTGGCCAGCTGCGCCTCGAGCGAGGGCGATCTCCCGAGCAGGAAGCGCTGCCCCACCCCGCCGGGCTCGCGCAGCTCCAGCCGCTGCGCGTTGGCGCGCGAACAGTGCTTGAGTATGCCCTCGCGCGTCTCGAAGCACAGGTTCAGGCCGTCGAAGGCCGGGTAGCGCTGCTCGAGCTCGTCGACCACGCGCAGGCTCTGCATGTTGTGCTCGAAGCCGGCCGCCGGCTCGTCGGGGCGATCGGCCTCGCGCGCCGCCTCGGCGTCGCCCTGCAGGCAGGCGTTGAGCGCATCCTGCCCGGCGTGGCCGAAGGGCGTGTGGCCCAGGTCGTGCGCCAGCGCGATGGCCTCGACCAGGTCCTCGTGCAGGCCCAGGCTGCGCGCGATGCTGCGCCCGAGCTGCGCGACCTCGAGCGAATGCGTCAGCCGGGTGCGGAACAGGTCGCCCTCGTGGTTCAGGAACACCTGGGTCTTGTAGACCAGGCGGCGGAAGGCGCTCGAATGGATGACGCGGTCGCGGTCGCGCTGGAACGCGTTGCGCGTGGGCGCGGGCTGCTCGGCATGCCGGCGCCCGCGCGAGCGTGCGGGGTCGCACGCATGGGGTGACAGGGTCTGCGCCTCAGGCGCAGCAGGCATCGATCACCTCGGCCACC
Organism: Pseudomonadota bacterium; assembly: GCA_041190985.1. GTDB lineage: Bacteria > Pseudomonadota > Gammaproteobacteria > Burkholderiales > Burkholderiaceae_C > Malikia. The sequence continues at coordinate 16,853 of JBEEPT010000165.1, forward strand.
AGCGCGTCGGGCGCGCCGCGCACCACCGCATGGCCCGCGCCGTCGACCAGCACGAACTTGATCTCGCCGGCCTCGGCCTTCTTGTCCACCCGCATCAGCTGCAGGTAGCGCAGGGCATTCGGCAGGGCCTCGAACCCCTCGCCATGGCCGTGCAGCAGCTGCGGCCCGCGCACCGGCAGGCCGGCGGCGGCGATCAGACCGGTCAGGCGCTCGACCGCCTCGGCCGGGAACAGGCCCAGGCGCTGCGACAGCCGCGCCGCCATCACCATGCCGCAGCCAACGGCCTCGCCGTGCAGCCACTCGCCATAGCCCAGGCCGGCCTCGATCGCGTGGCCAAAGGTGTGGCCGAAGTTCAGGATCGCGCGCAGGCCGGACTCGCGCTCGTCCTGGCCGACGACCTCGGCCTTGATCTCGCAGCTGCGCTGCACCGCGTGCGCCAGCGCCTGCGGGTCGCGCGCGCGCAGCGCAGCCAGCTTGGCCTCGATCCAGTCCAGGAAGGCCAGGTCGTGGATCGGGCCGTACTTGATCACCTCGGCCAGGCCGGCGGACAGCTCGCGCTCGGGCAGCGTCTGCAGCGTGTCGAGGTCGCACACCACGCGCGCCGGCTGGTAGAAGGCGCCGATCATGTTCTTGCCCAGCGGGTGGTTGATCGCGGTCTTGCCGCCGACCGAGGAGTCCACCTGCGCCAGCAGCGTGGTCGGCACCTGCACGAAGGGCACGCCGCGCATGTAGCAGGCGGCGGCAAAACCGGTCATGTCGCCCACCACGCCGCCGCCGAGCGCGAACAGCACCGTCTTGCGGTCGCAGCCGCGCGACAGCAGCGCATCGAAGATCAGGTTGAGCGAGTCCCAGGTCTTGTAGGCCTCGCCGTCGGGCAGGCTCACGACATGGACCTGGCGGTAGTGCCCGGCCAGCGCGCGCTGCAGCCGCTCGGCGTAGAGCGGGCCGACGGTGGTGTTGGTCACGATCAGCGCCGCAGCGGCCCTGGGCAGGCCAGCCCAGGTGGCGGGATCGTCCAGCAGGTTCTGGCCGATCAGGATGGGGTAGCTGCGCTCGCCCAGCGCGATCTCCACGCGGGCATGCACGGTGCCGCCGGCGGGCACCAGGGGGGTGGCTTGGGTCATCCCGCTAGTTTAGCGGGAGCTTCAGCGCTGGCCGGTGACGGACGCGACAGCCGGCACGGCGCCGGCTAGTTCCAGCTGCATCACGATCATGTTCACCAGCGTGGCAACCGAGGGCCGACCGGTCTCGATCACGTAGTGCGCGCATTCGCGGTACTGCGGATCTCGCGTCTCGAAGAGGTCGCGCAAGCGCTTCAGCGGGTCTGCGACCAGTAGCAGCGGACGGCCGCGGTCGTGCTTGATGCGGCGATAGATGTCCTCGGGTGTGGAGCGTAGGTAGATAACATGGCCGCGCTCATGCAGGAAGGTGCGGGTGGCCTCGCGCATGCAGGAGCCACCGCCGGTCGAGAGCACCGCAGCCGGCCCCAGGCTAAGCTCGTCCAGCGTCTCCTGCTCGATGTCGCGGAAACGCGCCTCGCCCTCGCGCTCGAAGAAGTCGCGGATCGAGCAGCCCAGACGCTGCTCGATCACGTGATCCGAGTCGATGAAGGGGACGCCCAGCCGCCGGGCGAGCTGGCGCCCGACGGTGGATTTGCCTGAACCGGGCAGGCC
>JBEEPT010000166.1:0-33626 GCA_041190985.1 Pseudomonadota bacterium
AGCTGATGTCCACCTGGGGGCGGTCTTTGGCGCGGCGGGCTTCCAGCAGCTCGGGCAGGCGGTGCAGGGTCTGCGGGCCGAACACGACGTCGACATAGGGCGCGCGCTTGATGATCTCGTCGCCTTCCTGGCTGGCGACGCAGCCGCCGACGCCGATCAGCACGCCCTTGTCCTTCAGGTGCTTGACGCGTCCCAGGTCGCTGAACACCTTTTCCTGTGCCTTCTCGCGCACCGAGCAGGTGTTGAACAGGATCAGGTCGGCCTGCTCGGGGTCGTCGGTGGGCTCGTAGCCCTGGGCGGCGCCCAGCACGTCGGCCATCTTGTCCGAGTCGTACTCGTTCATCTGGCAGCCGAAGGTTTTGATGAAGACTTTCTTGCTCATGGCGGGGTTCTTTCGGGAAAAAGCTGTGGGCCCGGCGCCGCAAGGACGCAGCGGGCAGTCAGGGGGATGGCGTGCGCCATCTGCGCGGCGGGCGCGCAGGGGCCGCGGACGCGCTGCTCAGTTGGGGGCCGTCTCGGACGCGAAGCGGATGTTGCCCTGCACCGCCTGGGGGGCGAAGCCGGCGCGCTGCTGCGCGAGCTCGGCCGGCGTCAGGATCCAGACCTGGTGCACCAGTCCCAGGCTCTCGCGCGTGTAGTTGACGCGCAACTCCTGCCCGGCCAGCTGCTGCGGCAGCACGAGCAGGTTGTCGGCGTTGCGGATGCGCGCGCCCGGCGACAGGCGATCGGCCTTGCCGTCGAGCACGATCTCGGGCGCGGCGACGACGCGCAGCACGCCGCGCCTGGCCTCATCGGGGAAGCGGCGCACCGTCTGGTCGGTCGGTGACTGGGCGAGCGCAGGCAGCAGCGCCAGCGCCGCGATGGCCGCAGTCGCGAGCCGGGCAAGGCGCTGCACGCGCGGGGATGCCGGGCCGGGGCGGGCGCGGTCTGGGGTCTGGCAGCGGTTCATGGTGTAGATCCAGAGGCTGTCGGTGGGTTGGGAAGTGCCAGATTCTAGCCGTCGCGCCGCCTGGCCGCCGCCACGCCGCGCAGGAAGTCGAGCAATCCGCTCGGCTGTCCGAGCTCCCGCAGCAGTTCGACGCAGCGCAGCAGGTCGCGGTCGGCGCCGATGCGGGTCTGGACCCGACTCGAGGTCTTGATCCAGCGCCGGGCCTTCTTGCCGGGCAGCAGGTCGTGCAGGGTCTCGACGCTGTAGCGGGCGCGCTTGGCCAGCAGCCGGGCCTGGTGCTGTTGCAGCGCGGTGCCAGTGTCCTGTTCGCAGGCCTCCAGGGCGCGGTCGAGCCGGCGCAGCAGCCGGCTGATGCGGGCCCGCGCCCAGTCCCGCTCCGCCTTCTGGTGCGAGGCGTCATCGGCCCGGGTCGACAGCGCGTGCAGCCACTGCGCGAGTCCCAGCAGGCCCAGGCCGGTGGCGGGCTCGGCCAGCCGTGCGCGCGCCATGGCACGCTGCTGTTCGCCGGCCTGCGCCAGCGCTGTCAGCGCCGCTTCACCTTGGAGTTGTCGCTTGCGGTCGTCCCCGCTGAAATCGGCCAGCCAGGCCGGCAGGGTCTCGGTGCGCGCGACGTCGAGGTCGCGCAGCTGGCCGAGCGTGTCGAGCAGCGGGCGCAACGGCGCGCGCTCGGGCAGGTCCCGCAGCCAGGGCCGCAGCAGGCGGGTCGCGCTGCGCCAGCGCCGCCAGGCGACCCGCGCCTGGTGCACCAGCTCGGGCTCATCCGAATGTGCCAGGCCGGCGAGGTTGCGCGTGAACTGTTCCAGCATCTCGCCCATCGCGAGCTGGGCCGCCTCCAGCGGGGCGACCTGGGGCGCGAGCCGGGTCGGGCGGGCCTTGGCCGGCACATGGGCCAGGCCCAGGGCGAGGGCGTAGCCGCGCTCGGCCTTGCTGGCGTCGCAGGGCAGCACCGCGACCTCGGCCGCGATCTGGCGCGCGAACTCGAACAGGGCGCCGGCGTCGCCGGCCTGCAGCTCGAGCTCCAGCTCGATCATCGGCAGGGTCAAGCCGGCGGCGGCGATCTCGCCGACGTCGAGCGCGACCTCGATCCGGCTGCCGTCGGCCTGCTGCACCAGCCAGGTCGTGCGGCGGCAGCGGGTGTCGAAGCAGGGCTGCAGCTGCGCGAACAGCTGCCCGTCGGGGTCGAAGCCGGCCCAGGGCGTGGCGGCCAGCGCCGCGCGGTCCAGTTCGGCGCCGGCCACGCCCGTCTCCCATTCGCCGCGGCGGCTCAGGCCGCCCTGCGAGACGCCGGCGGTCTTGAAGGTCTGTATCCATGCGCCCGGCGGCGGGTCGGCGGTGGCGCCCGGTGGCCAGGCGCGGTCGCTGACGCAGCGCAGCCGCAGCGCGCTGCGCTGGCGGCGCAGGTCCTGCGCCGGGGTGTCGAAATAGCGGTTCCACAGCCATTGGCGGCGTCGGGGCAGCGACGCGAGCGCGGGCTGGCGCGCGAGGGTCTGCTCCACGGTCTTGGCCTTGGCGCCGGGCAGCAGCAGCTTGAGTTCGACTTCGGTCGGGGTCATATCGGTTCGATCGCGGACAAGGACCCAGTGTCGCATGCGCGCGCCGGCCGGGCCGTGACGCTGGCGTGACGGGCGCACGCCGGTGTTTCCGGCACAATTCGGCCCAGCTTGTTCAACCCGAATCGATTTGCCATGAGCCAAATTCCGCACGACCTGTCCCATGTCCAGTCCCGCGACAAGGCCGAGATCCTCGCCCAGGCGCTGCCCTATATCCGCCAGTTCCATGGCAAGACCATGGTGATCAAGTACGGCGGCAACGCCATGACCGACCCCGCGCTGCAGCAGGCCTTCGCCGAGGACGTGGTGCTGCTCAAGCTGGTCGGCATCAACCCGGTGGTGGTGCACGGCGGCGGGCCGCAGATCGAGGGCCTGCTGCAGCGCCTGGGCAAGAAGGGCGAGTTCATCCAGGGCATGCGCGTGACCGACGCCGAGACCATGGAGGTGGTCGAATGGGTGCTGGCCGGCGAGGTGCAGCAGGACATCGTGGGCATGATCAACCGCGCCGGCGGCAAGGCGGTCGGCCTGACCGGGCGCGACGGCGGCCTGATCCGGGCCCAGAAGCTGCGCCTGCTCGACCAGAAGGACCCGAGCATCGAGCATGACGTCGGCCAGGTCGGCGACATCGTGAGCATCGACCCGAGCGTGGTCAGGTCGCTCGAGGAGGCCGGCTTCATCCCGGTGGTCAGCCCGATCGGCTTCGGCGAGCAGGGCGAGAGCTACAACATCAACGCCGACGTCGTCGCCGCGCGCCTGGCCACCGTGCTGCGCGCCGAGAAGCTGCTGCTGCTGACCAATATCCGCGGCGTGCTCGACAAGGCAGGCGAGCTGCTGACCAACCTGAGCGCGACCGAGGTCGACGCGCTGATCGCCGACGGCACGATCTCGGGCGGCATGATCCCCAAGATCGCCGGCGCGCTCGAGGCCGCCCACAGCGGCTGCAACTCGGTGCACATCATCGACGGCCGCGTGCCGCACGCGATGCTGCTCGAGATCCTGAGCGACGAGGCCTACGGCACCATGATCCGCTCGCACTGATCCCGCCGGCGTCCCGGGCCCTGCCCGGGGTGCTGCAACAAGGAGGCCAGCCTGTCGCCGGGCTGGCCTTTTTGCATGCAGGCGCGCAAATCCTGTTGACGGCCTGTCGCGCCTCCCTAAGATAGGGCGAGATGCTCGCATCTTCCGCCGGACCGGCGCGCCCTCGCTCGCGCGCGCCGTCCCCGGGATCTGCCAAAACGAGGAGGACGCCATGCCCAGCTACGCCCCGCCCTTGCGCGACATGCGCTTCCTGCTGCACGAGCTGCTGCAGGTCACCGAGGCGCTCAAGGCCTGCCCGCCACATGCCGAGCTCGACGCCGGCACGCTGGACGCGGTGCTGGAGGAGGGCGGCCGCTTCGCGGCCGAGGTGGTCCTGCCGCTCAACCTGGCGGGCGACCGCGAGGGCTGCTCGCTGGACCGCGCGACGCACGCGGTGACGACGCCGGCCGGCTTTCGCGATGCCTATACCCGCTACGTGGAAGGCGGCTGGCCCGCGCTGAGCTGCGATCCGCAGTACGGCGGCCAGGGCCTGCCCTTCGTCGTCAACCAGTGCCTGTACGAGATGCTCAACTCGGCCAGCCAGGCCTGGACCATGTATGCCGGCCTGAGCCATGGCGCCTACGAATGCCTGCACGCCCACGGCACGCTGCAGCAGAAGGCGCTCTACCTGCCGCGCCTGACCCTGGGCGAGTGGACCGGCACCATGTGCCTGACCGAGCCGCACTGCGGCACCGACCTGGGCCTGCTGCGCACCCGGGCCGAGCCGCAGCCCGACGGCAGCTATCGCCTGAGCGGGCAGAAGATCTTCATCAGCGCGGGCGAGCACGACCTGGCGCCCAACATCGTCCACCTGGTGCTGGCTCGCCTGCCCGACGCGCCGCCCGGCAGCAAGGGCATCAGCCTGTTCCTGTGCCCGAAGTTCCTGGTCGAGGCGGATGGCTCGCTGGGCGCGCGCAACGCGATCCACTGCGCCGGGCTCGAGCACAAGATGGGCATACACGGCAACGCCACCTGCCAGATGGTGCTGGACGGGGCGGTCGGCACGCTGGTGGGGCAGCCGAACAAGGGCCTGCAGGCCATGTTCGTGATGATGAATGCGGCGCGCCTGGGCGTGGGCAACCAGAGCCTGGGCCTGACCGAGGTCGCGTTCCAGAACGCGCTGGCCTATGCCAGGGACCGGCTGCAGATGCGCTCGCTCTCCGGGCCCAAGGCGCCCGAGCGGCCGGCCGACCCGATCATCGTCCACCCCGACGTGCGCCGCATGCTGCTGACGGCACGCGCCTACGCCGAGGGCGGCCGCGCGCTGCTGTGCTTCTGCGCGCTGCTGCTCGACCAGGAGCGCCACCACCCCGACGAGGGCGTGCGCCACGACAGCGCCGAGCTGCTGGCGCTGCTGACCCCGATCGCCAAGGCCTTCCTGACCGACAAAGGCTTCGAGTCGACGGTGCTGTGCCAGCAGGTCTTCGGCGGCCACGGCTACATCCGGGAATGGGGCATGGAGCAGTACGTGCGCGACGCCCGCATCAACATGATCTACGAAGGCACCAACGCGATCCAGAGCCTGGACCTGCTGGGGCGCAAGGTGCTGGCCGACAACGGCGCGGCGCTGCGCAAGTTCGGCCGGCTGGTGACGGCCCTGGTCGAGCAGGAGGGCGTCAGCGAGCAGATGGCCGAGTTCATCAACCCGCTGGCGCAGCTGGGCGAGCAGTTGCCGAAGTTCACGACCGAGATCGGCTTCCGGGCCAGCCAGAACCCGGACGAGGTTGGCGCGGCGGCGGTCGACTACCTGCGCATCGCCGGGCATCTGGTGTTCGGCTACTTCTTTGCCCGCATGGCCTCGGTGGCGCTCAGGGCGATCGCGGCCGGCAGCAGCGACCCCTTCTACCGCGCCAAGCTGCAGACCGCGCGCTTCTATTTCGCCCGGCTCTTTCCCGAGACCGCGACGCTGATGCGCACCGCGCGTGCCGGCAGCCGCGCACTGATGGATACCGACCTGGCGCTGTCCTGAGCGTCGCCGCAGGAGAGCAGATGTCCCGATTCATCGTCAGACAAGTCGCCGTGCTGGGCGCCGGCGTGATGGGCGCGCAGATCGCCGCGCAGCTGGTCAACGTGCGCGTGCCGGTGCTGCTGTTCGACCTGCCCGGGCGCGAAGGTGCCAGGGACGCGATCGCGCTCGGGGCGGTCGAGAAGCTGAAGAAGCTCAAGCCCGCCGCGCTGGGCGTGGCGGCGGACGCCGAGCTGATCCGCTGCGCCAACTACGAGGACCACCTCGAGCTGCTGCGCGGCTGCGAGCTCGTGATCGAGGCCATCGCCGAGCGTCTGGACTGGAAGCGCGAGCTCTACGCCCGGATCGCGCCCTTCCTGGCCGAGGGCGCGATTCTGGCGTCCAACACCTCGGGCCTGTCGATCGCCGCGCTGGCCGAGGTCCTGCCGCCGCCGCTGCAGCCGTGCTTTTGCGGCATCCATTTCTTCAACCCGCCGCGCTACATGCGGCTGCTCGAGCTGATCCCAGCGCCCGCCACCGCCCCCCAGGTGCTGGACCGCCTGGAAGCCTTCGCGACCACGACGCTGGGCAAGGGCGTGGTGCGCGCGCGCGACACGCCCAACTTCATCGCCAACCGCATCGGCGTGGCGGGCCTGCTCTCGGTCGTGACCGAGGCCGAGCGCCACGGCCTGGGCTACGACGTGGTCGACGACCTGACCGGCAAGCGCCTGGGCCGTGCCAGCAGCGGCACCTTCCGCACCGCCGACGTGGTGGGCCTGGACACGCTGGCGCACGTGATCCGCACGCTGCAGGACAAGCTCGACGAAGCAAGCGACCCCTTCTACGCCAGCTACCGCACCCCACCCGTGCTCGAGACCCTGATCGCCGCCGGCCGGCTGGGCCAGAAGAGCGGCGCCGGCTTCTACCGCAAGGACGGGCGCGAGCTGCTGCGCTTCGACGCAGAGCAGGGCGACTACGTGCCAGCCGGCCAGAAGGGCGACGAGGTCTACGGGCGCATGCTCAGGCGGCCGGCGCCCGAGCGGCTGCGGCTGCTGCGCGATGCCGAGGGGCCGCAGGGACGCTTCCTGTGGGCGGTGCTGCGCAACAGCTTCCACTACGCGGCGGTGCAGCTGGCCGCCATTGCCGACACGGCGCGCGAGGTCGAACTGGCCATGCGCTGGGGCTTCGGCATGCAGCAGGGGCCGTTCGAGCTCTGGCAGGAGGCCGGCTGGCTGGAGGTCGCGCGCATGGTGCAGCAGGACATCGACGCCGGGCTGGCGCTGTGCCGCGCGCCGCTGCCGGACTGGGTGTTCAGCGGGCCGGTGGCCGAGCGCGGCGGCGTGCACCAGCCCGAGGGCTCCTGGAATCCGTCCAGCGGCGCCTTCGAGCCCCGGCGCGAGCTGCCGGTGCTGCAGCGCCAGCTCTTTCCCCTGCGCCTGCCGGGCGAGGCCGGCGAACGCTTCGAGACCGCCGGCCACACCCTGCACGAGGACGAGGCGATCCGGCTCTGGACGCTGGAGCGCGATGGCCTCGACGGCGTGCTCGTGGCCAGCCTCAAGACCAAGATGCACGCGATCGGCCCGCAGGTGGCGCGCGGGCTGGCGCAGGCGGTCGAGCTGGCCGAGCGGGAGTTCGATGGCCTGGTGATCTGGTCGGGCGACGAGCCCTTCAGCGCCGGCGCCGACCTGCAGGCCATGCTGCCGGCGCTGATGCAGGGCGGCGTGCCCGCGCTCGAGGCGCTGGAGGCCGAGCTGCAGCGGGTCATGCTCAGGATCCGCTACGCCCAGGTGCCGGTGGTCGCGGCGATCCGCGGCCTGGCGCTGGGCGGCGGCTGCGAGCTGGCGCTGCATTGCGCGCGCCGCGTCGCGCACCTCGAGAGCTACATCGGCCTGGTCGAGGTCGGCGTCGGCCTGGTGCCGGGCGCGGGCGGCCTGACCTGCATCGCGCGCCGTGCCGCCGAGAACGCGCGCCTGTCCAGCGGCGGCGATCTGCTGCCCTTCCTGAGCGAGGGCTTCAAGGCCGCCGCCATGGCGACCGTGAGCGCCAGCGCGCTGGAGGCACGCCAGCTCGGCTACCTGCTCGAGAGCGACCTGGTCGTGCCGCACGCGGACGAGCTGCTCCACGTGGCGCTGCAGCAGGCGCGCGCCATGCAGCAAGCGGGCTACCGCCCGCCGCCGAAGCGCCTGTTCCCGGTGGCGGGGCGCTCGGCCCGGGCGACCATCCTGGGCCAGCTGCTCAACCTGCGCGACGGCGGCCAGATCAGCCGGCACGACTGCCACATCGCCAGCCTGATCGCCGAGGTGCTGAGCGGCGGCGAGGTCGAGGCCGGCACGCTGGTGAGCGAGGAATACCTCATGACGCTGGAGCGGCGTGCCTTCTGCTCGCTCGTCGTCCATCCCAAGACCCAGGATCGCATCCTGGCCATGCTGTCCACCGGCAAGCCACTGCGCAACTGAAGCGGAGCCGACATGAAGAAGCTGCAGGACGCCTACATCGTGGCCGCCACGCGCGCGCCGATAGGCAAGTCGCACAAGGGCTGCTTTCGCCAGACCCGGCCCGACGATCTGCTGGCGACCGTGCTGCGCGCGGCGCTGGCGCAGGCGCCCGGGCTGGACCCGGCCGCGGTCGAGGACGTGGTGTGCGGCTGCGCCATGCCCGAGGCCCAGCAGGGCCTCAACGTCGCGCGCATCGCTGCCGTGCTCGCCGGCTTGCCGAAATCGGTCGGCGGCATCACGGTCAACCGCTTCTGCGCCTCGGGCCTGAGCGCGCTGCAGATCGCAGCCGACCGCATCCGGGTTGGCGAGGCCGAGGTGATGATCGCCGCCGGCGTCGAGAGCATGAGCCTGGTGCCCATGATGGGCAACAGCCCCAGCCTGTCGCCCGCGCTGTTCGGCAACACCGAGCGGGTCGAGGACTACGGCATCGCCTACGGCATGGGGCTGACGGCGGAACGGGTGGCGCAGCAGTGGGGCGTCAGCCGCGCCGACCAGGATGCCTTCGCGCTGCAGTCGCACCAGCGCGCGCTGCAGGCGCAGGCCGGCGGCGAGTTCGCCGCCGAGATCACGCCGGTCGAGGTGCTCGAGCGCCGCGTCGACCTGGAGACGGCCGAGGTCGCCGTCACGCGCCGCACCGTGAGCCTGGACGAAGGCCCGCGCGCCGACACCTCGCTCGAGGGGCTGGCCCGGCTCAAGCCGGCCTTCGCCACGCCGCGCCGGCCCGACCTCAGCCCGACCGGACTCGGCAGCGTGACGGCGGGCAACAGTTCGCAGACCTCGGACGGCGCCGGGGCCCTGGTGCTGGCCAGCGAGGCGGCCGTGCGCCGCTTCGGCCTGACGCCGCTGGCGCGCTGGGTGAGCTTCGCGGCGCGCGGCGTGCCGCCGCACATCATGGGCATGGGGCCGGTCGAGGCGGTGCCGGCCGCGCTGGCGCTGGCGGGCCTGCGGCTGGACGAACTGGACTGGATCGAGCTCAACGAGGCCTTCGCGGCGCAGTCGCTGGCGGTGATCCGCACGCTGGGCCTGGATCCGCAGCGCGTCAACCCGCTGGGCGGCGCGATCGCGCTCGGCCATCCGCTGGGCGCCACCGGCGCGATCCGCGCCGCGACCGTGGTGCATGCGCTGCGCCGGCGCCAGCTGCGCTACGGCATGGTCACCATGTGCGTGGGCATGGGGCAGGGCGCGGCCGGCATCCTCGAGCGCGTCTGAGGTCGTGCCGCCGCGCCGGCAGAAAAAAGGCGCAGCCAATGGCTGCGCCTTCCTGCAGTCCGCGGCCCGCGCCAGGGCGGGGGCGGAGATGGGCTCAGTGGCCGTGGCCGACCGTCTCGCCGGCCTTGAGCTGATAGACCGTGCCGCAGTAGGGGCACTTGGCCGAGCCGGTGCGCGCGACGTCGAGGAAGACGCGCGGATGGCTGTTCCACAGCTTCATGTCGGCCTTGGGGCTGGGGCAGAAGACGCCGCCATGGCCGTTGAGATCCTTCGCTGCGAGTTCGATCACCTTGCTCATCGTGGGGCTCCTGCTCAGACCTTGGTCAGCCAGTGGGCGTACTTCGGGTTGCGGCCGTTGACGATGTCGAAGAAGGCGCTCTGGATCTTCTCGGTGATCGGGCCGCGGCTGCCGGCGCCGATCTCGATGCGGTCGAGCTCGCGGATCGGGGTGACTTCGGCCGCGGTGCCGGTGAAGAAGGCCTCGTCGGCGATGTAGACCTCGTCGCGGGTGATGCCGTTGAGCGCGCCGGCCGACAGGTCGGGGGTGTAGATCACGCCGTTCTTGATCACGAAGATGTTTTCGCCCGCGCCCTCGGAGACGAAGCCGGAGGCGTCGAGCAGCAACGCCTCGTCGTAGCCCTCGTCGGTGGCCTCGGTGTTGGCCAGGATCGAGTTGGTGTAGTTGCTGACCGCCTTGGCCTGCGTCATCGTGATGTTGACGTGGTGGCGGGTGTAGCTCGAGGTCTTGACGCGGATGCCGCGCTTCATGCCTTCCTCGCCCAGGTAGGCGCCCCAGGCCCAGGCCGCGACCATGGCGTGGATGGTGTTGCCCTTGGGGCTGACGCCGAGCTTCTGGTCGCCGATCCAGATCAGCGGGCGGATGTAGCCGCTCTCGAGCTTGTTCTCGCGGATCACGTCGAGCTGCGCCTGGTTGAGCTGCTCCTTGCTGAAGGGCACCTTCATGCGCAGGATCTTGGCGCTGTTGAGCAGGCGCTCGGTGTGTTCCTCGAGGCGGAAGATGGCCGGGCCGTTGACCGTGTTGTAGGCGCGCACGCCCTCGAATGCGCCGCAACCATAGTGCATGGTGTGGGTCAGGATGTGGATCTTGGCATCGCGCCATTCGACCATCTGGCCGTCCATCCAGATTTTGCCGTCGCGGTCGGCCATCGAGGGGGTTGCGGACATCTTCGTTAACCTTTGTCTGTGGGTGAAGTTCAGGGCCGACGCCTCATGACATCTGGCCGTAATCTCGCATTTTACGGTCTCCGCCGGAACGCGCGGCGCGCTAGCATGCTTGCCATGGCACAAAGCTGGAAGCGCCCCGAGTCGGTCCTCGTCGTCATTCATACCGCGGCGCTCGAGGTGCTGCTGATCGAGCGCGCCGACGCGCCGGGCTTCTGGCAGTCGGTCACCGGATCGCGCGACAGCGCCGAAGAGTCCTGGGCGGCGACCGCGGCACGCGAGGTCTGGGAGGAAACCGGGCTGGATGCCGCCGCCGCCGGCTGCCGCCTGCGCGACTGGGAGCTGGAGAACGTCTACGAGATCTATCCCGGCTGGCGCCATCGCTACGCGCCGGGCGTGACGCACAACCGCGAACGCGTCTTCGGCCTGTGCGTGCCCGCCGGGGTGCCGGTGCGGCTGAGCCCGCGCGAGCACACCGACCTGGTCTGGCTGCCCTGGCGCGAGGCGGCCGGGCGCTGCTTCTCGCCCTCCAATGCCGAGGCCATCCTGTGGCTGCCGCGCCTGTCGGACTGCGCCACAAACCGGAGCTAGCGTGGCATGATGACCGCCATGGCCACGTTGCGTGTCGTCACCTACAACATCCACAAGGGGGTGCAGGGCCTGGGGCCGGCCCGGCGCCTGGAAATCCACAACCTGATGCAGGCGGTCCAGGGTTTCGATGCCGACATCGTCTGCCTGCAAGAGGTGCGCGGCTTCAACCGCAAGATGCAGCGCCACTTCGCGCACTGGCCCGAGGTCGGGCAGGCGCGCTATCTGGCGCCGCCCGGCTACGAGGCGGTCTATCGCACCAATGCGGTCACCCGGGATGGCGAGCACGGCAACGCGCTGCTGGCGCGCTGGCCGGTGCAGGGGCACGGGCACCACGACGTCTCCGACCACCGCTTCGAGCAGCGCGGCCTGCTGCATGTGTGCCTGCAGGTGCACGAACGGCCGCTGCACGTGGTGGTGGTGCACCTGGGGCTGATTCACGCCAGCCGCGAGCGCCAGGTGCAGCAGCTCGGTGCCTTCGTCGCGCGCGAGGTGCCGCCGGACGAGGCGCTGGTGGTGGCGGGCGACTTCAACGACTGGGGCCAGCGCCTGCACCAGGCCATGGCGGCCCTGGGCTTGCATACCTTCGAGGGCATCCGGCACGCGACCTATCCGGCGCGGCTGCCGCTGCTGCACCTGGACCGCATCTACGCGCGCGGCCTGCGTACGCTGTCGGCCCATGTGCCGCACGGGCCGCAGTGGGCGCGCCTGTCGGACCACCTGCCGCTGATCGCCGAGCTGGCCTACGCATGAAGGGTGGCTCCACGGGGCGGGCATGAAGGCTGCGCTGCGCGGCGGTCACCACCTGCGCCTGCTCGAGGGCGGCGCGCAGCTGTTTCCGGCCATGGCGCGGGCGATCGAGCGGGCGCAGCACCTGGTGCACGTCGAGACCTACATCCTGGCGTTCGCCGGCGGCACGCTGCAGCTGGCCGAGGCGATGGAGCGCGCCGCCGGCCGCGGCGTCGCGGTGCGGCTGGTGGTCGACGGCGTCGGCACGCCGGCGCTGCCGCGCGGCTGGCTGCGCCGGCTGGAGCGCGCGGGCGTGCAGTGCCGCGTCTACGCGCCGCTGGGACATGTGGGCCTGCTGATACCGAGCCGCTGGCGCCGGCTGCACCGCAAGCTCTGCGTGGTCGACGGTGTCATTGGCTTCTGTGGCGGCATCAACCTGATCGACGACCTCGACGACACTGCGCTGGGCCGGCTGGCCGAGCCGCGGCTGGACTTCGCGCTGCAGGTCAGCGGGCCGCTGGTGGCCGACATGCTCGAGGCCATGGAGCAGCTCTGGTGGCGGATGCTGGCGCTGACGCAGGCGCGCCAGCACGAGTTCCGGGCCGCCTGGCGCGCGCTGCGCGCCGGCCTGCCGGCGTTGGCGGCGCACCATTTCGGGTCCGAGCCGGCTGGCCGCCAGCCGCAGCCCGCGGCCCTGCTGCTGCGCGACAACCTGCGCCACCGCCACGACATCGAGCGCGCCTACCTGAGGGCGATCGCCCTGGCGCGGCGCGAGATCGTGATCGCCAACGCCTACTTCATCCCCGGCCGGCGGCTGCGCCGCGCGCTGACGCTGGCGGCCGCACGCGGCGTGCGCGTGCGCCTGCTGCTGCAGGGCCGCTACGAGCATTTCCTGCAATACCACGCCGCCCGGCCGGTCTACTACTGGCTGCTGCGCACCGGCATCGAGGTGCACGAATACGCGCCCAGCGCGCTGCACGCCAAGGTGGCGGTGATAGACCAGGCCTGGGCCACCGTGGGATCGACCAATCTCGACCCGCTGAGCCTGCTGCTCGCGCGCGAGGCCAACGTCGTGACGACCGACCGCGCCTTCGCGCGCAATCTGCACGAGCGGCTCGACCACCTGCTGCGCACGGCGGGCGAGCGCGTCGACTTCGAGCGCCTGCGCCTGCGGCCCTGGCACCAGCGCCTGTTCGACCGCCTGGCCTTCGGCATCATGCGCGCCACCCTGTTCCTGCTCGGGCACCGCTACTGAGCTGAGCCGGCAGCTCCGCGCCCCTCGGCAGCGCAGGGATGCCGGCTGCGGTGTTAGCATGCCGAGATGCTCATGAAAGTGCAAGATGCCATGACCGACTCTCATCCGGACGAGGGAATCCCCGTCTCCGTCAAGATCCGCGAACGCCTCAAGGCGGCCCAGCAGCGCTTCCACTCCAACGACAACATCGCCGACTTCATCGAGCCGGGCGAGCTCGAGCGCCTGCTCGATGAGGTCGCGGAGAAGATGCGCGGCGTGCTCGACAGCATGGTGATCGACACCGACAACGACCACAACACCGGCGACACCGCGCGCCGCGTGGCCAAGATGTACCTCAAGGAGGTGTTCGCCGGCCGCTACGTCAAGGCGCCGTCGATCACCGAGTTCCCGAACGCCGAGCACCTGAACGAACTCATGATCGTGGGGCCGATCACGGTGCGCAGCGCCTGCAGCCACCATTTCTGCCCGGTGATCGGCAAGCTCTGGATCGGCGTGATGCCCAACGAGCACACCAACGTGATCGGTCTGTCGAAGTACGCGCGCCTGGCCGAGTGGATCATGGGTCGGCCGCAGATCCAGGAGGAGGCCGTGGTGCAGCTCGCCGACCTGATCCAGGAAAAGACCCAGCCCGACGGCCTGGCCCTCGTGATGGAGGCCAGCCACTACTGCATGGCCTGGCGCGGCGTCAAGGACATGGACAGCAAGATGATCAACTCGGTCATGCGCGGCGTCTTCCTCAAGGACAGCGACCTGAGGCGCGAATTCCTGTCACTGATTCCCCGTAGGAGCTGAAGATGCTGGTGAGACTGTTGTACGTGAGCCGCGCGGTGCAGCCTGAATGCGCCGAAACCATCCATGCGATCCTGGCGTCCGCGCGCCAGCACAACCTGCACAACGGCATCACCGGCATCCTGTGCTACGGCGGCGGCATCTTCGTGCAGGCGATCGAGGGCGGTCGCTCGGCGGTCAACCGGCTCTACCAGCAGATCATCGAGGACTCGCGCCACACCGACGTCGAGCTGCTCCACTACGAGGAGATCAGCGAGCGGCGCTTCGGCGGCTGGACCATGGGCCAGGTCAACCTCGGCAAGCTCAACACCTCGATCGTGCTGAAGTACTCCGAGCGCCCCGAGTTCGATCCCTACTCGGTCTCGGGCCGGGTCTCGCTGTCACTGCTCGAGGAGCTGATGGCGACCGCGTCCATCATCGGCCGGGTCTGAGGCGGCAGCCGTGTCCGCGTGAGCACCGAGTGAGCATCGAGCTCTGGGGCTGCGACTTCAGCAGCGCCCCCAGCCGGCGCAAGCCCGTCGTGCTGGCCGTCGGTCGTGTCACGGCCGGGCGCGTGCTGCTGGAGCGGATCGAGACCTTCGACACGCTGGCAGCCTTCGGCGCGCGCCTGGCTGAGCCGGGCGCCTGGGTCGGCGGCTTCGACCTGCCTTTCGGCCTGCCGCGCGAGCTGGTCGAGGCCCTGGGCTGGCCGACCGACTGGCTGGCCTGCATGCGCCACTACGCTGCGCTGGGCCGCGACGAGATCCGTGCGCGCTTCGCCGCCTTCTGCGCCGCGCGGCCGTCCGGCGCCAAGTTCGCGCACCGCGCTGCCGACCGACCCGCCGGCTCCAGCCCGAGCATGAGGTGGGTCAATCCGCCGGTGGCCCTGATGCTGCACGCGGGCGTGCAGCTGCTGCTCGACGCCGGTGTCTCGCTGCCTGGCCTGCATGCGGCCGATCCGGCGCGCGTCGCGCTTGAGTCCTATCCGGGGCTGCTGGCGCGCTCGGTGCTGGGCTCACGCAGCTACAAGAGCGACGAGCGCGCCAGGCAGACGCCCGAGCGCCTGCTGGCGCGCAAGGACCTGCTGGCCGCGCTCGAGACCGGCCAGGCGCCGTTGCTGCGCGCGGCCGAGCTGCGCCTGAAGCTCAGCCATGCCCAGCACGACGAGCTCGCGGCCGACGCCAGCGGCGACCGGCTCGATGCGGTGCTGTGCTTGCTGCAGGCGGCCTGGGCGCTGCGCCAGCACGAGCAGGGCCATGCGTGCTGGGGCCTGCCGGAGTTCGATCCACTCGAAGGCTGGATCGTCACGGTCTGATCGAGCAGCGGGCGCTGGATCGTGCCTCTGGCCGGCGGGGTGCCTCAGTGCGCGCCGCCGCAGACCGCGCAGTCCGGGTTGCGTGCGAGCCGGATGGTGTGGAAGTCCATGCCGCGCCCGTCCAGCATGACCAGCTTGCCGACCAGCTGCGAGCCCATGCCGCACAGGATCTTGAGCGCCTCGGCCGCCTGCATCGTGCCTATGATGCCGACCAGCGGGGCGAACACGCCCATGGTGGCACAGCGCGTCTCCTCGAGGCCGTCGGTCTCGGGAAAGACGCAGGCGTAGCAGGGGCTGTCGGCGTCACGCGGGTCGTAGACCGAGAGCTGGCCGTCGAAGCGTATGCCCGCGCCCGACACCAGCGGCACGCGCTGCCTGACGCTGGCGCGGTTGATCAGGTGCCGGGTCGCGAAGTTGTCGGTGCAGTCGAGCACGACCTGCGCGCCGGGCAGCAGGCGCTCGAGCAGGGCGTCGTCGGCACGCTGCAGCAGCGTGTCGATGCGGATCTCGGGATTGATCGCGTGCATCGCGGCGCGCGCCGATTCCGCCTTCGGGCGACCGACGCGCTCCAGGTTGTGCGCGATCTGGCGCTGCAGGTTGGTGGCGTCGACCTGGTCATGGTCGACCAGGGTGATGTGCCCGACCCCGGCGCTGGCCAGGTAGAGCGCGACCGGCGAGCCGAGTCCGCCGGCGCCGACGACGACCGCATGCGCGCCCAGCAGCCGCTCCTGGCCCTCGATGCCGAGCTCGTCGAGCAGGATGTGGCGCGAGTAGCGCAGCAGTTGTTCATCGTTCATCAGGGGAGCGGCGCGATTGCGCCGCCGGGTTCAGTTCTCGGCCTTGGCTTCCGGGCGCACGGTCTGCGTCTTGCTGACCAGCACCGGCTTGCCCTTGAGGCGGTTGAGCGCCTGCTGCAGCGGGAAGTCCTTGTCGGAGCCGAACTCCGGCAGCACCCGGCCGCCCGGGTTCTTCTTGGCTTCCTCCTCGAGGCGCTGGCGCGCGGCCTCGCGCTCCTTCTCGCGCTGCTTCTCGGCGGCCTTGTCGGACTCGCTCGGGGTCTTGCCGTCGTTCTGGCCATTGCCCAGGTGCTTCTCGAGGTCGGCCTCGCGCGTGCGCAGCGCCGAGAACAGGTTGCCTTCCTCGCTCTCGTCGACCATCACGTCGGGCACTATGCCCTTGGCCTGGATCGAGCGCCCGCTGGGTGTGTAGTAGCGCGCCGTGGTGATCTTGAGTCCGGTGTCGGGGCCGAGCGGGCGCACCGTCTGCACCGAACCCTTGCCGAAGGTCTGTCCGCCCATGATGGCCGCGCGCTTGTGGTCCTGCAGCGCGCCGGCGACGATCTCGCTGGCCGAGGCCGAGCCTTCGTTGACCAGCACGACGAGCGGGATCTGCTTGAGCACGCCGCGGGTGGCCTCGGTCAGGTGCCGCACCGGGTCGCTGCCGCCGCGGCGCAGGTAGAACTCGGGCGCGGCCTTGTAGACCGACTTGCTCTCTTCCAGCTGGCCGTTGGTGCTGACCACGACGGCGTTGTCGGGCAGGAAGGCGGTCGAGATCGCGACCGCGGCGTCGAGCAGGCCGCCCGGATCGTTGCGCAGGTCCAGCACCAGGCCCTTGAGCCGGGGTTCTTCCCTGGCGATTTCCTCGAGCTTGCGCGCGAAGTCATCGACGGTGCGCTCCTGGAACTGCGAGATCCGCACCCAGGCGTAGCCCGGCTCGAGCAGCCTGGCCTTGACGCTCTGGGTCTTGATTTCCTCGCGCGTGATCGTGACCGGGAAGGTGCGGCCCTCATCCTTGCGGAAGATCGTCAGCTGCACCTTGGTGTTGGGTTCGCCGCGCATGCGCTTGACGGCGTCGTTGATCGTCAGGCCCTTGACCGGCGTGTCGTCGATCTTGGTGATCAGGTCGTTGGTCTTGAGGCCGGCGCGGTAGGCGGGCGAACCCTCGATCGGCGAGACGACCTTGACCAGGCCGTCCTCCATCGTGATCTCGATGCCGACGCCGACGAAGCGGCCCGACGTGCCTTCGCGGAATTCCTTGAAGGACTTCTTGTCGAAATACTGGGAATGCGGGTCCAGGCTGGCGACCATGCCCGAGATCGCGTCGGTGATGAGCTTCTTCTCGTCGACCGGCTCGACATAGTCGCTCTTGACCATGCTGAAGACGGCAGCGAGCTGCTGCAGTTCCTCCAGCGGCAGCGGCGCCAGAGCGCCGCGCGCGACCGCCTGCAGTTGCACCGTGGTCAAGGCGCCGGCCACCGCGCCGATCGCTACCCAGCCTGCGATCCTGAGTTTCTGCCCCATCTAATCATCCCCTCCGTCGGCTCCCAACGCGCCGCACGAACACTATACCTTTTGACAGGCGGCGGCGCTTTCAGGTTCCGTAAAAAACGGATGAATCTCAGGCCTTGCCCTGGTTCGCCACCGCGGCGGCAGCGGCGGCGGCGGCCTCGGCGTCGCCGAGGTAGTAGCGGCGCAGCGGCTTCATGTCGTCGTCGAACTCGTACACCAGCGGGATGCCGTTGGGAATGTTGAGGTTGACGATGTCGGCGTCGGAGATGCCGTCGAGGTGCTTGATCAGGGCGCGGATCGAGTTGCCGTGCGCCGCGATCAGCACGCGCTGGCCCGACTGGATGCTCGGGGCGATGGTCTGTTCCCAGTAGGGCACGACGCGCGCGACGGTGTCCTTGAGGCACTCGGTCAGCGGGATCTGCTCGGCTGCCAGGGCCGCGTAGCGGCGGTCGGCGCGCTGGCCGCGCGGGTCGTCGGCCTCGAGCGCCGGCGGCGGGGTGTCGTAGCTGCGGCGCCAGACCAGGACCTGGGCGTCGCCGTACTGCTTGGCCATGTCGGCCTTGTTGAGGCCCTGCAGCGCGCCGTAGTGGCGCTCGTTGAGGCGGTAGTCCTTGATCACCGGCAGCCAGGTGCGGTCCATCTCGTCGAGCGTGTACCACAGGGTGTGGATGGCACGCTTGAGCACCGAGGTGTAGCACAGGTCGAAATCCCAGCCCTCGGCCTTGAGCAGCTTGCCGGCCGACATTGCCTGCGACACGCCGGTCGGGGTCAGGTCGACGTCGGTCCAGCCGGTGAAGCGGTTTTCCAGGTTCCAGGTGGATTCGCCGTGGCGGATCAGGACAAGTTTGTGCATGGTCGATGTCAGAGCAAGGGGAAAGCGGGCATTTTAGAATATGGGCCTCTTTGGAAAGGGCCTGATAGTGACGTTCTTGATAGATAACTGGATGTTGGTGGCGATTGCGCTGGTCTCTGGTGGCCTGCTGGTCTGGCCGCTCGTGAAGGGTGGCGCGATGTCGGGCGGGCTGGCGCCGACCGATGCGGTGCAGCTCATCAACCGCGAGAAGGCGGTGGTGGTCGACGTCTGCAGCGCGGACGAGTTCGCCGCGGGCCACGTGGCGGGCGCGCGCCACATCCCGCTGGCCGAGCTCGAGGCCAAGTTGCCGGGCGTGGTCAAGAACAAGGCGCTGCCCGTGATCCTGGTCTGCGCCTCGGGCATGCGCTCGGGCCGCGCGGTCGCCGTCGCCAAGAAGCTGGGCTATGAGAAGGCCGCTTCGCTGCAGGGCGGCCTGAAGGCCTGGCGCGAGGCCAGCCTGCCGGTCGAGAAAGCCTGAGGGGGCGGACCATGGCACATGTCAAGATCTACAGCAGCGACACCTGTCCCTACTGCCACCGCGCCAAGTCGCTGCTGCGCGCGCGCGGCGTGGACGACTGGGAGGAGGTCCGCGTCGACGGCAGGCCCGAGGTGCGCGCCGCCATGGCGCAGCTGGTCGGGCGCACCAGCGTGCCGCAGATCTTCATCGACGGCCGGCATGTCGGCGGCTGCGACGACCTGCACGCGCTCGACGAGCGCGGCGGGCTGCAGGCGCTGCTGGCCGCCTGAGCGGCGGCATGGCGCCGAACGCGCCACGCGGCGTCGGGAGCGCGGGCGCAGCGGCTTCTTGCCGGCATAATGGCAAGCGATGGGCCCGCTGAGGCAGACGCCGCGGCGGGCTTTGTTTTGACCCTGTTCACACCACCGCCAATCAGAGAGACAAAATGTCCGAGCAACAGAATCCCGTGTTCCAGATCCAGCGCGTCTACATGAAGGAGGCTTCGCTGGAGCAGCCCAATTCGCCCGCCATCCTGCTGTCGCAGGAGCAGCCTTCGGTCGACATCCAGCTCGGTGTCGGCGCCGAGCAGGTGGCCGACGGCATCTTCGAGGTCAGCGTGACCGCGACCGTGCAGACCAAGATCCAGGACAAGACCGTGTTCCTGGTCGAGGTCAAGCAGGCCGGCATCTTCGAGATCCGCAACCTGCCGGCCGAGCAGATGGCCCCGGTCATGGGCATCGCCTGTCCGCAGATCGTCTATCCCTACCTGCGCGGCAACGTGGCCGACACCATCAGCCGCGCCGGCTTCCCGCCCGTGCACCTGGCCGAAGTCAACTTCCAGGCCATGTACGAACAGCAGCAACTGGCGCAGCAGCAGCAAGCTGCTGGCGCCCAGTAAGCGCGCCAGGGCAGCACAGTCGGGGCGGAAGCAGTCGGCATGAAGATCACGGTGCTGGGCGCGGGCGCCTGGGGGACGGCGCTCGCGATGGCCGCCGCCGGCAACGGCAATTCGCACGAGGTGAGGCTGTGGGCGCGCGACGCCGCGCAGGCCGCGCAGATGCGGACGCAGCGCGAGAACGCGCGTTACCTGCCCGGGCTGGCGTTTCCCGCCAGGCTGCAGGTGACGGACGGCGCGGCCGCGGAACTGCCGCGCCAGCTCGCCGGCCAGGACCTGATCGTCGTCGCCACCCCGATGGCCGCGCTGCGCGGCATGCTCGGGCTGCTGCGCGACAGCGCGGCGCCCGTGGTCTGGCTCTGCAAGGGTTTCGAGCGTCCCGCAGGCACCGGCGTCGGCCTGCTGGGCCATGAGATCTGCGCCGAGGTCGCGCCCGGCCTGGCGGCCGGAGCCTTGAGCGGGCCGAGCTTCGCCCAGGAAGTGGCGCGCGGCCGTCCGACCGCCCTGGTCGCGGCCAGCGACAGCGCCGAGGTGCGCGAGCGCCTGGTCCAGACCTTCCACGGCCCGGCGCTGCGCGTCTACGCCAACGACGACCTGGTCGGCGTCGAGGTCGGCGGCGCGGTCAAGAACGTGATGGCGATCGCCACCGGCCTGTGCGACGGGCTGGACCTCGGACTCAACGCGCGCGCCGCGCTGATCACGCGCGGCCTGGCCGAGATGGCGCGCCTGGGCCTGGCGCTGGGCGCCAGGGCCGAGACCTTCATGGGCCTGAGCGGCCTGGGCGACCTGGTACTGACCGCCACCGGCGACCTCAGCCGCAACCGCCAGGTCGGCCTGCTGCTGGCCAGGGGGCTGACGCTGCGGCAGGCGGTGGATTCGCTCGGCCATGTCGCCGAGGGGGTCTACAGTGCCCAGACCGTCGCGCAGCGGGCGCGCTCGCTCGACGTCGACATGCCGATCACGCAGGCCGTGGTCGATCTGCTCGAGGGCCGGCTGCAGCCGGCCGAGGCGGTCGCGGTGCTGATGGCGCGCGACCCG
The DNA here is from genome assembly GCA_041190985.1 of Pseudomonadota bacterium. Taxonomy (GTDB): domain Bacteria; phylum Pseudomonadota; class Gammaproteobacteria; order Burkholderiales; family Burkholderiaceae_C; genus Malikia. Next base: position 20,594 of record JBEEPT010000166.1, read on the forward strand.
GTGGCCGAGATGCGCTGATCCTGTCAGCCCCTGGAAACTGAAAAGGCCTGCTGCGTGCGGGCCTTTGTCGTTGTGGCGCTCCGGCGGCGGGGCTCAAAACTCGAGGTTGTCGATCAGCCGCGTGCTGCCCAGGCGCGCCGCGCCCAGCGCGACCAGCTCGCCGGGCTGGAACTCGTGGCCCTGCGGCGTCTGCAGGTCGGCGCGGCGGCGCACCGTCAGGTAGTCGGGCTGCCAGCCGCGCGCGGCCAGCGCCTGCATCGCGTGCTGCTCGAGTGCGGCCAGGTTGTGCTCGCCGCCGAGCACGGCCGCGATCAGGCCCTTGAGCGCGAGCGAGAGCTGCCGGGCTTCTTCGCGCTCGGCCTCCGACAGGTAGCCGTTGCGCGAGCTCAGGGCCAGGCCGCTGGCGGCGCGCTCGGTGTCGACGCCGTGCACCGTCACGGGCAGCGCGAACTGGCGCACCAGCTGGCGGATCACCATCAGCTGCTGGTAGTCCTTCTTGCCGAACACCGCGTGGCGCTCGCCCTTGGCCTGGGCAAACACGATCTGGAACAGCTTCATCACCACGGTGCTGACGCCGGTGAAGAAGCCGGGGCGGAAATGGCCCTCGAGGATGTCGCCGAGCGCGGCCGGCGCGTGCACCTTGAAGGTCTGCGGCTCGGGATAGAGCTCGCGCTCGGACGGCGCGAACACGATGTCGCAGCCTTGCGATTCGAGCTTGGCGCAGTCGGCTTCCAGCGTGCGCGGATAGCTGTCGAAGTCCTCATGCGGCAGGAACTGCAGCCGGTTGACGAAGAGGCTGGCGACCGTGACGTCGCCGAGCGTCCTGGCGTGGCGGACCAGGGTCAGGTGGCCGTTGTGGAGGTTGCCCATGGTGGGCACGAAGGCGGGCGCATCGAAGCGGGCGAGCGCCTGGCGCAGCTCGGCGATGGTGTGGACGACTTGCATGGGAGGGTGAGGGGGGCTGTCGGGGGCGCTGGCGCTTACCAGGCGTGCAACGCGTTGTCGGGGAAGCTGCCGTCCTTGACGGCGGCGACATAGGCGGCCATGGCGTCGCGCACGCTGTCGTGGCCGGCCATGAAGTTGCGCACGAAGCGCGGCGTCTTGCCCAGGCCCATGCCGAGCATGTCATGCATCACCAGCACCTGGCCGGCGGTGCCGTCGCCCGAACCGATGCCTATGGTGTGGCAGCGCGGCAGCTCGGGCGTGAGCTCGGTGGCCAGGTTGGCTGGCACCATCTCGAGCACCATCATGCTGGCGCCGGCGTCCTGCAGCGCGGCCGCCTCGCGCTTGAGGCGCTGTGCGTCGCTCTCGCTGCGGCCCTGCACCCGGTAGCCGCCGAGGGCGTGCACGGTCTGCGGGGTCAGGCCCAGGTGGGCGCAGACCGGGATGCCGCGCTCGACCAGGAAGGCGACCGTCTCGGTGGTCCAGCCGCCGCCTTCGAGCTTGACCATGTGCGCGCCCGCATGCATCAGCGCCGAGGCGCTGCGGATCGCCTGTTCCCTGGACTCGTGGTAGCTGCCGAAGGGCAGGTCGGCCACCACCCAGGCGGTGCCCTGCACGCGGCGCAGGCCGCGCGTGACGCTTTCGGTGTGGTAGCACATGGTCTCGAGCGTGACGCCGACCGTGCTGGACAGGCCCTGGCAGACCATGCCGAGCGAGTCGCCCACCAGCAGGCATTCGACCCCGGCGTTGTCCGCCGCAGCCGCGAAGGTGGCGTCGTAGGCGGTCAGCATGGTGATCTTCTCGCCGCGCTCTCGCATCTCCTGCAGCCGGGGCAGGCTGACCGGCTTGCGCTGCGGCAGCGGCGAGGCCGCCGGTAGCGTGCCGTAGGGAGTGCTGGCTGTGGTGTCGCTCATTTCTTGTCTGCTCTGTGGTTCTGTCCCTAGAAGCCGGAAGTCTAGTCGATCCGGCCGCGGCTCTTGCCAATTCGGCATGAGCGCCGCCCTGCAGGCGCATCCATCATGCGGGACAATAGCGCCTTGGATCGGCTGGCAAATCCAAGGGCGGGCCGAAAGAGGTGCCGGCGACCACTGGTCGCCGGCAGGAATCGGTTAGAGAAAGCAAGAGCAGATGGACAAGGTCATCGAGGTGGATTACGAACAGCCCGCGTGCACGACGCGGCATGCCTGGGCGCGCGTGCCCGAGGAGCCGAGCCAGCAGGAGCGCGCCGCGCTCAAGGACCGGATCCGCCGCCTGCTGAAGGAAAAGAACGCGGTCATGGTGTCTCACTATTACGTGCACCCCGACCTGCAGGACCTGGCCGAGGAAACCGGCGGTATCGTGAGCGACAGCCTCGAGATGGCGCGCTTCGGGCGCGACCATGCGGCGCAGACCCTGGTGGTCTCGGGCGTGCGCTTCATGGGCGAGACGGCCAAGATCCTCTCGCCCGAGAAGACCATCCTGATGCCCGACCTCGACGCGAACTGCTCGCTCGACCTCGGCTGTCCCGAGAACGACTTCGCGGCCTTCTGCGATCAGCATCCGGACCGCACCGTGGTCGTCTACGCCAACACCAGCGCGGCGGTCAAGGCCAGGTCGGACTGGCTGGTGACCTCGAGCTGCGCGCTCGAGATCGTGCGCGCGCTCAAGGACAAGGGCCACAAGATCCTGTGGGCGCCCGACAAGCACCTGGGCGGCTACATCCAGCGCGAGACCGGCGCCGACATGCTGATGTGGCAGGGCTCGTGCATCGTGCACGACGAGTTCAAGGCCTTCGAGCTGCAGGAACTGATCAAGCAGCACCCGGGCGCCAAGGTGCTGGTGCATCCCGAGAGCCCGGCCGAGGTGGTCGCGCTGGCCGACGCGGTCGGCTCGACCTCGGCGATCCTCAACGCGGCCAAGACCATGGACGCCAGGGAGTTCATCGTCGCGACCGACAACGGCATGATGCACAAGCTGCGCGCGCTGAACCCGGGCAAGACCTTCATCGAGGCGCCGACCGCCGGCAACAGCGCGACCTGCAAGAGCTGCGCGCACTGCCCCTGGATGGCGATGAACAGCCTCGCGGGCGTGGTGCGCGTGCTCGAGACCGGCCTCAACGAGATCCACGTCGACCCCGGGCTGATCCCGCGCGCGCGCCAGCCGATCGACCGCATGCTGGCCTTCACCGCCGCGCACAAGGCCGGCCAGGACGCCGGCGCGCTGGTGCCCCACATCGGCGCGGCATGACGGCGGCTGCCGTCACCGCGCTGATCGACTTCGCGCTGCCGCAGGGCGGCCCGGGCGAGCGCCTGCGCTGTGCCTTCGGCGTGCCGCAGCGCGTGCTGCAGGCCGACCGACCGGATCAAGTCCTGTCCCTGCTCGAGCAGGTGCAGGCCGAGGCGCGAGCCGGGCGCTGGTGCGTGGGCTACCTGGCCTACGAGGCCGCTCCGGCCTTCGACGCGGCGCTGCGGGTGCACGTCGCCGAGGGCCCGCTGGCCTGGTTCGCGGTCTTCGACGCCGCGCGGCCCTGGCCGCAGGATCAGGCTTTGCCGCCCGGTGCGGCCGAAGCGGCGCAGCAGCCGGCCAAGGCCAGCTGGGGCACAGGCCCTGAACGCGAAGCCTTTGCGCGCGACATCGACACCATCCAGGCCGCGATTGCCGCCGGCGACTGCTACCAGATCAACCACACGGCCCAGCTCGAGGGCGAACTGCTGCAGGGCAGCGCGCTGGCGCTGTACGCGGCGCTGCGCCGCGCGCAGCCGGGCGGCTACTCGGCCTGGCTCGACATGGGCGAGCGCCAGCTGCTGTCGGTCTCGCCCGAGCTGTTCTTCGACTGGGACGGCGCGCGCCTGCTGGTGCGCCCGATGAAGGGCACGGCCGCGCGCGGCGCCACGCCCGAGCTCGACGCTGCCAGTGCCGCGGCGCTGCGTGCGTCCGAGAAGGAGCGCGCCGAGAACGTGATGATCGTCGACCTGATCCGCAACGACCTGTCGCGCGTGGCGCTGCCGCACTCGGTCAAGGTGCCGGAGCTGTTCGCGCTGCAGGCCTTGCCGACTGTCTGGCAGATGACCTCGGACGTGACGGCCGACAGCCGTCCCGGCACCACGCTGGTCGACGTCTTCACGGCGCTGTTTCCTTGCGGCTCGATCACGGGCGCGCCCAAGGTCCAAGCCATGCGCCTGATCCACCAGCTCGAGCCGGGGCCGCGCGGTGCCTACTGCGGCGCGATCGGCATCGTGCGCCCGGGCGGCCACGCGACCTTCAACGTCGCCATCCGCACCGTCACGGCACAGGGCCAGGCCTTGAGCTGCGGCATCGGCAGCGGCATCACCTCGGGCGCGTCGGTCGAGGGCGAATGGCAGGAGTGGCGCAACAAGCGCGCCTTCCTCGACCGCGCCAGCGAACCGTTCGAACTGCTCGAGACGCTGGCGCTGGACGGCGGCGTGCTGCGCCACCAGGAAGAGCACCTGGCGCGGCTGCAGCGCGCCGCTCGACACTTTGGCTATGCGCTGGACTTGTCCGCGCTGCGCGTCAGCCTGGCCGAGCTGGCCGACCGCCATCCGCAGGGCCTGTGGCGCGTGCGCCTGCTGCTCGACGCGCAGGGCAGGGCACAGGTTCAGGCCTTCGCGATGGAGGCCAGTCCGGCCGAGGTCATGCTGGCGCTGGCCGAGCGGCCTTTCGACGCCGCGCAGAGCGAATTCGTGCGCTACAAGACCACGCGCCGCGCGCACTACGACGCGGCCGCGCCGACGCAGCCCGGCGTGTTCGACGCCATCCTGTGGAACGAGCGCGGCGAGCTGACCGAGTGCACGCGCGGCAATGTCGCGCTGCAGCTCGACGGCGAATGGCTCACGCCCGCGCTGTCGGCCGGCCTGCTCGACGGGGTGGGGCGTGAGCTGGCCCTGCGTGAAGGCCGCCTGCAGGAAGCGGTGCTGAAGGTCGATGACCTGCGGCGCGCGACCGGACTGGCCTTCCTCAACAGCCTGCGCGGCTGGATTCCGGCCAGGCTGGCGGCACCGGCCTGACGGCTCGTTGCGAGCCGCCCGCCCGGCTCAGGCCTGGCGCGTCGTCACGGGAGCGGGGCCGGGCACCACGTTGGCGGGTCGTCCGGCAACGAAGGCCTCGAGGTTGTCGATGACCTGATCCGCCAGGGCTTGCACCGCCTCGTCGCTGGCCCAGGCCACGTGCGGGGTCAGGATGAAGTCCGGCCGGTCCAGCAAGGCCATGAAGGGGTGGTCGAGCGGCGGCGGCTCCACGCTGGTGACATCGAAGGCCGCGCCGCTGATGTGTCCGGCCTGCAGGGCGGGCCCGACGGCGGACTCGTCCACCAGGCCGCCGCGCCCGGTGTTGATCAGCAGGGGCCGGCGCGCCATCTGCTCGAATTCCGGCGCTCCGATCATGTGCCTGGTGTGTGCGTTCAGGGGGCAATGCAGGGTCAGGATATCGGACTGGCGCAGGGTTTCCTCGAAGGGGGTGTAGAGCCGCCCTTGCCCCGTTCGCCCCTTGTGGGCGGACATCAGCACGCGCATGCCCAGGGCCCGTCCGATGCCAGCCACGGCCTGGCCCAGGGCGCCATCGCCTATCACGCCCAGGGTGGAGCCGGCGAGGTCGCGGATGGGGTAGTCGAAGAAGCAGAACTGGCCAGCCGCCTGCCACCGACCGGCACGCACGGCGTCGCGATAGGCGCAGATGCTGCGGCGCAAGGCAAACATCAGGGCAAATGTGTGCTCAGGCACGGTGTGCACCGCGTAGTTGCGCACGTTGCTGACGACGATGCCGCGCTGCTGACAAGTCGCCAGGTCGATGTTGTCGGTGCCGGTGGCCGCGACTGCGATCAGCTTCAGGCGCGGCGCTTGTGCCAGCACATCGGCGCTGAGCTTGACCTTGTTGACGATCACCACGTCGGCATCGGCCATGCGCTGCACCACCTCTTCAGGGCGCGTGCGCGGGTATTCCACCCATTCGTGGGCAAAGCCGGGTTGGCGCAAGCTGGTCTGCGCGGAAATGGTGTCGCGGTCGAGGAAGACGATTTTCATTGGTGTATATGTGTGTTCTGGTGGATCAGGCCAGCAGGCGGCGTGCTTCCGCCACCACGGTATCGGCCGTGATGCCGAACAGGCGGTACAGGGCGTCGGCCGGCCCGGAGGCGCCAAAGCCGCTCATGCCGACGAAGCTGCCACGCGGGCCCAGGTAGGCGTCCCAGCCCATGCGGCAGGCGGCCTCCACCGCCACCCGCACGCCGCAGCCCAGGACGCTTTCGCGGTAATCGGCGCCTTGTGCCTCGAACAGTTCCCAGCACGGCATCGACACCACGGCGGCACCGATGCCGTCGGCTTCGAGCCGGGTCCGCGCCTGCACGGCCAGCGCCACTTCGGATCCCGTGGCCAGCAGCGTGACCTGGCGCGGGCCACAAGCCGCCTCCTGCAGCACATAGCCGCCGCGCTGGCTGAGGTTGTCCGCGGTGTGCTCGTGGCGCACCAGGGGCAGACTCTGACGCGCAAACACCAGGCTGACCGGGCCCGACTGGTGTTCCAGCGCCGCCGCCCAGCATTCGGCGGCTTCCACCGCGTCGGCCGGCCGCATGACCAGCATGTTGGGCATGGCGCGCAGCGAGGCCAGGATTTCCACCGGCTGGTGCGTGGGCCCGTTCTTGCCGATGCCGATCGAGTCGTGGCTGAAGACAAACTTGACCGGCAGGCCCATCAGCGCGGCCATGCGCATGGCGGGTCGTTCGTAGTCGGAAAACGCCAGATAGGTGACGGCCAGCGGCAGGACGCCGCCGTGGGCCGCCATGCCATTGGCCATCGAGCCCATGACATGTTCCCGCACGCCGCAATGCACATAGGCGCCTGACTTGTCGCCGGCGGTGAAGGCCTGCAGGCCGCGCTTGTGGCTGGTGGGGGCTTCCAGGTCGGCGCAGCCCACCATGCGCTCGGGCAGCATGGTGGCCAGCAGGTCGTTGATGTCGGCCGAGATGAAGATGCCACTCGGTGCGGGCGGGGCCTGCAGGGCGCGCTGCTTGTAGTCCAGCAGCACCTGCTGCCAGCCCGCCGGCAGTTCGCCGCGCATCACGCGCTCGAATTCGTCGCGTTCAGCGGCGGGCAGCGCCGCCACCCGGGCTTGCCAGGCGGCATGTTCGGCCTGGCTGCGCCGGCCGGCGGCGCGCCAGGGTTCCAGGATCTCGGCGGGCACCTCGAACGGGCCATGCGGCCACTGCAGCAGTTCGCGCGCGGCCTGTGCGTCTTCGGCGAACAGGCGCGCGCTGTGGCCGCCGCGCTGCCCCTGCACACGCGGCAGGCCCTTGCCGATGATGGTGCGGCAGGCGAGCATCGACGGCCGCTCGTCTGCGCGCGCCTTGGCCAGCGCGGCCGACACGGCCTCGATGTCGTGGCCGTCCACCTCTTCCACATGCCAGCCCGCCACGCGGAAGCGCTCGGCCACGTTCTCGCTGATCGACAGCGAGGTGCTGCCGTCGTCGGTGATCTGGTTGTCGTCCCACAGCAGGATCAGCTTGCCCAAGCGCAGGTGCCCGGCCAGGGAAATCATTTCCTGCCCCACGCCTTCCTGCAGGCAGCCGTCCCCCACGAACGCATAGGTGTGGTGGTTGACCAGCTCAGCGCCAAAACGGGCGTTCAGGTAGGCCTCGGCCACGGCCATGCCAAAGGCGTTGGCAATGCCCTGGCCCAGGGGGCCGGTCGTGACTTCGATGCCGGCAGCCGTGTTCCGTTCCGGGTGGCCTTCGCAGCGCGAACCCAGATCGCGGAAGGACTGGATCTGTTCCAGTGAAATGTGCTCGTAACCCGTCAGGTGCAGCAGGGCGTACAGCAGCATGGAGCCGTGCCCGTTGGACAGCACCACCCGGTCGCGGTCCCACCAGTCGGGTTGCGCGGGGTTGAACTTCAGGTGGCGGGCGTACAGCGCGGTGGCGATCTCGGCCATGCCCAGCGGCACGCCCTGGTGGCCCTCCTGGGCGCGCACGATGGCATCGATGGACAAGAAACGGATGGCATGGGCCAGCGGTTGCAGCGGGTGTGAAGGCATGTTCTGCAGCGCTGCCGGCAGGTGGCCAGAGCGCTTGTCTCCTGGGTGTTGAACGGACAAGTCGCCATTCTTTCGACCCCGCAACATGAATACAAGCGAAGATTATTCAGGGATGGATGAATATCCTTCATTTTTTCTGCCGCGACGAAGTCCGGTCAAGCCCGTGCGGCAGGGCGGGGCTGCGCCTCCTCGCGCAGCCAGTCGATGAAGTGCCGCACCTCGGGGCGGGACGCATGCCGGGCCGGATACACCAGGAAATGGCCCTGCACCTCCAGGCTCATCGCGTCTTCGAACACGGGCTGCAGCCGCCCGCTGTCGATTTGCACCTGCCCCAGCGAGGCGCTTTCCAGGGCCACGCCCAGAGACTGCACCGCGGCGTCCAGGCTCATCATGGCCCGGTCAAAACGCAGGGCCATGCGCTCGGGCCTTTGCTGGGGTTCGAAGCGGGCAAACCATTCGGGCCATTGCGCGACGTTGACGCTGGACTGGATGAGCGGGACACGCATCAGGTCGGCGGGCTCGCGCAGGCTGTGGGTGCGGATGAATTCCGGGCTGGCCAGGGGCATGACCTTTTCGGTGAAGATGGGCTCCACCTCCAGGTCGGGCCAGTTGGGGATGCCGTAGCGGATGTCCAGGTCCACCAGGCCGAGCTGGAATACCGAGTGCACGTGCGAGGCCGACAGCATCAGGGACGTGGCGGGAAAGCGCTTCGCGAAGCGGCCAATGCGCGGCATGAGCCACAAGCTGGCAAAGCTGGGGCTGCAGTGCACGTACAGCGTGTCCTGCACGCCGTGACGCAGGTCCTCGGTCGCGGAATTGATGGCGCCCAGCGCGCTGGCCACCCTTTGCAGGTAGGTCTGCCCCGCGAGCGTCAACTCCACCCCCCTGGAGGAACGCTCGAACAGACGCAGGCCCAGCAAGCCCTCCAGCTTCGCCACCTGGTGGCTCACGGCCGAGGGAGTCAGGTGCAGCTCGGTGGCCGCCAGGGCAAAGCTTTTTCGGCGGGCAATCGCTTCGAACGCCTGCAAGGCACTCAGTGGGGGGATCATGGTCTTGACTATCCTTTGTTTGCTGCAAAGCAGCATGAATTTAATTAAATTAATCGTGAGTTTATATCGTTTGCGATCAACATTGCCTCGCTCCAGAATCGCCTTCATCCACTTCACTTCGATTCATTCAAAGGAGACACAGATGTTGCTGAAGGACAAAGTTGCGGTCATCACTGGCGGCGCAGGCGTGAACGGTCTGGGCTTTGCGACCGCCCGCATGATGGCGGAGCAGGGCGCCAAGGTGGTGATCCTCGACCTGGAGGTGGCCAACCCGCAGGCCGCCGCCGCCCTGCTGGGCGCCGAGCACCTGGGCCTGGTGGCCAACGTGACCGACAAGGTTTCCTGCGAAGCCGCCGTGGCCCAGATCAAGGCCCGCTACGGCCGCATCGACATCCTGGTCAACAACGCCGGCATCACCCAGCCAGTCAAGTTCCTGGACATCACCGGCGCCGACTACGACCGCATCCTGGACGTGAGCCTGCGCGGCACGCTGTACGCTTCCCAGGCGGTGCTGCCGGTCATGCTGGAGCAGAACAGCGGCTCCATCGTCTGCATCTCGTCGGTGTCGGCACAGCGCGGCGGCGGCATCCTGGGCGGTCCGCACTACTCGGCCGCCAAGGCCGGCGTGCTGGGCCTGGCCCGTGCCATGGCGCGCGAATACGGCGGCAACAACATCCGCGTCAACTGCGTGACCCCCGGCCTGATCGCCACCGACATCAACAAGGGCAAGATCCCGGAAGACAAGCGCCAGGGCATCCTGGACGGCATCCCGCTGGCCCGCATCGGCGAGCCCAATGACGTGGCCGGCTGCGTGGTCTTCCTCGCCAGCGACCTGTCCAAGTACTGCACCGGGGTCACGCTGGATGTCAACGGCGGCATGCTGATCCATTGATCAGTGCATTCACGGGTACCGATATCTAGAACAGGAGACAAACCATGAAGCACTTTGCCCTCATCCGCCGCACCCTGCTGGCCTCGGCCTTGCTGGCAGTCAGCTCCATCGCCGCGGCGCAGACCGTCAAGGTCACGCTGGCGCACGGCAACCCGCCGGACAGCCCGCGTCACCTGGCGGCGGTCAAGTTTGCGGAAACCCTGAAGGCCAAGACCAACGGCCGGGTGGAAGTGCAGGTGGCGCACTCGGCCCAGCTGGGTGACGACGCCGCCATGATCACGGCGCTGCGTTCGGGCACGCTGGACTTCTCGGCCAACAGCCAGGGCGCCTTGTCCACCGTGGTGCCCGAGTACGCCGCCCTGGGCATGCCCTTCCTGTTCGCCGATGCGCAAAAGGCTTGGGCAGTGATGGATGGCCCCATCGGCAAGGAACTGGCCGACAAGACCGCGGCCAAGGGCATGGTGCTGCTGGGCCTGTGGGACAACGGTATCCGCCAGATGTCCAACAGCAAGCGTCCCATCAAGACGCCCGCCGACATGAAGGGCCTGAAGATGCGCACCCCGCCCGATGCGGTGACGGTGGACATCATGCAGGCCATGGGGGCCGACGCGCAGCAGATCAAGTTCTCCGAACTCTACGTGGCGTTGCAGCAAGGCGTGGTGGATGGCCAGGAAAACCCCCTGACCAACATCGCTTCCGCCAAGCTGTACGAAGTGCAGAAATACATCTCGCTGACCGGGCACAAGTACGAGAGCACCCCGTTCCTGATGAGCAAGCGCACCTGGGACCGCATGACGCCCGCCGACCAGAAGGCGGTCACCGAGGCGGCCGCGGAAGCCACTCAGCTGCAACGCCGCCTGAACAAGGAAAACGACGACAAGCTGGTGGCCGAGCTCAAGGCCAAGGGCGCACAGATCGACACCGTGGACCGCAAGGCCTTCATGGAGGCGTCCAAGTCGGTCTACACCAAATGGGCCTCCAGCCCGATTGGCGAGTTCGTGAACCGCGTGCAGCAAGCCGCCCGCTGAACTGCGTTTTTCTTCCCACGGCCCGCCCACGCGGCGGGCTTCCTTGGGTGAACTTATGAATCCTCTCTTCAAAGCGATAGACACTGCTGTCGCCTGGTGGTGCCATGCCGTGCTGTATGTCACGCTGTCGGTGGTGTTCTGCATCCTGAGCGCCAACGTGGTGCTGCGCTATGCGGCCGGCACCAGCCTGGCCTGGGCGTCCGAGCTGCCCGAGCTGATGTTCCCCTGGATGATCATGTCCGGCGTGGTGTTGGCCGCGCAGCACGGCTCCCACATCGCCGTCGTCATCCTGACCCAGAAGCTCGGCGCTGCCCGGCGCTGGGTGCTGTCGACCGGCTCCCTGGTCGTCGCCGGACTCTACCTGGGCCTGGCCTACGCCGCCTGGCCGGTGTTCGAGATCGCCGCCGACGAACGCTCCCCCATCATGCAGATACCCGGCTCGGTCAGTGTCGGGTGCTTGTTGCTGGGCTTTGTCCTGCTGGCCTTGGTGACCCTGTGCCGCGTCCCGCAAGTCTGGCGCGGCGTGGAACACAACGAAATCGGAGCTGACGCATGACCACGCTCATCATTGGTTTGTTCATCGTGGCCGCGCTGGCCTCGATCCCGATCGCGCATGCGCTGGTGCTGGCGTCGGTCGGCGGCCTGTTCATCATCGACCGCGTGCCGGTGCACCTGGCGGTGGAGCAGATGATCACGCAGACGCAAAGCTTTCCGCTGATCGCCATCCCGTTCTTCATGATGACCGGTGCGCTCATGGTCAGCGGCCGCCTGGGCCAGAGCCTGGTGAACCTGCTGACCATGATGATCGGCCGCGTGCATGGCGGTCCGGCCCAGGTCGGCGTGCTGTCGTCCACCATTTTCGGTGGTGTGTCAGGCTCGGCGGTGGCCGATGCCTCGGCCATCGGCTCGATGCTGATTCCCTGGCTCAAGAAGCTGGGCTACCCGGCTCCCTTCGCTGCCGGCACGCTGGCCGCTGCCGCCACCATCGACATCCTGATTCCGCCGTCGATCCCGATGATCGTCTACGCGCTGGTGTCGGGGGCCTCGATCGGTGCGCTGTTCGTGGCGGGCATCCTGCCCGGACTGCTGATGTGCGGTGGCTTCATGGCCGTCTGCTACATCCAGGGCCGTCGCCGCAATTTCCCGCGCGACACCGCGCCGTTCGAATGGGGCGCCTTCATGCAGCAGTTGCTGCAGGCAGGGCCTGCGCTGGCCATGCCGGTGCTGATCATCATCTTCCTGCGCTTCGGCATCGCCACGCCGACCGAAGTCAGCGTGATGTCGACGCTCTACGCGCTGGTGGTGTCGGGCCTGGTCTACCGCGACCTGAACCTGACCAAGCTCAAGGCCGCCGCCATCGAGGCCGGCATCTCCACCGGCGTGGTGCTGCTGATCATCATGGCGTCCAGTGTGGTGGGCTGGATCGTGACCTACGAGCAACTGCCCGCGGCCTTCACGCACTACGCCAAGGAAACCCTGCAGCAGCCCTGGCTGATCATCCTGGCCATGAACCTGATCATGCTGGCCACCGGCATGTTCATCGACCTGCCCGCCGCCGTGCTGCTGCTCACCCCCATGTTCGTGCCGCTGGCCTCCGCGGTGGGCATGGACACCATCCAGCTCGGGATCATGATGATCGTGAACCTGTCCATCGGCCTGTACCACCCGCCGATCGGCACCACGCTGTTCATCACGTCCTCCATCGCCAAGGTGCGCATAGGCGACGTGGTCATCGAGCTCATTCCCTTCTACGCCGTGGCGCTGGCGCTCCTGCTGGGCTTTGCCTACCTGCCGTGGCTGACCCTGCGTTGAACCCCATCCACTTTTTGCTGAACGACTTATGAGCAAACTTCAAGAATTGGCCCAGGTGGCCTGGCGCATCCGCCGCTACGCGGTGCGCATGGGCGAGGTGCAGGGCCAGGGCTATGTGGGCCAGGCCCTGGGCTACGCCGATGTGCTGGCCGTGGCCTATGGCCATGCCATGAACTTTCGGGCCGACGACCCCGAGTGGCCAGGGCGCGACCGCTTTTTGCTCTCGCACGGGCACTACGCGATCGCGCATTACGCGGCCATGATCGAGGCCGGCATCCTGCCCGAGTCAG
>JBEEPT010000167.1:0-2587 GCA_041190985.1 Pseudomonadota bacterium
GTGCGCCGACGCCCGCAGCGCACAGATCCGCCGCCGCAGCGGCGTAGCCTGCGCCTTCCAGGTCAGCGCAAACATGATCGAGCCACGCGAGCCCAGCAGCTCCGGCAACCTGCTCGCCAAAGACGCTTGCAGGGCGACACTCGCGGATGAGGCGGAAGAACGCAGGCCATAGGTGGCGCTCATCGTCGCTGCCACGCTGCTTGCCGGCCGCGCTGAACGGCTGGCAGGGGCAACTTCCTGTCCAAACAGGTCGGTCGTCGGGCCAGCCTGCGAACCGCAGGGCGAGGCTCCATCCGCCGATGCCGGCGAAGAAGTGGCACTGCGTGTACCCGCGCAGGTCGTCGGCGCGCACGTCGACGATGGAGCGCTCGTCAACGTCTCCGGCCGCGATGTGCCCGGCGGCGATGAGGTTGCGGAGCCACTGCGCGGCATACGGGTCGATCTCGTTGTAGTAGGCGCGGCCACCGCTCACCGCTCCCCCATCCGCGCCGCAGCGCCGAAGACCGAGGCCACGGCGAGGCCGAGGGCCAGCCACGCGGCGACGATGGTGGCGCCGAGCATCACGAGCGCCCCACGAGGCCATACGACGCAGCAAGTGCGCGCGCCGACTCCGGGTCGGCGTCGATCGTGTCGCTGATGCCGCCGCGCGTGTACTCGTGGCGGAAATCTTCGCGGCTCAGGTGCCCGAGCGTGCCGTACTGCAGGCGAAGGTACGCCTCCACCAGCACGGCCCGTGCCGGAGAGATATGCAGCGTGTCCGCGAGGATCTTCTGATACGCGCTCATGCCGGCACCCGATGCCCGGCAGGGGCGAAGCGGTTCCAGATCGCGCCACTCGGGTCGAGCGCCGCGCGCATCGACAGCAGCGTCTTGCGCTGCTCGAGCCCGGCGCGCCACGCGCGGCCGTCGTCGGCGTGCTCGTACTCCCAGTCGTGGCGCTTCAGCGCCTCGGTGTACGGCGCCAGCTCCTGCGCCTCTTCGGCCATGCCCGCGTAGTGGGCGAGCGTCGGCGGGGTGATCGCCGCCTGCTGCTGGTGTTCCATCCTCGATCTCCTCGCGCCACGGAGCGGGCGCGTGAGGTCGAATGTAGTCCCAAGTATGGGACGCGGTCAATCCCGAAAAAGGGACAACATGCGCGTGACAAATACCCGCGAGGTGGGCGGATCAGTGATCTATTGCTGTGGCTGGGCCGCGGTTGGCTGCGGGAATTGGCGATTGCACTGCGCCATGGCCACGCGCACGCCCGTGTCGGTGGGCTTGGTCGCGGCTTCGGCGATGCACGCCTCGCGGTCGCGCGGGCCGCAACCGGCCATCAGCGCGGCCAGCAGCACCAGAGAAACCCGAAGTTCACTCATCTGGAGGGGTTAACTCGCCGCCCAAGTGAGATAGGGTGAACATTGGGCGCACTCATGCCGCGCGCTGGCGTTTCCCGCTGGTGACCACGGCGGCGGGTGTTCCAACCCGTGCCGCTCCCGGTGTTGCCGCGCCGTGCAGCTCCTCGATGATGGCCCGGAACTGCGCCTGCGCGAACCCGCGGTCCTCGAGCGACAGCGCGAGGTAACGCTCCGGTTCAACCTTCGACAGCGGCCACGACGGTGCCACCTGCTGATGCGCGTGGCTCGTCGCACCAGGCTGCAGCAGCTGCCACGCCTGTAGCCCGAAGGTCTGCGCCAGCGCCGCCAGCTGGTCGACGGTGGTGGCCACCTCGCCGGTGACGATCCGGCCGACGGTGCCGTTGGAGATGCCGCTGGCCTGGCTCACCTTCTTGATGGTGTCGGGGCCGCCGCCCGCCTTCGCCGCGTCCATCAGGGCGCGCAGGTTCGCGGCAAGGATGTCTCGTGGTCGACGCATGGGTGCAGCATGCGCAGACACCATTCCCGCAGGCGGGATTGTGCGCGTCCCGAAAATGGGACTAAGATCGACGCCCATGGAACCCATCGTCGACTACCTGAAGCGCAACCTGCGCGAGGCTGGCCCGGCACGGTGGTCGGCGATCGCCCGCGAGACCGGCTGCAGCGTGCACATGCTGCGCAAGCTGGCCTACGGCGACCGCGACAACCCGGGCGTGGCCACGATCCAGCCGCTGCTGGACCTGTTCAACGCGGTCGACCGTGGCGAGCGCGAGATGCCCGAGCCCATCGCCGACGAACAGCAGCCGCAGCCCACCACCTGACCCATGCCCGACGCCAACATCGAACTGCGCGGGCAGGCGCCCAAGTCGCTCGTGGACGTGCTGGACGCGGTGAGCAGTCACCGCCGCATCACGCGCTGGGAGTTGATCACCGAGATCCTCGAGCACTGGGCCGACGACAAGATGGCCGAGACGACGGCGATCTTGCGTGTCACCGGCTGTGGACGTGAGGTCGACCGGTGACGGGTACTGCATGGGCCTCATCGTCGACGCGCGACCTGCGCGGCGCAATCCGGCGGGTTTCCGGCGCGCCGGGCAACGCATATGGCGTGCCACGGATACCCCCCGCGGGTAGGGGGGTCCAACCGAATAAACCCCAGGGGGATCAACCGCGGTCTGAACGCGGGCGTGAAGTCATGGAGCCGGCGGTGTGCGAGAGCGCCGACGGCCGAGGCAC
>JBEEPT010000168.1:0-18565 GCA_041190985.1 Pseudomonadota bacterium
GTACAGTTTCATGAACCAGCGCTTCGACCCGCCAGGGCTTACCTCCAGGTACAGCCCGCCCGAATCGGTGAAGCGTGCGCGCTTCTTGTCGGGTGGACAGGTGGCGTTACGGCATTGGGCATCGGTCAGCATATCGGGGGCTTTCTGGGTGCGTTCCCCGGTCAGGCGGGGAACAGGGCGTTTCGTTCCCCGATATGTTCCCCGGTGGCGTGCTGGCTGTCAATGTCGGCCTCTGTACGATCCTGCAAGCCCTCTCCCTCTGTGCCCCAATGAAAAAGCCCCCCAGGTGGATCACCTTGGAGGGCTTTGTCTGAATGGTTGGTGCCGGTTGTCGGATTCGAACTGACGACCTACCGCTTACAAGGCGGGTGCTCTACCAGCTGAGCTAAACCGGCACTGCGCATATTCTACTTCACGCGCTTGAGGGCCGGCCGGCCGCCTGCGGGCGGGACCGGCGGCTCGGGCGGCTCTTCGCCAGCACCCAGCGCAGCCGCCTCAGCGGCTGGCTCGGGCGGCGAAAAGGCCATGCCCTGGCCATTCTCGCGCGCGTAGATGGCCAGCACATGGTCCACCGGCACGACGATGTCGCGCGCAACGCCGCCGAATCGGGCCTTGAACTCGATGTAGTCGTTGCCCAGGCGCAGGTTGCCGGTCGCGTCGTAGCTGGTGTTCAGCACGATCTCGCCGTCCTTGACGAATTCGCGCGGCACCTGCACCGAGGCGTCGACCGCCACCGCGAGGTAGGGCGTGAAGCCGTTGTCGCAGCACCACTCGTGGATGGCGCGGATCAGATAGGGCCGGGTGGAAGGCAGTTCGTCCTGGCTCATGGGATGTCGCCGTGGCTGGATGCGCTTACTTGCGCATCACCTTCTCGGAGGGAGTCAGCGCCTCGATGTAGGCCGGACGCGAGAAGATGCGCTCGGCGTACTTCAGCAGCGGCGCAGCGTTCTTGCTCAGCTCGATGCCGTAGTGGTCCAGGCGCCACAGCAGCGGAGCGATCGCGACGTCGAGCATCGAGAAGTTGTCGCCCAGCATGTACTTGTTCTTCAGGAACACCGGCGCGAGCTGGGTCAGGCGGTCGCGGATATGCGACTTGGCCTTCTCGATCGCCTTCTCGTTGCCCTTGACGTTGCGCTGCTCGAGCACCGAGACATGGGTGAACAGCTCCTTCTCGAAGTTGAGCAGGAACAGGCGCACGCGCGCGCGGTCGACCGGGTCGCCGGGCATCAGCTGCGGATGCGGGAAGCGCTCGTCGATGTACTCGTTGATGATGTTGGACTCGTACAGAATCAGGTCGCGCTCGACCAGGATCGGGACCTGGCCGTAGGGGTTCATCACCGCGATGTCTTCCGGCTTGTTGTACAGGTCGACGTCACGGATCTCGAAGTCCATGCCCTTCTCGAACAGCACGAAACGGCAGCGGTGGGAGTAAGGGCAGGTGGTGCCCGAATACAAAACCATCATGGCGAAAAACTCCTAGCTCACACAAAAGCAAAAACAGTGGCTTGCCACCTCGATGGCAAACCACTGTGGTCGGTCTGACCCTTCACAAGGGGGTCAGATGGGGCTTACTTGACGTCTTTCCAGTAGGCGGCGTTCAGGCGCCAGGCGACCAGAGTAAACAGCCCCAGGAAAAGCAGCACGAACACGCCGAGTCGCACGCGCTCGTTCTGGCGCGGCTCCGCCATCCACTGCAGGAAGGACACCAGGTCGGCGACGGCATTGTCGTATTCCTCGGCGCTCATCTTGCCAGGTTTGACGACTTCCCACTTGCCAGTGAAGACATGGGCCTCGTGGCCGTGTTCCTCGACGGTCTGGAAGACCGGCTTGCGCTCGCCCTGAAGTTCCCACAGCACATGCGGCATGCCCACGTTGGGGAAAGCCAGGTTGTTCCAGCCGGTCGGACGGGTGTCGTCGCGGTAGAAGGTGCGCATGTAAGTATAGAGGTAGTCGGCGCCGGTGCCGGCATGGCTGGCGCGCGAGCGCGCCACCAGGGTCAGGTCGGGCGGGTTGGCGCCGAACCATTCCTTGGCCTGCTGCGGATTGATCGTGGCCTTCATCAGGTCGCCGATCTTGTCGGTCGTGAAGGTCAGATTATCCTTGATCTGCTTCTCGCTCAGGCCGATGTCCTTCAGGCGGTTGTAGCGCACGAAGGCCGCGGAGTGGCAGTTCAGGCAGTAGTTGACGAAGAACTTGGCGCCGTTTTGCAGCGCGGCCATGTCGTTGGTGCGGTTGGGCGCCTTGTCCAGCGGGAAGCTCGCGCCTGAGGCGAGCGCGCCGCCGACCAGGCCCAGGGCCATCACGATGCCCGCGATCCACTTTTTCATATTCTTACTCCTCTAGGCTGTCGGGCTCAATGGGGCTTGAAGGTGATGCGGGCCGGGACCGGCTTGGGCTCACCGAGCTGGCTCCACCAGGGCATCAGCAGGAAGAAGCCGAAGTAGATCAGGGTGCCGACCTGCGACACGCGCTCGCCCACCGGCGACGGCGGCTGCACGCCGAGGTAGCCCAGGATCAGGAAGTTGACCACGAACACCGCGTACAGGTACTTGTGCCAGCTCGGACGGTAGCGGATCGACTTGACCGGGCTGTTGTCCAGCCAGGGCAGGAAGAACAGGATCACGACCGCGCCGCCCATGGCCACCACGCCCCAGAACTTGGCATCCAGCGTATACAGCAGCGCCGCGACGACCACGCCAGCACCCACCAGCGCGCCCTTGAACTGGGCGCTGCAGCGGGACTTGAGCGCGCCCAGCACGGAACCGGCCAGCACGATCGCGATCAGCACGTAGACCATCTCGGCGGTGATGGCGCGCAGCATCGAGTAGAAGGGCGTGAAGTACCAGACCGGCGCGATGTGCGGCGGCGTCTTGAACGGGTCGGCCGGGATGAAGTTGTTGTACTCCAGGAAGTAGCCGCCGAGCTCGGGCGCGAAGAACACCACGGCCGAGAACACCATCAGGAACACGCTCACGCCCAGGATGTCGTGCACCGTGTAGTAGGGGTGGAAGGGGATGCCGTCGAGCGGATGGCCGTTGGCGTCCTTGGGCGCGTTCGGGCCCTTGATCTCGATGCCGTCGGGGTTGTTCGAGCCGACGTCGTGCAGCGCCAGCAGGTGGGCCACAACCAGGCCCAGCAGCACCAGCGGCACGGCGATGACGTGGAAGCTGAAGAAGCGGTTCAGGGTCGCGTCGCCGACGACATAGTCGCCGCGGATCAGCAGCGACAGGTCGGGACCGATGAAGGGGATGGCGGAGAACAGGTTGACGATCACCTGCGCGCCCCAGTAGGACATCTGGCCCCAGGGCAGCAGGTAGCCCATGAAGGCTTCGGCCATCAGGCACAGGAAGATCGCGCAGCCGAAGACCCAGACCAGCTCGCGCGGCTTGCGGTAGGAGCCGTAGATCAGGCCGCGGAACATGTGCAGGTACACGACCACGAAGAAGGCCGAGGCGCCGGTGGAGTGCATGTAGCGGATCAGCCAGCCCCAGGGCACGTCGCGCATGATGTACTCGACCGAGGCGAAGGCCAGGCCGGCGTCCGGCTTGAAGTTCATCACCAGGAAGATGCCGGTGACGATCTGGATCACCAGCACCAGCATCGCCAGCGAGCCGAAGAAGTACCAGAAGTTGAAGTTCTTCGGCGCGTAGTACTCGGACATGTGCTGCTTGTAGCCAGCAAACGCCGAGGGGAAGCGGTTCTCGAACCAGTTGGTGAGTTTCTCGCCCGCGCTCGCGTTGGGCGGGAGTTCCTTGAATTCAGCTGCCATGATGGTCCTCTGGATGGTTCAGGTCAGGCCTTCTTCTCTTCGCCGATCAGCAGCACGGTGTCCGACAGGTAGACGTGCGGCGGCACTTCGAGGTTGTCGGGAGCCGGCTTGTTCTTGAAGACGCGGCCGGCCAGGTCGAAGGTCGAGCCGTGGCAGGGGCACAGGTAGCCGCCCTGCCAGTTGTCGGGCAAGGAGGGCTGGGCGCCGGCCTGGAACTTGTCGGAGGGCGAGCAGCCCAGGTGGGTGCAGATGCCCACGGCGACAAAGATCTCGGGCTTGATCGAGCGCGTGCGGTTGCGGGCGTACTCGGGCGTCGGGTAGGCGGTGCGCTTGGACTCGGGGTCCGCCACCTCGGCGTCGAGCTTCTCGAGCGCGGCCAACTGCTCGGGCGTGCGCTTCATGATCCAGACCGGCTTGCCGCGCCACTCGACCACGACCTTCTGGCCCGGTTGCAGCGCGGAGATGTCCACCTCGACCGCGGCACCGGCGGCCTTCGCGCGCTCGGAGGGTTGGAAAGTGCTCACGAAAGGGACGGCGACTGCTGCGGCTCCCACGCCGCCCATGGCAGCCGAGGTAATGAGCCAGGTGCGGCGGCCGTTGTCGACGGTTGCTTCGCTCATGGGGATCTTTCAATGACTGGGCTAGACAATAGAGCAAGCCTCTGGGCCTACTCAGGTCAATTGGGCATTGTAGCGGAGCCACTCCCCCGAACCGTCGAATCGCGCTAGCATGAAAACCCTGACAACAAGTCAGCAGGAGGATTGACCATGGGAATGATGCAGGAATTCAAGGAATTCGCGGTCAAGGGCAATGTCGTCGACCTGGCGGTCGGCGTCATCATCGGCGGCGCATTCGGCAAGATCGTCGGCTCCCTGGTCGACGACCTGATCATGCCGGTCGTCGGCAAGCTGGTCGGCAACCTGGACTTCTCCAACCTGTTCATCGTGCTCGGCGAGGTGCCGGCCGGCACCGCGCGCACGCTGGCCGAATTGCGCAAGGCGGGCGTGCCGGTGCTGGCCTGGGGCAACTTCGTGACCGTGGCGCTCAACTTCCTGATCCTGGCCTGCGCGATCTTCCTGATGGTCAAGCA
Organism: Pseudomonadota bacterium; assembly: GCA_041190985.1. Taxonomy (GTDB): domain Bacteria; phylum Pseudomonadota; class Gammaproteobacteria; order Burkholderiales; family Burkholderiaceae_C; genus Malikia. Next base: position 4,860 of record JBEEPT010000168.1, read on the forward strand.
GATCAACCGCTTCAAGCGCGCCGAACCCGCGCCCGAGCCGGCCGCCCCGCCGCCCACGCCCGAGGACGTCGTGCTGCTGCGCGAGATCCGCGACAGCCTCAGGCGCCCGGGCTGACCCTCTGCCCCGGGACTGAGGCCTGGGGCTCAGCCGCCCAGCGCGGCGCGCACCGCGGCGACCAGGCTCGACGGGTCGGCCCGGCCGCTGCCGGCCAGATCGAAGGCGGTGCCGTGGTCGGGGCTGGTGCGCACGAAGGGCAGGCCGAGCGTGGTGTTGACGCCGTGCTCCAGCCCCAGGTACTTGACCGGGATCAGGCCCTGGTCGTGGTACATCGCGAGCACCACGTCGAACTCGCCGCGGCGCGCGCGCATGAAGACCGTGTCGGGCGCGTGCGGCCCGCTGACGTCCAGGCCCTCGGCGCGGGCCTGCTCGACGGCGGGAGCGATCTGCTCGATCTCCTCGCGCCCGAACAGGCCGCCCTCCCCCGCGTGCGGGTTGAGCCCGGCGACCGCGATGCGCGGCTCACGCCCGGCGCCGTGCAGGCCGGTGCAGCGGAAATGCGCCGCGGTCAGCCGCAGCGTCTGCAGCACCTTGGCCGTCGTGACCGCCTCGATCGCGTCGCGCAGCGAGACATGGATGCTGACCAGCACGGTGCGCAGCTCGTCGTTGGACAGCATCATGCGCACCGGCACCTGCCCGATCGGGCAGCCGAGATGCTCGGCCGCCAGGGCCTGCAGGAACTCGGTGTGGCCGGGATGGTCGACGCCGGCCGCCGCCAGCGCCTCCTTGTGTATCGGCGCGGTGACGACGGCGCCGACCTCGCCGCGCAGGGCGGCGCGGGCGGCCCAGGCGATGCTGTCGGCGGCAGCGCGACCGGCGCGCGCATCGATGCGGCCCCAGGGCAGCAACTCCCCGAGCTCGACCGCTGACAGCACCGGCAGGCAGCGCGGCGGCAGGCTGGCGACGTCCTCGGGCCGCTCGATCACCGCAACCGGCAGCAGGCCGCCGGTGATGGCGACGGCGCGGCGCAGCGTCGCGAGGTCGCCAACCGCGAAGCAGCGGCTCGACCATTCCGGGTGCAGGCGGAAGGCCTGGGCGACGATCTCCGGACCTATGCCGGCCGGGTCGCCCATGGTGATGGCGACGGGCAGTGAATGGGTGCTGCTCATGCGGGGTTGTCGATTTCGATGAACTGATGCTCCAGGCCCAGGCGCTCGGCGACATGCGCGCCCAGCGCGGGCGCGCCGTAGCGCTCGGTCGCGTGGTGGCCGCAGGCCAGGAAGGCGACGCCGCACTCGCGTGCGAGGTGGGCCTGGGGCTCGGAGATCTCGCCGGTCAGGAAGGCATCGGCGCCAGCGGCGATGGCGGCCTCGAAATAGCCCTGCGCGCCGCCGCTGCACCAGGCCACGCGCCGGATCGGCCGCGCGCCCGGATCGACCAGCGTCGGGCCCCGGCCCAGCGCGCGTCCGACGCGCTGCGCCAGCTCGGCCCCGCTGCAGGGATCGACCGTGCCCAGGAAGCCCAGCTGCTGCTCGCCGAAGCGTCCCCAGGCGCCGTCGGCGAGCGGCACGAAGCCGAGCTGGCGGCCGAGCTGGGCGTTGTTGCCGAGCTCGGGGTGGGCGTCCAGTGGCAGGTGGTAGGCGATCAGGTTGATGTCGTGGCGCAGCAGCAGGGCGAGGCGCTGCTTCATCCAGCCGGTGACGGTGCCGTCCTGGCCGCGCCAGAACAGGCCGTGGTGGACCAGCACGGCGTCGGCCTGCGCCGCGATGGCGGCCTCGATCAGTGCGCGGCTGGCCGTGACGCCGCTGACTATTCTGCGCACGCGCTGGCGGCCCTCGACCTGCAGGCCGTTGGGGCCGTAGTCCTTGAAGGCGCCCGGCTGCAGCAGTTGCTCCAGCAGGGACATGAGTTCGGCGCGGTCGCAAGCTGGCGTACCGGCGGCGTGGCCGTCGGCTTGGATGGCTTCTGGGTCGGGCATGGGCATGCTGCGAGGGGAATTCGGCCCCCGATTGTGACAGCCCACCGCCGGGGTAGGCAGCCCCTGACGCGCCGGCCGAGGCGGCCTGACGGCCCAAGTGCGGTCGGGCTGACCGGCAATCGCGGCCGCAATCCGGCGCGTGGCCTGAAACACATGGAAACGTGCGGCAATAGCCGGATTGGGCCTGGCGCTGCAAGCGACGAAAAAGGGCCACAATCCAATCCGATTCCGAGGTCACCCACAGGCATTATCCGCGCCCAGTCCATGACAATGAAAATATGAACAATATTTGACATAGATCAAACATCGATCTGATATTTCAACATGAAACGCTACTGGCTGATCTTTTCGCAATCGGTCACCGTATTGGTGGCCGCCTGGTTCGTCGTCGCCACGCTCAAGCCGCAATGGCTGGAGCCTCATCCTGCCCCCGCGAGCGTGCCGGTGCTCACGTCGACCGCCCCTGCCGCGGCGGCAGGCAGCTACCGCGCCGCGGCCCAGGCGGCGGCTCCCGCGGTGGTCAGCATCAGCACGAGCAAGGCGCCGCGACGCAATCCGCAAGCGGAAGATCCCTGGTTTCGCTTCTTCTATGGCGAGCAGGCCGAGCAGCAGCCGCAGACCGGACTGGGCTCGGGCGTGATCGTGAGCCCGGCTGGCTACGTGCTGACCAACAACCACGTGGTCGACGACGCCGACGAGATCGAGGTCCAGCTCAGTGATGGTCGCAAGGCCGCGGCACGCGTGATCGGCACCGACCCGGAAACCGATCTCGCGGTGCTGCGCATCGACCTGCCCAGCCTGCCCGCGATCACGCTCGGCTCGTCCGACCAGCTCGCGGTCGGCGACGTGGTGCTGGCGATCGGCAACCCCTTCGGCGTCGGGCAGACCGTGACCAGCGGCATCGTCAGCGCGCTCGGCCGCAACCAGCTCGGCATCAACACCTTCGAGAACTTCATCCAGACCGACGCGGCGATCAACCCCGGCAATTCGGGCGGCGCGCTGGTCGACGTGCAGGGGCGCCTGGTCGGCATCAACACCGCGATCTACTCGCGCTCGGGCGGCTCCATGGGCATAGGCTTCGCGATCCCGACCTCGATCGCCAGCAGCGTGATGGAGTCCATCGTGCGCGAAGGCCGGGTCACGCGCGGCTGGATAGGGGTGGAGCCACAGGAGCTCACGCCCGAGCTCGCTGCCTACTTCGACACCGAGCTGCAGGACGGCGTGATGATCACGGGCGTGCTGCAGAACGGCCCGGCCGCGCGCGCTGGCGTGCGCCCCGGCGACGTGATCGTCGCGGTGGCCGGCAAGCCGGTGCGCAACGTCGCGGCGCTGCTGGCCGCGGTGGCGGCATTGCCGCCGGGCCAGCCGGCGCAGTTCGAGGTGGTGCGCCGCAAGTCGCGCCAGCAGCTGGAAGTGGTGCCGGCGCAGCGCAAGCTGGCGGCGGCGCAGCCAAGCCAGGCGCGCTGAGCCCTGGCGCCTCGGGCGCCGCGCTGCCTGCGGCCGTGACGGCACGCCAGCCCGGGGCCGTCAGGCGGCGGACCGGGCAGCCCGGGACTCGAGGCTCGTGATCGGATTCCTGCCTGGCGCGACGAGCCTCAGCCCGCCTCGCCGCCCGCTTCGGTTTCGGGCGCGCGGCTCACGCGCGAGAACCAGCGCGAGCCCCAGATGCCGATCTCGTAGAGCACGCACATCGGCACGGCCAGCGCCAGCTGGGAGATCACGTCGGGCGGCGTGACGATGGCTGCTGCGACGAAGGCCACCACGATGAAGTAGCCGCGAAAGGACTTGAGCTTCTCGACCGTGACGAGCTCGAAGCGCACCAGCAGCATGACGACGATGGGCACCTGGAAGGCCAGGCCGAAGGCCAGGTAGAGCGAGAGGATGGCCTCGACGTAGGAGGCGATGTCGGGCGTGGCGTTGACGCTGGCCGGCGTGAAGTTCTGGATGAAGGCGAACATCTTGTCCAGCACGAACAGCTGGACGAAGGCGATGCCCACGTAGGCAAGCAGGCTGCCGAAGATGATCAGCGGCAGCGCGAACTTCTTCTCGTGGCTGTAGAGGCCGGGGGCGACGAAGGACCAGATCTGGTACAGCACCCAGGGCAGCGCAAGCAGCACGCCCGCCATCATCAGGACCTTGACCGGCACGAAGAAGGGCGTGAAGACGCCGACCGCGATCAGCTTGACGTCCGGCGGCATGTGCGCGCGGATCGGCTGGGCGATCAGGTCGATCAGGCTGGCCGGCCCGGGCCAGAAGGCCAGCAGCGCCATGCAAACCCCGATGCCGTAGAGGCTGTAGAGCAGACGGTCGCGCAGCTCCATCAGGTGCTGCACAAAGGGCTGCTCGGAGCCGGCGAGCTCGTCGGCAGTGTCTTTGGGTTCGGACATGGGTCAGGAGGTCACAGGGGGCGGGATTTCGGCCGGTGGCGCGCGACGCGGGCGGCCCCCGACAAGGCCTTGGTGCGCACGCCGGCGCGCGCCTTGTACCACTGGGGCACGGCCTTCTGCTTGAGGCGGAACTTCTTCTTCGGGTGCTGGTAGGCGGGATAGTCGGGTGTCGCGGCGGCGCTGCCGTATCCGCCCAGGTCGATGCCGGTGGTGACCGAGTTCCAGTTCTGCTCGACCTCGGCGCCGGCCTGCTGGATGGAGGACTGGACCTCGTGCGCTGCACTGGTCATGGTGTCCTTCATCTTGCGCAGCTCGTCGAGTTCCATCGAGCGGTTGACCTCGGCCTTGACGTCGGCGACGTAGCGCTGTGCCTTGCCGAGCAGGGCGCCGACGGTGCGCGCGACGCGCGGCAGCTTCTCGGGACCGATGACGACCAGCGCCACGGCCCCGATCAGGGCGAGCTTGGAGATGCCGAGATCTATCATGCAGGGCTCATCGTGGAGGGGGCCGTGACTTCAACCACGGCCCGGTGCGGGACTCAGCCCTTGGTCTTGGCTTCGACGTCAATGGTGCGCTTGTCGGCCGCCTGGTTCTGCGCGACCTGGGCCGGCGGCTCCTCGGGCGACGCGGCGCCGTCCTTCATGCCGTCCTTGAAACCCTTGACGGCGCCGCCGAGGTCGGAGCCGATGTTCTTGAGCTTCTTGGTGCCGAACACCATGACGACGATCAGCAGGACGATCAGCCAGTGCCAGATGGAAAAACTACCCATTGCTATCTCCAGGTTCGAGGGACTCTTGCCCCGTTAGTTGTGTGGTTGGATTCTAAGATGGCCCCTTGGTTCGCCGCTCCATGGGGTCATTGTCGTGAAGTGGGGCCGGACGGACGGGACTTCAAGCCCCGGCCGCCGTGGCTTCAGCCGCGCTTCCAGGGGCGCGGACCGCCGATGACGTGCAGATGCAGGTGGTGCACCTCCTGCCCGCCCTCGTCGCCTGTGTTGACCATGATGCGGAAACCGCCCGCGGGATAGGGGTTGCAGCCCTGCTCGAACGCGAGCCTGGGCGCCAGCGCCATCATCTTGCCCAGCAGCGCGGCATGCTCCGGCTGCACCTGCGCCATCGAGGGCAGGTGCAGCTTCGGGATCATCAGGAAATGCACCGGCGCCCAGGGGGCGATGTCGTGGAAGGCGAGCAGGTCCTCGTCCTCGTAGACCTTGCGGCTGGGGATCTGGCCGGCGACGATTTTGCAGAAGATGCAGTCGGGTGAGGCGTTCATTCGTTGAGCTCCATGGGACGGCTGGCATTGAAGCGCGCCATCCCCTTGACGATGCGGTAGAGGAACCAGGCCGAGATGGCGGTCCAGGCCAGCCAGCCGGGCAACAGGAACAGGAACGAGAGCGGCAGCGTCACCAGGTAGGCCAGCATGACCCAGGCCACGGTCTGGATGCGCCAGCGAAAGTGGCTTTCGTGCCAGGTGCCGCGCGCGTCCGCGCGCTTGACGAGGTCCAGCACCAGCGCCACGATCAGCAGGGTCGGACCCCACTGGCCGCCCGGCACCAGAGCGGCGACCGCGACCAGAAGATGCAGCAGGTAGCTGATCAGGCCGATGGTGCTGAGGCTGCGCAGGCGTTCGTTGTCGTCGTCCATCACACTGCCCCTGCGCGTGGCGCTCAGGCGCCCTGCTCGCGCGCGACGGCCAAGCGCTGCGCCTTCTCCTCGAGGCCGCTGAGGCCCTCGCGACGCGCCAGCTCGGCCACCACGTCGGCCGGACTCAGGCCGAAATGCGCCAGCGCGATCATGCTGTGGAACCAGAGATCGGCCACCTCGCCGACCAGGGCCCTGGTCTCGCCCTGGCCGTGTTGCAGGTCCTTGGCGGCCATGACGGCCTCGCCGGCTTCCTCGGCGATCTTCTTGAGGAAGGCGTCGGGCCCCTTGTGCAGCAGGCGCGCGACATAGCTCTTCTCGGGGTCGCCGCCGTTGGCGGGCTTGCGGCTTTCGATCACTGCCGCCAGGCGATCCAGGGTGTCGGTGGAGTTCGTCATTTGTAGATGCTCTCGGGGTCTTTCAGCACCGGGTCCACGCTCTTCCACTCGCCGTTCTCGTGGCGCTGGAAGAAGCAGCTGTGGCGACCGGTGTGGCAGGCGATGCCGGGCTCGTGACCCTGCTGCGTCACCTTGAGCAGCACGACGTCGTTGTCGCAGTCGAGCCGGATGTCGTGCACGGTCTGCACATGGCCAGATTCCTCGCCCTTGAACCAGAGCTTGCCACGCGAGCGGCTGAAGTAGACGGCGCGGCCGAGCTCGGCGGTCTTGCGCAGCGCCTCGCGGTTCATCCAGGCGAACATCAGCACGTCGCCGCTGCCCTGCTCCTGCGCGATCACGGGCACCAGGCCCTTGTCGTCCCACTTGATCTGGTCCAGCCAATCCATGGTCGTCGTCCTCACAGGCGCACGGGAATGCCGCGCGCGGCCATGCGCTGCTTGGCCTGCGCGATGGTGTATTCGCCGTAGTGGAAGATGCTGGCGGCCAGCACCGCGTCGGCGCCGCCCTGCTGCACGCCATCGGCCAGGTGGTCGAGGTTGCCGACGCCGCCCGAGGCGATCACCGGCACCGCGACCGCATCGCTGACCGCGCGCGTGAGCTCGAGGTCGAAACCCGACTTGGTGCCGTCGCGGTCCATGCTGGTCAGCAGGATCTCGCCGGCGCCGTATTCGGCCATCTGCGCGGCCCAGGCCACCGCGTCGAGGCCGACGTTCTTGCGTCCGCCGTGGCTGTAGACGTCCCAGCCCGGGCCGACGGCACGGCCGTCGGCGCCCAGGCGCTGCTCGTCAGCCGCGCTGCGGCGCTTGGCATCGATCGCCACCACGATGCACTGCGAGCCGTACTTGGCCGAGGCGTCGCGGATCACCTGCGGATTGGCGATCGCGGCCGAGTTGAAGCTGGTCTTGTCGGCGCCGGCATTGAGCAGGCGGCGCACGTCATCGACGCTGCGCACGCCGCCGCCGACCGTCAGCGGAATGAAGACCTGCGAGGCGACCGCCTCGATGATGTGCAGGATCAGGTCGCGTCCGTCGCTGGTCGCGGTGATGTCGAGGAAGGTCAGTTCGTCGGCGCCCTGCTCGTTGTAGCGGGCGGCGATCTCGACCGGATCGCCGGCGTCGCGCAGTTCGAGGAAGTTGACGCCCTTGACGACGCGGCCGCCGGTCACGTCCAGGCAGGGGATGATTCGTTTGGCAAGCATGGGGCTATTGTCGCAGGACGGGGGCAGCGCCACCTCAGGCCGTCTCGAGCTGCTGCCAGCCCCGCCAGGACGCGCCCGGCGCCAGCGTCACGGGCTCGAACACCCGTGCCGCCTCGACGCACAGCATGCGGCGCCAGCCCTGGGGCTCCATGTCGGCCAGCCTGGCGCACTTGGCGGCATGCGGGTTCCAGACCACGGTATCGCCCCAGGACTCGCTCTGGCTGATGCGCAGCGCGTGCGCGCCGTCGCGCAGCAGCATGGGAACGGCGGCACCGGAGTAGACGCGGTCGAATTCGGCGTCGAAGCGCAGCGTGGCGGCGCCACTGGCGTGGACGTCGGTCAGCGAGTCCCACTCGGGCCGGCCCTGCAGGCCACCGAGCTCGGCCTGCGCGATGTCGTCGCAGGCGAAATAGCTGTGCAGCGCGCCGCCGAAGGCCAGCGGCCGGGCGCCGGTGTTGCGCGCCGCCAGCGTCAGGCGCAGGCGGCCGGGCTGCAAATCGAGGGTGAGCGCGAGCTCGAACTCGTGCGGCCACAGCGCGCGCGTGCGCTCGCTGCTGCAGAGCGTGAGCTCGAACTGCGCCGAATCGGTGCCGAGATCGACGGCGGTGCTCAGCCAGGGCAGGTTGCGCGCGAAGCCGTGCTTCGGCGCGTTGCCGCGCTCGTTGAACTGCGGCCAGCAGACCGGCACGCCGCCGCGGATCGGCCCCTGGCCGTCGAAGGCGCTGCGCGGGCTCAGGAACAGGCGCTCGCGACCGCCCGCGATCCAGGACAGCACATGGGCGCCATGCTCGGCGACCAGCAGGCTGTCGCCGCCGGCCAGGCGCAGGCGCCAGCAAGGCAGTCCTTCGAACGACTCGGCAGCCAGCGAAGCGCGTGCGGCCATGGGTCTCAGCCGCTGAGTTCGTCGGCCAGCTTCTGGCCGGCCTCGAAATCGAGGTCGCCGCTGTAGATCGAGCGGCCACAGATCACGCCCTGCACGCCCTCGCCCTCGACCGCGCACAGCCTGCGGATGTCCTCGAGGTTGGACAGGCCGCCCGAGGCGATCACCGGGATGGACAGTGCCTGCGCCAGCTTGACGGTGGCATCGATGTTGATGCCCGACAGCATGCCGTCGCGGCCGATGTCGGTGTAGATGATGGACTCGACGCCGTAGTCCTCGAACTTCCTGCCCAGGTCGACGACCTCGTGGCCGGTCAGCTTGGACCAGCCGTCGGTCGCGACCTTGCCGTCCTTGGCGTCCAGACCGACGATGATGTGGCCGCCGAAGGCGGTGCAGGCGTCCCGCAGGAAGCCGGGGTTCTTGACCGCCGCCGTGCCGATGATGACGTAGCGCAGGCCGGCGTCGAGATAGCGCTCGATGGTGTCGAGGTCGCGGATGCCGCCGCCGAGCTGGACCGGGATCTCGTCGCCGACCTCATCGAGGATGGACTTGATCGCGTCGCCGTTCCTGGGCTTGCCGGCGAAGGCGCCGTTGAGATCGACCAGGTGCAGGCGGCGCGCACCCTTGTTGACCCAGTTGCGGGCCATGGCCGCCGGGTCTTCGCTGAACACGGTGGATTGGTCCATGTCGCCTTGTTTGAGGCGCACGCATTGGCCGTCTTTCAGGTCGATGGCAGGGATCAGAAGCATGGCAGTTGGGTCGGTCGGTTGGGGCGGAAAATCAGGGATTCCAGTGCAGGAAATTGCGGTAGAGCGCCAGGCCCTGGTCGGCGCTCTTCTCCGGGTGGAACTGGGTCGCGAAGATATTGTCGCGTGCGACGGCCGAACTGAAGCGGCTGCCGTAGTCGGTCTCTCCCACGCTGTGCGCGGCTTGCTCGGGATGGGCGTGGAAACTGTGGACGAAATAGAAGAAGGCGCCGTCCGGGATGCCGGCCCAGACCGGATGCGAATCACCGCGACCGAGCTGATGGAAGACGCGGTTCCAGCCCATCTGCGGCACCTTGAAGCGGCTGCCGTCGGCCTGGTACTGGCCGTCGAGGCGAAACTTGACGACGCGGCCCGGGATCAGGCCCAGGCCGTCGGTCGGGCCTTCCTCGCTGTGGTCGAGCAGCATCTGCATGCCGACGCAGACGCCGAACAGCGGCTTCTTGGCCGCCGCGTCGAGCACGGCGTCGCGCAGGCCGGAGCGCGCCAGCTCCATCATGCAGTCGGGCATGGCGCCCTGGCCGGGCAGCACGACGCGGTGCGCGTCGCGCACGACCTGCGGGTCCGAGGTCACGACCACGTCGACATGGTCGACCGCGGTGGCGGCGTGGATGACGGCCTGCGCGACGGAGCGCAGGTTGCCCATGCCGTAGTCGACCACGGCCACTGTCTGTCGGTTCATTGCGGTTCTGTCGGGCTGGCGGGAGGGATCAGAGCGAGCCCTTGGTCGAGGGGATCACGCCAGCCGAGCGCGGGTCGAGCTCGAGCGCGGCGCGCAGCGTGCGGCCGAAGGCCTTGAAGATGGTCTCGCACTGGTGGTGCGCGTTGTGGCCCTTGAGGTTGTCGATGTGCAGCGTCACCAGGGCGTGGTTGACGAAGCCCTGGAAGAACTCGAACACCAGCTGGGTGTCGAGCTGGCCGATCGAGCCGGCGGTGAACTTGCAGTCCATGTGCAGGCCCGGCCGGCCCGAGAAATCGACCACGACGCGGCTGAGCGCCTCGTCCAGCGGCACGTAGGCATGGCCGTAGCGGCGTATGCCCTTCTTGTCGCCGACCGCCTTGGCGAAAGCCTGGCCGATCGCGATGCCGACGTCCTCGACGGTGTGGTGGCCGTCGATGTGCAGGTCGCCCTGGCACTGGACGTCGAGGTCGATCAGGCCGTGGCGCGCGATCTGGTCCAGCATGTGGTCGAAGAAACCGATGCCGGTGTGGAGCCTGGCCTGGCCCGTGCCGTCCAGGTTGATGCGCACGGAGATCTGGGTCTCCAGGGTGTTGCGGGTGACTTCGGCTTGCCGCATGGGGCTGGTATGGCTGACGCTCAAGGGGAAAAATGGGTCCCATGATACCATCGACCATCCGGCCGCCACCAAGCCGGGTCTTGCCGCCGACCGTCGTGTCCGCAGCCCGAACCGGCCTGTTTCGTCCCGGCGGCCCCACATCCAATCGCAGACATCCCATGAGCCGCTACTGGAGCGCCGTCGTCCACGGCCTGACCCCCTACGTGCCGGGCGAGCAGCCCAAGATCGACAACCTGGTCAAGCTCAACACCAACGAGCATCCCTACGGTCCCTCGCCGCGCGCGCTGGAGGCGATCCGCCAGGCTACCGGCGACGGCCTGCGCCTCTATCCGGACCCGAACTGCGACGCGCTGAAAACCGCGCTGGCGCAGCGCTTCGGCGTGCAGGCCAAGCAGGTCTTCGTCGGCAACGGCTCGGACGAGGTGCTCGCGCACGCCTTCCAGGCGCTGCTCAACCACGAGCGCGAGCTCTGGTTCCCCGACATCAGCTACAGCTTCTACCCGGTCTACTGCGGCCTCTATGGCGTCGCGCACCGCCAGGTGCCGCTGGCCGAGGACTTCTCGATCCGGGTCGAGGACTACCTGCCGCAGGGTGACTGCAAGGCCGGCGCCATCATCTTCCCGAACCCGAACGCGCCGACCGGCCGCCTGCTGCCGCTCGAGGCGGTGGAACGCATCGTCGCCGGCAACCCCGACGCGGTGGTGCTGGTCGACGAGGCCTATGTGGACTTCGGTGGCGAGAGCGCGGTCAAGCTGGTGGACAGGTACCCCAACCTGCTGGTGGTGCACACCTTCTCCAAGAGCCGCTCGCTCGCCGGCCTGCGCGTGGGCTACGCGATCGGCCACCCGGACCTGATCGAGGGCCTGGAGCGGGTCAAGAACAGCTTCAACTCCTACCCGCTGGACCGCCTGGCGCTGGCCGGCGCGGTGGCATCGGTCGAGGACGAGGCCTTCTTCCAGGACAGCTGCAAGAAGGTGATCGCCACCCGCGAGACCCTGGTGGCGCAGCTGCAACAGCTGGGCTTCGAGGTGCTGCCCTCGGGCGCCAACTTCGTGTTCGCGCGCCATCCGGGCCACGACGGCGCCGAGCTGGCCGCCGCCCTGCGCGCGCGCGCCATCATCGTGCGCCACTTCAAGGCGGCGCGCATCGACCAGTTCCTGCGCATCACGATCGGCACCGACGAGCAGTGCGCGACCCTGGTGCAGGCGCTGGGCGAGATCCTGGCGGGCTGATCAGCCCGCGCCTCGATCAGAGCGAATCGAGCCGCGCGAGCGTGGCCGCGGCCTGTTCGCGCAGCGCAGCCCTCGCCTCGGGCGCCATCTTGTCCAGGTTCTTGTAGACCATGGCGAGCCGGTGGCTGCCGCGCAGCCGGCCGGCTCGGGCGGATCTCCAGACCAAGACCTGTGGTTGTCGGGGTCGAAGTTCCACGGCCCGTCCTCGGAGTTGCCCAAGACATCGAGATTGGCGGTCAGCGACTGGCGGTTGCAGAGATCATCGATCGCGACATGACGCACACGACGCCCGGCCGCCTTGAGCTGGCACGCAAAGTCGCACATCGCAGCGAAGATCGCGATCACCTTCTGCGCGTGGTGCACGACGTCATCGGTCTCCTGGCGCAGCTCCAGCGCTTGTCCCCAGGCTCCTGGACACGCTGCGGCGGCATCGCTCCGAGCAGGATCGGACCTGACTCCCAGTCACGCTCCCACTTCTTGCGCCAGGAAAATGGCAAGCCACAGCAGGCGCAGGTCCTGCTCGGCAGCTCGGATTTCTTCCTCACCCTCATGAACATGCCATTTCAGCGCGGCGCCGGCTGGGCCAGCTGACGTTCGATCTCGCGCAGCAGGCTCCGGCTGTCGGGGCCGGTCATGCTCGAATAGGCGGCCACCGGCTTGCCGTCGCGCGCGATCAGGTATTTGTAGAAGTTCCAGCGCGGCTTCTGGCCGGTGCTCTCGGCCAGCTCGCGGAAGAAGGCCGAGGCCTGCTCCCCCGTGACCGAGCTCTTGGCGAACATCGGGAACTGGACGCCGTAGGTGCTGGTGCAGAACTCGGCGATCTCGCGGTTGCTGCCGCTCTCCTGCGCGAAGTCGTTGGACGGAAAGCCCAGCACGACCAGGCCCTGCTCCTGGTAGCGGGCGTAGAGCTTCTCCAGCCCCTCGTACTGACCGGTGAAGCCGCAATAGCTCGCGGTATTGACGACCAGCAGCACCTTGCCGGCGTACTGGCACAGCGACTGGGGCTTCTCGTCCTGCAGCCGCGGAAAGACATGCCGCAAGGTGGAAGGACAGCTGGCCGGCTCGGCAGCCCGCACCGGCGCCGAAACCAGGCAACTGGCCGCCGCCAGCGCAGCGGCTGCAAGGGTGTGCGAACGCCGGATTTTCATGGCCCTCTCCATTTGCCTGGGACGAAAAAGAGTATGTTCCATTTTGTCCACGAAAGCAGCGCGGCCCGGAACAGGCCCGAAGCCGGACCGGCCTTTCCCCGCACCCAGTCGGCCTGCATGAACCAGACCGTCGCCCTGCCCGCAGCACCTGCCGGCCGGCGTGCAGCGCCTGTCCAGCGCCGCGCTGGCGTGCTGGCGTGCCGCCCATGGCCAGGGCAACGCGGCCCAGGAGAGCAGATCATGAACGGCATGGATCTGCTGCCCTTTTCCTCGATGCACAGCCTGCGCCCGGGCTATCGCGCGCTGGTGATCGGCGCCAGCGGCGCCATCGGCCAGGCCTTCCTCGAGCGGCTGCAGGCCGATCCGCGCTGCGCCGGCGTGACCGCGCTGTCGCGCCGCAGCGAGCCGGGCTTCGACCTGCGGGATCCCGGCAGCCTGGAGCGCTGCGCGCGCGTTCTGGCCGGCCTCGCGCCGCTGCAGCTGGTGGTCGACGCCACCGGCGCGCTGGCGCTGGACGGACACGGCCCGGAAAAGCGCCTGGACGAGCTGGACGCCGAGCGGCTGCTTGACGCCATGCGCGTCAACGCCATCGGCCCGGCCCTGCTGCTCCAGCAGCTGCTGCCGCGGCTCGCGACGGACGAGCGCGTGATCTGGGCCAAGCTGTCGGCCCGCGTGGGCAGCATCGAGGACAACCGCAAGGGCGGCTGGTACGGCTACCGCGCGTCCAAGGCGGCGCTCAACATGCTGCTGCAGACCGCCGCGATCGAGATCGCGCGCCGGCGCCC
>JBEEPT010000169.1:0-18361 GCA_041190985.1 Pseudomonadota bacterium
GCCCCCCGCACCCCCTGCTCCTACCTCAACGCCCTGGTGTTCGATACCCGAAAGCCTTGGCGCGCCCAGGCCCGACTGCAGCGCACCAAAGAAGTCGCGCAGCTTCACGATCGGCAGCTGCATCAGGTCGTGCAGGCACAGGCCCGGCAGCGCCTCGAGCTGCCCGCGGCTCCAGTCCACGCCCACCGGCATGAAGCGCATCGATGGCGCCAGCGCCGCGTCGGCCTGCGCCTTGCTGCCCAGTCGCCACAGCAGGCTCTCGGTCTTGAGCCGCGCACCGCGGCAGGCCGGGCATTCGGTGTAGCTGCGGTACTTCGACAAGAGCACCCGGATGTGCATCTTGTAGGCCTTGCTCTCGAGGTAGTCGAAGAAGCGCCGGATGCCGTACCACTGCTGGTTCCACTTGCCGTTCCAGTTCGGCGAGCCCTCCAGCACCCAGTGCTGCTGCTCGGGCGTGAGCTGCGCCCAGGGCGTGTCGCGCGGGATGCCGGCGGCCTCGGCGTGGCGCATCAGGTCGTCCTGGCACTCCTGGTAGGCCGGCGTCTGGATCGGCTTGACCGCGCCGCCGCGCAGGGTCAGCCTGTCGTTCGGGATCACCAGGCCCCAGTCCACGCCGATCACGCGGCCGAAGCCGCGGCAGCTGTCGCATGCGCCAACCGCCGAGTTGAACGAAAACAGCGAAGGCAGCGGCTCGGCGTAGCGCAGGTCGCTCTCGGGGCAGTGCAGGCCGGTCGAGAAGCGCCACAGCTCAGGCTCAGGCTCGGGCGCGATGCCGTCCGCCGCGGCCGCCGGCAGCGCGTAGACCGTCAGCCGCCCGCCGCCGCGCCGCAAGCCCAGCTCGATCGCCTCCATCACGCGCACCCGCTCCGCGTTCGAGAGCCGGAAGCGGTCCGCCACGATGTCGAGAAATTTGACATCGCCTGACAGCCTCTCGGCCTGCACCCGGGTGAAGCCGCTGGCCGCCAGCCACTGCTCGACATCCTCTGGCGTGGCGCTGGCCGGCAGCTCGACCGGGAAGGTCACGACCAGGCGTGGGTCGCCGGCCGCTGCGGCACGCCGCAGCAGCTCGGCATAGATGGTCTCTGGCGTGTCGTGCCTCACCGGCAGCGCGGTCCGGCGGTCGAAAAGGGCGCCGGCGCGCGCGTAGAGCAGCTTGAGGTGGTCGTTGAGCTCGGTCATCGTGCCCACCGTCGAGCGCGACGAGCGCACCGGGTTGGTCTGGTCGATCGCGATCGCGGGCGGCACGCCCTCGACCCGGTCCACCGCCGGCTTGTCCATGCGGTCGAGGAACTGGCGCGCGTAGGCGCTGAAGGTCTCGACGTAGCGGCGCTGGCCCTCGGCGAACAGCGTGTCGAACACCAGGCTGGACTTGCCCGAGCCGCTCGGCCCCGTGACCACCGTGAGCTCGCCGGTGCGGATGTCGAGGTCGAGGTTCTTGAGGTTGTGCTGGCGCGCGCCGCGGATGCGGATCAGGCCCGTGCCGTCCGGCGACAGCGGCTCGGGGCTGGTGGACATCGGGCGGCGGGAGCGGGTGCTGTCGGACATGGTCGGCCTTGCAGGGAAGCCCAACATTCTAGGCACGGCGGCCGGTCGCCCTGCGCGCGGCTCCGTTTAGCCCGGCAAATGTGACGATTTTTTTTACACGACCGGACGCGCCCAATCAGGATGTCATTACCCCCTCAATAAAATAAAAACGCTAATTTACTATTTGCATCATTTTAAAATGAAACAAATTGACGATGCAGAGGACTGCAGCGGCGCGTCGCAGCACTTCGGCATGGATGGCCTCGGGCATTTCGTACCACACCGGCCTGATCGGGTCGATCGCGATCGTAGGCGTCACGCCCGCAGCCCGATACAGCTCGGGAAAGTGACGATTTTTTTTACACGACTAATAGCATCAATCCAGGACATCATTGACTTTCAAGCACTTAGCTGAGGGCATGAATATTGCTATACCCCCATATATCGCCGCCACAGGCGGCTCAATAACAGGAGTGCATCATCATGGCAACCAAACTCAGCAGCGATCTCGGGACGTTTTCCAGCGCCAACTGGTCGTTCGTCACGACGAGCAGCGCGTCGTCCTCTAACTCCTCTAACTCCTCTAACTCCTCTAACTCCTCTCACTCCTCTACGACGAGCGGCAGCGCCGACCCTCTGCTGACGTCGCAGGGCGGCAACATCCAGGTAAACGCCGCCCCGCCGCCATCGCCATCTCCCTGGGACGTCAACAAGGTCTACCAGCACTGGGCCGACGGCGACGCTGCCAAGGGCACGGCCGCCGAGTGGAACAACAACATCCTGTCGGACAACAAGTCAGACTACTTCGAGGGCGAGGTCATCCCCCACGTCTTCTTCTACAAGGCCAGCAACAATGCCCCGCTGGTCAACGGGCTAACGTACTCGTTCAACGTCACCTACAACTACTACCAGGCCAATACCAATGCCGGCGGCTTCACGTACATGACCACGTACAACCACGACCGCACGCCCAATGTACCCACGCTGACACCCGACAGTGTCTTCAGCAACGGCGGCGGCATGCACTCCAATGACATTGATCCGGGCATCTTCTACACTCAGAATGCGGATATCACCGATGTCAGCGGCGTCACCTACACCAGTAGCGGCACCAAGGACGGCAAGGTCACGATCACGTTCAAATACACGGGGGCAGGAACCACCACCAGCGGCTACGCCGCGATCCTGTACGGCCTGGAAATCGCCAAGCCAGGCGAGGTGCCTTCACCGAGTACCACCCCGACGCTTGGCGCCCACGCCTGGACCGGCGGCTCGCTGCAGACCACGGTGGACATAGGCGGCTCGGGCGCCACCTCAATCCAACTGGCTCCGTCGGCCATCATCCCGGGCACGATCGAGGGCTACAAGTTCAGCGACGTCAACGGCAATGGCCAATGGGACACGGGCGAGTTAGCCCTGCCCGGCTGGACCATCCAGCTCGACGACGACACGAATACCGGCAACGGTTTCCTGAAGACCGCCGTGACGGATTCGAATGGCCACTACTCCTTCTCGGTCACGCCCGACTCCATCAAGAGCACCACGACCAACGACCCCTACTACGTGCGCGAAGTCCAGCAGTCGGGCTGGGTCCAGACCACGCCCAACCCAGGCTCCATCCTGATCACGGCCACGGATCCGACAGAAACCGTCAACTTCGGCAACATGCAACTGCTGCCGGGCCTCACGATCCACAAGGTGGCCGACCCAGGCCAGGTCGCAGACGTCGCCAACGAACTCATCAACTACACCATCACGGTCGGCAACAGCGGCAACCAGGCCCTCACCGGCATCACCGTGACCGACCCCTACGCGGATGCCCAGGCGCCCGCCTACGTCAGTGGCGACGCCAACTCCAACGGCAAGCTCGACACCACCGAGACCTGGACCTACACCGCCAAGCACCAAGTAACCCAGGCCGAGCTCGATACCAACGGCGGCGGCGACGGCTCCCTCGAGAACACCGCTACCGCCGACTCCAACGAAACTGCTCCGGTCAGCGCAAGCGCCGAGGTCCCGGTCGAGCAACACAAGGTCCTGCACATCGAGAAGAACGCCGACGTCGCCTCGGTCAACTCCACCAGCAACGTCATCCACTACACGATGGATGTCACCAACCTGGGCAACTCCGCCATCGCCGGCGTCTCGGTGAACGACGCCTTCACCACCGACGAGGCCCCCGTGCTCGTCGGCGGCTTCAACAGCGGCGACCTCGACCATGACGGCCTGCTCGACACCACCGAGATCTGGCACTACACCGCCAGCCACCAGGTCACCCAGGCCGAGCTCGACTCCGGCGCCTCCATCGTCAACACCGCCACCGCCACCGGCACCGGCGCCACCCCCGACGACGACGACGCCACCGTGTCGGTCGAGCAGCATCCTGGTATCCTCCTCAAGAAGTATGTTTCCGTCGACGGCAAATCCAATGACAACCCGACCAAAACCTGGTTCGATGCAGATACGGCAGGAACAGCACCGGTGTCATCAGTCCCCTCGGCGAACTTCAAGTTCGTAGTGACAAACACCGGCAACGTCTCGCTGCACAACATCGTGCTGACCGACTTGGTCCCATCCCTCGTACCGGCTACGGCTACGCTGTCAGGACTGGTGGCACTAGATCCTGATCTAGTGGTCAACGACCTTGCCGTGGGGGGCGAAGCCATCGGATACAGCAGCGGAATAGGTCACTTTGACGGTGTGTTTGGCATTAACTCACAGTATCACAACGAAGCGACCGTTGTCGCTACCGTCGTCGGCTTGCCAGGAACACAAACCGACAGCGACCTAGCCTACTACTTAGGCCCAACCATCTGATTACCGCACTGACAACCGGCGCCGCCAGGCGCCGGTTTTTTCTTGTGCAACCGTGCTAACGGTAACAGTAAAGCGGCACAACCATTCAGGACTTGACGATCAGCACCGGGATCTTCGAGTGCGTGAGCACCTTCTGCGCCACGCTGCCCAGGATCAGTGCCTCCACACCCTTGCGGCCGTGCGAGCCCATCACGATCAGGTCGCAGCCTTCGGCCTGCGCAGTCTCGAGGATGCCCTCGTAGGTGACGTTGCGCTCTATGGTGTCGCCGTCGAAGGTGACGCCGCGCGCCACGCAGGTCTGGCGGATGTCGTCGAGCGACTGGGTCGCGGCCGCCTGCGCCTCGGCCAGGTAGGCCTGCAGGCCGATCGCCGAGGCGTCGCCGATGCCTATGTAGGGGAAGGGGTCGATCACGTAGACGCCCAGGACCTGGGCACCATGCACCTTGGCGAGGTCGGCGGCGTATTCGGCCGCCTGGTGGGCCAGCGGCGAGCCGTCGGAAGGCACGAGGATCTTCTTGAACATTCTTCTCTCCTTGGATGCGTCATGCGCGCTCGGGCGCGGTTGCGGTTTACCCAATTGGCATCTTAGCCAGCGCGGGCCCTTGCATCCAGCCTGGTGGGGCAGTATTTGATCCCGGCGTGCCGACCGCGCGGACCGGGCACCGGACCGATCCTCTGCCTGGCCTCGGTCTCGAAGCTCCAGGCGCGGCGACGGCGGGACTCAGCGCGGCACGCCGGCCTGCTCCTGGCGCTGCTCGACCCGCTCCCAGACCGCGAGCTTGAAGGCGTCGTCGCTGGCGCGCCAGGCGCCGATCTCGTCAGCGGTGCGCCAGCAGCCCGCGCACAGGCCGCTGTCCGATGCGATGCGGCAGACGTTGACGCAGGGCGAGGGCACGCTCTGGCCCGGCCTGGGGCGCGTGGTGGCCAGGGCGATGAAGGGCGGCGTGCGGCCCTTGGCCTTGGCGGGAGGGGCGATGGAGGACATGCCGGGATTCTGGCTCAGGCCAGGGGCCAGCGCCCCGGCCGGCCGTCATGCCCCCATGATGCGAGGGCTTCAGCCGCCCAGTGCGGCGGCGATCTCGGCCATGTGGCCGAACAGCCGGCTCGCGCCGGCGGCCTGGAGGCGCTCACCCGCCTCCGGCAGCGGACAGTAGGCCCAGACCTCGGCGCCGGCGGCGACGCCGGCGGTGACGCCGGTCGCCGTGTCCTCGATCACCAGGCAACGCGCCGGCGCCATGCCGACATGCGCGGCCGCCGCCAGGTAGACGTCGGGCGCTGGCTTGGAGCGCGGCATCTCGTGGCCGCTGAAGATGCGGTCCTCGAAATAGGGCCGCAGGCCGGCCATGTCGATCTGGAACTCGACCTTGTGGCGGTCGGCGCCCGAGGCGCAGGCGATGCGTCCGGCGGCGTGTGCGTGCGCCGCGGCAACGGCGGCCAGCGCGCCATCGATCGCCTGCAATTCGGCGCGCAGGCGCTGGTTGCGGCGCTCGTAGAAGGCGGTCATCCACTCGTCGGTCAGGGGTCGGCCGGTGCGCGCCTCGATCAGCGCGCGTTCCTGGCGCACCATCTTGCCGACAAAGAGGCGCATGCACTCCTCCTGCGTCATGGACCAGCCGGCTTCCTCCAGCATGTCGCGCAGCACGCCCTGGGTGATGGGCTCGCTGTCGACCAGCACGCCGTCGCAGTCGAACAGCACGGCGCCGAATTGCGGCAGCGGGCGGCTCACAGCATGTCTCCGTCGAGGTAGTACCAGCGTCCGTCCTCGCGCACGAAGCGGCTGCGTTCGTGCAGGCGCTGGCCGCGCCCGGCCAGGCGCGAGCGCGCGACGAATTCGACCTCGGCGCTGTCCGCGCCGGTGGCGCGCGCGCTCCGGACCTCGAGCCCCAGCCACCTGGCGTCGGGCTCGAAGTCGAGTTCGGCCGGCCGCCGACTGACGTGCCAGGTCGCCAGCAGGTAGGCGGCGTTGCGCTCGACGAAGGCGCTGTAGCGCGAGCGCATCAGACGCTCGGCATCGGGCGCGGGGCTGTGGTCGAAGTCGTCGAGGTAGCGGCCACAGCAGGCGCTGCGCGCGAGCGGCTTTCCCCTGGCGCCGGTGCGGCCGCAGGGACAGGGAACGATGGACATGGGACGGATGACGGCGAACGGAGCAAGGCGCTATTGTCACCCGAGCGGGCCGGCCATGGTCGGCCGGCCGGCCACGAGCGCGCGCGAAGCTCAGGCGCCGCGCGGATAGCGCTTGATCGCGTTGCGGAAGACGTCAATCACCTCGCCCGCATGGCTCATGGTCACGCCCAGGTCCTTGACCAGGCCGTCCCTGAGGCCGTAGCACCAGCCATGCACCGACAGCTTCTGGCCACGGGCCCAGGCGTCCTGCACCACGGTGGCAAGCGCGACATTGCCGACCTGCTCGATCACGTTCATCTCGCACAGCACATCCTCCTGCTCGGGCACGCCGAGGTGGTCGATGCGGCGGCGGTGGCGCATCTTGACGTCGTGCACATGGCGCAGCCAGTTGTCGACCAGGCCGACACGCGATCCGCGCAGGGTGGCGAGCACGCCGCCGCAGCCGTAGTGGCCGACCACCATGATGTGCTCGACCTTGAGCATGTCGACCGCGAACTGGATCACCGACAGCGCGTTGAGGTCGGAGTGCACGACCAGGTTGGCGACGTTGCGGTGCACGAACACCTCGCCCGGATCGAGGCCGGTGATCTGGTTGGCCGGCACCCGGCTGTCGGAGCAGCCGATCCAGAGGTACCTGGGGTTCTGCAGCTTGGACAGCTTCTCGAAGAAGCCGGGGCGCTCGATCTCCATCTGGCGGGCCCAGGCGCGGTTGTTGTCTAGCAGGTGTTGCAGCGATAAGGTCATGGACCCGGATGTTACCCAAGGCGTGCCGGATCGCAAGCAGGCAGTGGCTTCAGGGCGCCAGCCTCACCTGCCGCAGCGCCTGGCGGCGCCGTTCGTAGTCGGGCATCACGCTGGCGACCACGCCCCAGAAGTCCGGGCTGTGGTTCATCTCGCGCAGGTGGCTGAGCTCGTGCGCGACCACGTAGTCGATCATCTCCAGGCTCAGGTGGATCAGGCGCCAGTTGAGCCGGATGCTGCCGTCGGCGCTCGCGCTGCCCCAGCGCGTGGCGGCGCTCGACAGGCGCAGGCTCGTGTAGCGCACGCCCAGGCGCGGGGCGTAGTGGTCGAGCCGCTCGAGGAAGACGCGCCGCGCCTCGCGCATCAGCCAGGCCTGCGCTGTGTCGCGCAGGCGCTGCGCATCGGCGTCGTGCGCCAGCGCCAGCAGCAGCCGGTCCGCGCTCAGTTCGGCGCCCCGGCCCGCGAAGCGGTGGCCGGGATCGAGTTCGAGCACCAGATGGCGGCCCAGGTAGGGAATCGCCGCGCCGGCGCGCCACTCCAGCGGCGCGGGCGCCAGGCGCCGGCTCTCGTGGACCTGGCGCAGCTTGGCCAGCACCCAGTCGGCCTTGTGCTGGACCAGGGCGTCGACCTCGGCCAGCGTGGTCCAGCGCGGCGCCCGCACGCTCAGGCCGTGCGGGCCCACGCTCAGGCCTATGGTGCGGCGCTGGCCGCGCTGGAATTCGTAGGCCACCAGCGCGCCGCCCAGCCGCGCCTCGCGGTTGGCGCGCGGGTGGCGGCTGATCGGCGCCGCCGCGCCCTCGCCCGCCCCGGCAGAAAACAGGCCGAGCTGGGCGGGGTCGGGCGGCTTCGGTCCGGCCACCATCTCAGCGCAACCGGCGGTGGACTGGGCAGGCAGGCATGAAGCCCGTGCTCAGGCCGGCTGCGCGTAGGCCTCGGGGTCGAGGCGGCGCATCTCGGCCTCGATCCAGGCCTCGACCTCGGCCATCAGTTCGTCGTGCTCGCGCCCGGCGCTGGGAATGGGCTTGCCGATCGAGATCTCGACCAGGCCGGGCCGCTTGAACAGCGCCTTGCGCGGCCAGCACTTGGCCGAAGTCACGGCGACCGGGATCACGGGGGCGCCGGTCTTGATCGCCAGCCGCGTGCCGCCGGTCTTGTACTGCCCCTTCTGGCCGCGCGCGACGCGCGTGCCCTCGGGAAACATGATGACCCAGGTGCCCTGCTCGAGCAGGCGCCTGCCCTGCTGCACCACCTTGGCGAAGGCGCGCGGGCCGTCGGAGCGGTCGATGTGGATCATGTCCAGCCGGCCGATGGCCCAGCCGAAGAAGGGAATGCTCAGCAGCTCCTTCTTGAAGACATAGGCCAGCGGATGCGGCATGACGGCCGGCATCGCGAAGGTCTCCCAGGTCGACTGGTGCTTGACCAGCAGCACGGCCGGATCCTTGCTGTGGCGCGGCAGGTTCTCACGCCCCAGGACCCGGTAGCGGATGCCGATGATCCAGTGCGCGCTGTCGACCGAGAGCTTGAGCCAGCGCTGGCAGAACCAGTACAGCCGGGTCTTGCCGATGAAGGGCGCCAGCAACACGGCGGCGAGGCTCCATGGCACCACGGTGACGGCCATGAACAGCAGGTGCAGGAGGGAACGGATGGCGGAAATCATGAGACGGTTTGTTCTTCACGCGCCAGCAGCCAGTCGGCGAAGGCCGGCAGGTCCTGGTGCATGTGGGTGCCGCCGGGCAGTCCTGGCGGCAGGCTGCCGTCGCGGTATCGGATCGACTGGCCGGTGAGGATCAGGTGGGGCTCGCAGCCGGCTGCGGCCGCGGCCTGCACATCGTCCAGCGAGTCGCCGGCGGCCACCACCTGCTCCAGCGGCACCCTCAGGTGCAGCGCGATCTGGCGGAACAGGCCGGGAGCGGGCTTGCGGCAGTTGCAGCCCTCCTCGGGCGCGTGCGGGCAGAAGAAGACGGCGTCGATGCGCCCGCCCACCTCCGCCAGTGCCTTGTGCATGCGGGCGTTGAAGGCATTGAAGCTGGCGACTTCGAACAGGCCGCGGCCTATGCCCGACTGGTTCGACGCGATCACCACGCGCCAGCCGCCCTGGTTGAGCCGGGCCACGGCCTCCAGCGCGCCCGGAATGGGCTCCCAGTCCTCGGGGCCGCGGACATAGTCCTCGGCTTCCCGGCACAGGGTGCCGTCGCGGTCGAGCACGACCAGCCTGGTCTGTCCCGGCATGGCGGAATCAGGACGCCAGGCGCGACAGGTCGGCGACCCGGTTCATGGCCTGGTGCAGGGTGGCCAGCAGGCCCAGCCGGTTGGCCTTGAGCGCCGGATCGTCCGCGTTGACCATGACCTGGTCGAAGAAGGTGTCGACCGGCCCCTTGAGCGCGGCGAGCGCGCGCAGGCTGGCGGTGTAGTCGCCCTGCGCGAAGGCGGTGTCGGCGACCGGCGCGACCTCGGCCAGCGCTGCGGCCAGCGCGGACTCGGCAGCCTCCTGCAGCAGCTCGGCCCTGACCTCGGCCCTGACCTCGCCCTCGGCCTTCTTGAGGATGTTGCCGACGCGCTTGTTGGCGGCGGCCAGCGCGGGCGCCTCGGCCAGCTCGGCGAAGGCGCGCACGGCGGCGAGGCGCTTGGCGACCTCGCCCAGGCGCGCGGGCCGCAGCGCCAGCACTGCGTCGACCTCCTGGGCGCTGTAGCCCTGCTCGCGCAGGTTGACGGCCAGGCGGTCGAGCATGAAGTCGAGCAGCGCGGCGCTCGGGTCGGTGATCAGCTCGCCGAAGGGCACGGCCGCGGCCGCCAGCAGCGCGGGCAGATCCAGCGGCAGGTTCTTCTCGGCCAGGATGCGGATCACGCCGAGCGCGTGGCGGCGCAGCGCGAACGGGTCCTTGTCGCCGGTGGGCAGCTGGCCAATGCCGAACAGGCCGACCAGGGTCTCGAGCTTGTCCGCCAGTGCCAGCACCGTGCCGGTGTGGTTGCGCGGCAGCGCGTCGCCCGCGAAGCGCGGCTTGTAGTGGTCCTCGATCGCGATCGCGACGCCGTCGCGCAGGCCTTCGTGGCGCGCGTAGTAGCCGCCCATGATGCCCTGCAGCTCGGGGAACTCGCCGACCATGTCGGTCAGCAGGTCGGTCTTGGCCAGGCGCGCGGCCTGCTGCACCTTGCTGTCGAGCACCTCGAACTCGTCCTTGGCCTCGACCGTGTAGGGCACGGTCGCCATGCGCAGCTGGTTGACGATGGCGTGCGCGATCGCGCGCACGCGCTCGCTGCGCTCGCCCTGGGTGCCGAGCTTGTTGTGGTAGACCACCTTGGCCAGGCCGGCGACGCGGCTTTCCAGCGTCTTCTTGCGGTCCTGGTCGAAGAAGAACTTGGCGTCGGCCAGGCGCGGGCGCACCACGCGCTCGTTGCCGCCGATCACGGCGCTGGCGTCTTCCGGGCTGATGTTGCTCACGACCAGGAACTTGTTGGTCAGCTTGCCGTGGGTGTCGACCAGCGGGAAGTACTTCTGGTTGGCCTTCATCGTGAGAATCAGGCACTCCTGCGGCACCTGGAGGAAGTCCTCGTCGAAGCCGCAGGTCAGCACGTTCGGGCGCTCGACCAGCGCGGTGACCTCGTCGAGCAGCGCCTCGTCCATCAGCACCTCGTAGCCGGGGCCGAGCCGCTCGGCCGCCTGCGCCAGCTGCTGCACGATCGCGAAACGGCGGTCGCCGAAGCTGGCAAACACCGCGCCGTCGCGCAGCAGGGTCTCGGCGTAGCTATCGGCGTCGCGCACAACCACCGGCGAGACCGCGGCCTCGAAGCGGTGGCCCTGGGTGGCGTTGCCCGCCGTCAGGCCGAGCGCCTTGACCGACACCACGGTCGAGCCATGCAAAGCGATCAACCCGTGCGCCGGGCGCACGAAGTTGACGCTGCTCCAGCCCGGCAGCTCGCAGTCGGTCTCGAGCTGGTAGCTCATGACCTTGGGGATGGGCAGCTTGGCAATCGCCTCGTCGAGCGCCTTCTGCAGGCCGGTGTCGAGCGTCGCGCCGCTGACCAGGCTGTCGTAGAACAGCGCCTCGGCCTTGCCCTCGCCCTGGCGCTTGAGCGCCGCGACGGCGGCGGCCGGGTCGGAAACGTCGGCGCCGAGCGCGGACAGCTTCTTGAGCAGCGCCGGCGTGGCGTTGCCGGCCGCGTCCAGGCCGACCGAGACCGGCATCAGCTTGAGCTGCACCGCCTTGTCATCGGCCTTGAGCCAGACATGGCTGATGTGCGCGGCCAGCCGGCGCGGCGAGGCGAACGGCGCCACGACCGAGTCGGCGCCGGCCAGGCCCTGGGCCTGCAGCTGCTCGAACAGCTGGCCGGCGAAGGCCTCGCCCAGTTTCCTGAGCGCCTTGGGCGGCAGTTCCTCAACGAAGAGCTCCACCAGCAGGTTTTTCGTCGTCATCTCTCTATCCCCTTCAGGCGGTTTTCTTGTCGATCTGGGCCACCCACTCGCGCGGCGCCATCGGGAAGCCGAGGCGCTCGCGGCTCTCGTAGTAGCTCTGCGCCACGGCGCGCGCCAGGTTTCGGATGCGGCCAATGTAGGCGGCGCGCTCGGTCACCGAGATCGCGCCGCGCGCGTCCAGCAGGTTGAAGCTGTGCGCGGCCTTGAGCACCTGCTCGTAGGCCGGCAGCGCGAGCTGCTGCTCGATCAGGTACCTGGCCTGCTTCTCGTGCGCGTTGAAGGCGGCGAACAGGAAGTCGGCGTCGCTGTGCTCGAAGTTGTAGGTCGACTGCTCGACCTCGTTCTGGTGGTAGACGTCGCCGTATTTCAGCGCGTCGGTCCACTGCAGGTCGTAGACGTTCTCGACCCCTTGCAGGTACATCGCCAGGCGCTCGAGGCCGTAGGTGATCTCGCCGGTGGCAGGCTTGCAGTCGATGCCGCCGACCTGCTGGAAGTAGGTGAACTGCGTCACCTCCATGCCGTTGAGCCAGACCTCCCAGCCCAGGCCCCAGGCGCCCAGCGTCGGGTTCTCCCAGTCGTCCTCGACGAAGCGGATGTCGTTCTGCTTCAGGTCGAAGCCCAGCGCCTCCAGCGAGCCGAGATACAGCTCGAGGATGTTGCCCGGCGCCGGCTTGAGCACGACCTGGTACTGGTAGTAGTGCTGCAGGCGGTTCGGGTTCTCGCCGTAGCGGCCGTCCTTGGGGCGGCGGCTGGGCTGGACGTAGGCCGCCTTCCAGGGCTCGGGACCGATCGCGCGCAGGAAGGTCGCGGTGTGACTGGTGCCCGCGCCGACTTCCATGTCGTAGGGCTGCAGCAGGGCACAGCCCTGGGCATCCCAGTAGGCCTGCAGTTTCAGGATGATTTGTTGAAAGGTCAGCATGTCTCGTGCCTCAGGCGGACTTCCGCCGGAAATTCGGGCCGCCTCCCGGCGGGGGAGGCGGCGAACCCTTCATTCTACGGGCCCACCGGGCCGGTGCGCCGCCACAACGCCAGCAGCACGGCGACACCCAGCAGCGCCAGCGGCCACAGCCCGAAGCGGCCGGCCCAGCGGGCGTAGGGCGTCAGGCCCTCGCGCCCTTCGACCTCGGCCTCGAGCACGCCGCGCGTCAGGCGCGGCAGCTCGCGCGTGACGCGGCCGCGGTGGTCGATCGCCATGGTCGCGCCGGTATTGGTCGCGCGCAGCATGGGCCGCTGCAGCTCGAGCGCGCGCATGCGAGCGATCTGCCGATGCTGCTCGATCGCCACCGTGTCGCCGAACCAGGCGATGTTGCTGAGATTGACCAGCACGGTGGGCGCCTGCGCCGGGTCGGCGAAGCCGCGCGCCAGCTCCTCGCCGAACAGGTCCTCGTAGCAGACATCGGGCGCGATGCGCTGGCCGGCCCAGCGCAGCGGCGGCTGCACCGGCGCGCCGCGGCTGAAGTCGCCGAGCGGGATCTGCATCAGGTCGGTGAACCAGCGGAACAGCGGCGGAATGAACTCGCCGAAGGGCACCAGGTGCTGCTTGTCGTAGCGGTGCATCGCCGCTCCGCCGGGCGTCCAGCTCGTGACCGAATTGGTGTAGCCCTGCTCCAGGCTGCCCAGCGGCCGGCCCAGCATCAGCGCCGAGCGCCCCTGCGCCACCGACTGCATCAGCCAGTTCCAGTAGTCCGGGTCCAGGTCCTTCGGCAGCAGCGGGATGGCCGTCTCGGGCGCGACCACCAGGCCGGCTCGGTCGAGCGCCAGCGCCGCGTGCACCTGCTTGCCGTACCAGGCCAGCGCCTCGGGCACGCCGCTGCCGGGCTGGAACTTCTCGTCCTGCGGGATATTGCCCTGCAGCAGGGCGACCGGCAGCCTGCCGCTGGTGACGGTCCAGTCGGCCGTCACGCCCGCCCAGTGGCGGCCGGCACCGGGCCAGAACAGCAGCGGCAGCAGCAGGCAGGCCGACAGCCCGGCAGCGCGCCGGCCCCGGTCGCGCGGAAACGCGCCTGCCGCAGCCGCGCGCCGCCCGGACACCGAGCCGGCGAAATCCGCCAGCAGCACCGCCAGCGCCGCCCCCGCGGCGCCCAGGCCGTAGACACCGACCCAGGGCGCCAGCGGCGCCAGCGCGTCGATCAGCGCGTAGCCGCCAGCGCCCCAGGGGAAGCCCGTGAAGAGGGTGCCGCGCGCCAGTTCGGCCAGGGTCCAGAGCGCGGCGAACGCGGCCACCCGCACGCCCAGGGCGGCGGCGCGCCAGCGCCAGGCCAGCGCGGCCGCCAGCGCGTAGTACAGCGCCAGGAAACCGGCCAGCGCGAGCACGCCGAGCGCCGCCAGCGGCGCCGGCAGGCCGCCGTAGGTGTGCATGGAAACGAACAGCCACCAGAAGGTGCCCGCCAGCCAGGCGGTGGCCCAGGCCCAGCCCTGGGCGAAGGCCGAGCGCGCGCTCGGCGCGCGCTGCAGCAGGACCAGCAAGGCCGCCAGCGACAGCAGCTGCAGCCCGGCGACGGGCTCGCCGCGGGTCCAGCCCAGGCCCCAGGGCCAGGCCAGCGACCAGGCCTGCGCCAGCCCCGCGAGCAGCAGGGCGACGCCGTGGCACAGCGGCCGCATCAGTGCATCCGCCCGCACACCCGCTGGCGCGTGCGATCCGGTCGGGAAGCGCTCACGGCCGCTCGGGCAGGCGCGAGACCTTGAACCACTTCACCGCCCCGCCCTTGCTGTGCTGGACCATGAAGTCCAGGCCCTGCAGCGCATGGCGCTCGCCGCGGCGCGGCACGTGGCCGACCTCGTGCGAGACCAGCCCGCCTATGGTGTCGAAGCCCGAATCGGGCAGCGCGATGCCGAAGGACTCGGCCACGCGCTCGACCGGCGTGTCGCCGCTGACGCGCCAGGTGCCGTCGGCCAGCGCGAAGATGTCGCCGCTGTCCTCGTCGACGTCGAACTCGTCCTCGATCTCGCCGACGATCTGCTCGAGCACGTCCTCGATCGTGATCAGGCCGGCGACCCGGCCGAACTCGTCGATCACGATCGCCAGGTGGCTGCGGTTGCCGCGGAACTCGCGCAACAGGTCGTTGAGCGCCTTGCTCTCGGG
Source organism: Pseudomonadota bacterium (assembly GCA_041190985.1). Lineage (GTDB taxonomy): Bacteria > Pseudomonadota > Gammaproteobacteria > Burkholderiales > Burkholderiaceae_C > Malikia. The sequence goes on from JBEEPT010000169.1 coordinate 14,700, forward strand.
CACGAAGGTGGCCGGACGCAGCAGCGCGCGCAGATTGAGCTCGGGCGAGCGCTGCAGCTTGAGCAGGTCCTTGGCCAGCAGGATGCCGATGATGTTCTCGCGCTCGCCCTCGTAGACCGGGAAGCGCGAATGCGCGGTCTCGATCACCTGGTGCAGCAGCTCCTCGTAGGGCGCCTGGATGTCGAGCGCATCCATGCGCGGCGCCGCCACCATCACGTCGCCGGCGCTCATGTCGGCGATGCGTATCACCCCCTCGAGCATCACGCGCGACTCGGCGTTGATGATCTCGTTGTCCTCGGCATCGGCCAGGGTCCCGATCAGCTCGTCCTTGGAATCGGGCCCGGGATGGATGAATTCCGCGAGCTTTTGCAGGAAACCGCGCTTGTCTTCGTGCCGCACGCCGCGGGACGGCGGCGGACTGGGATGGGGGTCTGCCACTGTCGTGTCAGGGTAGTTGCGAAGCGGCTAGGATACCCCAAGACCGCGGCAGGACCGCGACAGCGGCGAGCGTGGCTCAGGACCGGCGCTTGGCCTCGCGCACGCCCTCGCGGATCTCGTGCACCAGGTCCAGCACCTGGCTGACCTGCAGCACCGCCGACTTCACGCGGTAGTCGGTGCGCGCGATCTGCTCGGCCACCAGCTCGCCGAGCTGCGAGCCGAAGTCCGCCGGCGGCAACTGCAGCGCGGCCTCGCTCTCCGAGCCCTCGCGCTGCACCGAGGCGCCGGCCTTGCGCGCGATCCGGAGCATGGCCGCGTTTTCGCTCAGCGCGTAGACGATCAGCCGCGACACGCCCTGGTTGCGGGCGTGCACGACCGCGCGCTCGAACAGCTGCTGGCCGTGACCGCGCCCGCGCCGGCTCGGGCTGACGCTGACGCCGAACTCGGCCAGGTGCTGCTGCCCCGAAGCGAACAGGTAGCCCAGGTGGGCCATCGCGACCAGCTCCAGCTGGCGGTCGAAGATGCCGAACAGCTCGTCGCGGCCGAAATCCAGCCGGGCGACATAGCGCCGGATCTGCTCGTCGCTGGCCTGGTAGCCGAAGCGCAGGTAGCGGTCGCGCTCGCCCAAGGCCAGCAGGTGGCGCTCGATCGCGGCGCGCTGTTCCTCGCCCAGGGTCAGGATCAGGGCCTTGGAATGCGCCTTGGACGGCTGGGCGGACGAAACGGGGGAGAGAGCGGCTGCGGACATAGGTCCGACTATAAGGGTTTTCCCTAGTTCTTGCCAGCCCCCCGCTTGCTCCAGGACGCCTCCGGCCAGGATGGCGCCCGTCGGCTCAGAGGCCCAGCATCAGCTGCAGGTTCTGCACCGCGGCGCCGCTGGCGCCCTTGCCCAGGTTGTCCAGCCGCGCCACCAGCACCGCATGGCGGTGCGCCTCGCTGCCGAACACGCGCAACTCCAGGTGATTGGTGCCGGCCAGCGCCACGGCGTCGAGCTTGCCGTCCTCGGTTGCGGGCAGCACGTTGACCCAGTGGCTGCCTTCGTAATGGCGCTCGAGCGCGGCGTGCAGATCGGCCAGCGTCACACGACCCGGCAGCTCGTCGAGGTGCAGCGGCAGCTGCACCAGCATGCCCTGCGGGAAATTGCCCACCGCCGGCACGAAGATCGGGCGGCGCTGCAGGCCGGTGCAGGCCATGATCTCGGGGATGTGCTTGTGGCCCTGGCCCAGGGCGTAGAGCTCGAAGGGCGCGGCCGATCCGGCCTCGTAGGCCTCGATCATGGTGCGCCCGCCGCCGGTGTAGCCGCTCACGCTGGGCAGGCAGACCGGATGGTCGACCGGCAGCAGGCCGGCGTCGATCAGCGGACGGATCAGTGCGATCGCGCCGGTGGCGTAGCAGCCCGGGTTGGCGACGCGTTCGGCGGCCCTGACCGCCTCGGCCTGGGTGGCGCAGAGCTCGGGAAAGCCGTAGACCCAGCCTGCTGCCACGCGGTGCGCGGTGGAGGCGTCGATGATGCGCGGCGCGCGGCCGCCCTCGGCCTTGATCGAGTCGATCATCGCGACCGACTCGCGTGCCGCGTCATCGTGCAGGCACAGGATCACGAGGTCGGCGCGCGCCATCAGCTCGCGCTTGGCGGCCGGGTCCTTGCGGCGCTCGGGATCTATGCTGAGAAGTGCGACCTGCGGCATCTGTGCCAGCCGCTCGCGGATCTGCAGGCCGGTGGTGCCGGCCTCGCCATCTATGAAAACCTGATGCATGAGAATCTCCGTTGGGGATCTGGAAGGCGCCGGCACGGGCGTGCAGACACCTGCCCTGCTACCCGGAGCGGGTTCGCGGGCATCGACGCATGATACATTCCCGGGTTCGTGCGTTCAGGGTATCAGGCTTGGGCGACGCCGGTGTTGGGCTGGCGTCAGAAACCTTGACGAAACTCTGGTCATTGTGTCGATCGACTCCACTGAGAGCAATTCATGAAAATTCACGAGTATCAAGGCAAGGAAATCCTGCGCCAGTTCGGCGTGCCGGTTCCCCGCGGCATTCCGGCATTCACCGTGCAGGAAGCCGTTGAAGCGGCGCAGAAGCTGGGCGGCCCGGTCTGGGTGGTCAAGGCCCAGATTCACGCAGGCGGCCGCGGCAAGGGCGGCGGCGTGAAGGTGGCCAAGTCGATCGAGGACGTGCAGCGCCTGGCCGGCGAGATCCTGGGCATGCAGCTCAAGACCCACCAGACCGGCCCCGAAGGCCAGAAGGTGCGCCGCCTCTACATCGAAGACGGCGCCGACATCAAGAACGAACTCTACGTCTCGCTGGTCACCGACCGTGCCACCCAGAAGGTCGCCCTGATCGCCTCCAGCGAAGGCGGCATGGACATCGAGGAGGTCGCGCACAGCACCCCCGAGAAGATCATCACCGAGATGATCGACCCGCTGACCGGCATCACCGCCGAGCAGTCGAAGAAGGTTGCCGCGGCCATCGGCCTGAGCGGCGCCTCGGTCGACCAGGCCGTGGACCTGTTCGCCAAGCTCTACAAGTGCTACATGGACACGGACGCCTCGCTGGTCGAGATCAATCCGCTGAACTGCGACTCCAAGGGTGACCTGACGGCTCTGGACGCCAAGTTCAACTTCGACGCCAACGCCCTGTTCCGCCACCCCGAGATCGTCGCCCTGCGCGACCTCGACGAGGAAGATCCGGCCGAGATCGAGGCTTCCAAGTTCGACCTGGCCTACATCAGCCTGGACGGCAACATCGGCTGCCTGGTCAACGGCGCCGGCCTGGCCATGTCGACCATGGACACCATCAAGCTGTTCGGCGCCGAGCCGGCCAACTTCCTGGACGTCGGCGGCGGCGCCACCCCGGAGAAGGTCACCGAGGCGTTCAAGATCATGCTCAAGAACGACAAGGTCAAGGCCATCCTGGTCAACATCTTCGGCGGCATCATGAAGTGCGACACCATCGCCACCGGCGTCATCACCGCCTGCCGTGCCGTGAACCTGAGCGTGCCGCTGGTCGTGCGCATGAAGGGCACCAACGAAGAGCTGGGCAAGAAGATGCTGGCCGAGTCCGGCCTGCCCATCATCAGCGCCGACACCATGGCCGAAGCCGCCCAGAAGGTCGTGGCCGCCGTCAACGCCTGATCCCAGACAGGCAAGGAATAGGAAACAGATCATGTCCATCCTGATCAACAAAGACACCAAGGTCATCACCCAGGGCATCACCGGCAAGACCGG
>JBEEPT010000170.1:0-4863 GCA_041190985.1 Pseudomonadota bacterium
GGGCGCGCGAGGCCGCGATCTACGCCACGGACGAGTCTGCGGCACCTGTCGGCGTGCCGCAGTCCGTCGAGCCCGAGAGCAAGCTGACCGACAGCCCGATCGCCAAGGGCGGCACCGCCACGATCGGCGCCGGCGTGGTCACCGCGATCGTCGAGGCCAAGGACAGCCTGGGCGGAATCGGTGACGTGGCGCGCAAGGGGCGCGAAATCTTGGTCGACACCCTCGGCGTGCCGGTGGAGTGGCTGCTGCCGATCGCGCTGGTGGCGCTGGGGGTGATGATCGTGCGGCAGCGGCTGCTGCAGCGCAGCGGGGGGTGGGCGTGATGGCCGAGTACGTCATTGATCTTGGCGAAGACCACACGCTCACCTTCGCCGAATACGAGGGCGAGGTGTCGGGCTGTTCCATCGCGCACAAGAAGCCCGACGGCTCGGACTGCGATGGCTGGATAGCGTTCGCCGGCCGCTCGTGGGCTCGCGCCTTCAACGGCAACATCGCGGCGTGGACCGTTGAGTCCGAGAATCCGCTCACGCTGTCGCCAAGCGTTGCGTGCCGAGCGTGCGGCGACCACGGCTTCGTGCGCAACGGGCGATGGGTCCGCGCATGATCCCCCTCGCCCCCATCCTCTCGATCGCCCGCACCGTGCCAGTGTGGGCTTGGGCGCTGGCCGCCGTTCTCGCGTGGGGTGGCCTGCAGCGCCACCAGGCCAAGACCCAAGAGCGCGCCGCCGCGGTCGCCAACGAGCGCGCCGCCGTCGAGGCGGCCACCGCAGCGGCCGAGGCCCAGGCCCGCCAGACGGAACAGCAGTGGGCCGCCAACGCCAGGAGCGCCGCCGATGCGTACACCGCGAACCTCAACCGCGCGCGCGCTGGCGCTGATGCTGCTCGCAGCGAGCTCGACCGGCTGCGCACTGCTGTCGCCGGCACCGCAAGCCCGGCCAGTGGAAGCGCCTCGAGTCCCGGCGCCGCCTGCAGTCCTGATGGAACCGCCGCCTACCGAGCAGTCATCGGAGAGTGTGCAGGGGCTGTTCAGGCGCTGGCTGCGGCTCTTGACTCCGAGCGCGCCCGTTTGAGGGGGCTTCAAGACTACGTTTCTGGTGTCGTCCAGGGAACGGCGAAGCCGAAATGACCAGCGCCCACGGGATTCGGCCCGCCTCGTGCTCGACGAGGCGATACCGAAGGGCTTGGTACGTGATCCCCAGCATGCGAGCTGCTTCGCTGAGCGAGCGCTGCTGCCCTTGCAATTCGACCACCCGACCAACTCTCCAGGCTGGTCGCAGGAACGCCTCTTCGGTCAACTTCCCGGCGCGCAGTCGTGCCGCGCGGTTGCGCACGGAGTGCAGCGAAACGCCGATGCGCGCGGCCCACTCGGTCTGCGTCAGCCGCTGGCCAGCCACCTCGATCACCACGTTGTCGCGGCGGTTGTTCTGCTGGTCCTTCATCGTCGCCCAGCGGCAGTTGTCCGGTGCGTATGGCCCATTCACATCGATGCGGTCGATCGAGTGCTTCGGCGTCGGCTTGCAGCCCATGTCCGCAAGGAAGTCCTGAAATGACCGGTCCCAGCGTTCGCAAACCGCGATGCCTCGCCCACCGTAGTTGTGGAACTCCACGTGCTTCGGGTCTCGGCAGCGTTGCCGCATTGAGAGCCAGCAGATGTACTCGGGGGTGCGACGCGACATGCCTCGCATTGTCTCCGCGATGACCCCTGCGCAGAAGATCGAGGCCGAGATCAGCGCGATGCAGCGCGACGGCGTGCACGTGCTGGTCTGGGCCGACTCTGTGCAGGTGCACCGCACGCTGTGCAAGGACCGGGCAGGCCTGGATGCCTGCGCGCGCATCCATGGCGGCATTGCCGTGCACCTGTTCCCGCACCTGCCGGAGCCGGTGGGAAACGACGCCGGGTGAGCCTCGCAATCCGGTGCCTCATCGCGCAGCAGAATTTCCCACGACCGGCCTGAAACCCGCGCCGTTGCTCGCTTCAGGCGCAGATTGTGATTCTGGTCGTCGTGGGTTCGAGTCCCATCAGCCACCCCAACGAATCAACGACTTAGGTCGGCAGCGCCGGCGCCCGTGGGAAATGCGGCGCTAGGCGTGGGAAATCACAGCGCTCGCCGGCGCACTTCCTTCGCCCTGTCGTAGACCCGCGCCGTCGTACCCGGGTCGCGGTGCATGTCGGGCAGCCGATCGCGCTGGCGCTTGTGCTCGGTCACGAAGTACGCGCGCAGATCGTGGAAGTGGAACCGCTGGCCAGGACCGAGCACGGGCGGGCCTGCACTGTCGTCGGTGGCCTGCGCCATCAGGCGCGCCCATGCGGACTTGAACGCGCGCTCGCCGTAGGCGCCGCCGCCGCGGACTGCCGGGAACACCGGCCCGGCCTTGTTGGCGCCGCTGATGGCGCGCATGCGCTGCAGCAGGTCCTGAAGTTGCTCCGACACGCCGATGACTTCGACGATGGGCGGCTGGCCGGCGCGCTGCTTGGCGCGCATCAGGCGCAGCTCGGCGTCGCCGACCTGTGGCCAGTGGAGCTCGCGGAACTCGACGCGGCGGTTCCCGGTGAGCGCGGCGAACTCGGCCAGGCCGGAGAGCACCGCGGCGCTGCCGCCGCGCGCCGTGGCCCAGGAGATGAAGCGCCGCACCGTTGCCGGCTCGGGCGCCAGGTTGCGAGGCCGCTCGCGGTTGCGCCGCACGTGGCGGCACACGTTCAGGTCGGCGTCCCCGTGGTCGATCGCCACGTTCACGAGGTTACTCAGCAGCGCCATCTCGCGGTTCGCGCGCACCGGTGCTTCGGCACGCTCGACGCGCAGGTACTTGCGGCAGTGCAGCGCGGTGAGTGCGCGAGGCTGCATCGCCCCGATGCGCGGCTCGAGTTGCGACCAGCACAGCCGATAGTCGGTCTGCGTGCCGGGCGCCAGCGCGGCCCAGTCGGGCGACTGCAGGTACAGGCGCCACATCTCGCGGAAGGTGCCGCTGTCGGGCGCGCGCCGGTTGAGCTGCAGCACCGCCAGGATGGCCGCATCGCGGTCGGTGCCGAGGTTGATCGGCTTGCCGCCGAGCGGGTGGTAGCGGTAGGTGACGGTCACGCCGTCACGCCACGGGCGAGCCTCCATCAAGGGCAGCAGGCCCTCGGCACTCGCGCGGTCGCGGCGTCGGCTCATGCCCGTCTCCAGTTCGGCTCGTTCGAGGCGGGGACTGTAGCGCCGCCGGCCGGGCCGCCTGGACGCTCGACGTCGCGGCGCCAGACCAGGGGCGTTCCGTCGGCGCGGCGCTGCACCGGCACACCGATCGAGCGCAGGTAGCGGATCTGCGCAGCGCCCTGCCTTCGAGGCCGGCAGATCTCGTCCAACTCGGCGTCGGTGAGGTAGGGCGTCACGGCTCGAGCCTGTTGCCCTTGCGCAGGTTCTCGGCCCCTTCGACGATCCGCAGATTCGTCTCGACGTGGAGCCCGCTGACGTACTCCCCCTGCAGCGGAATGATGTGGTCGACGTGGTGCGGCACGCCGGTCTCGCGCGAGATGCGACGGGCCTCGGCGTAGATGGCGCGCACAGCCCGTGAGTCAGCCCACGGCGCGAGGATCATCCTCCGGTAGCGGCTGTCGGCGATTGCCTGCTGGTCCGGCGTGAGCAGCGGAAGATCTGTCGCTCCGACGGCCACCGCAGCCCTGCGGATGCGCTCGTACTGGCGCAGGCTGCGAGCCGTAAGCGGCATGCGCTCCGGCTCCGCGGGGGCCTTCGAGCGCTTGTACGCCTCCACGTCGGCGGGGTCGAAGCGTACCGCACCGCGGCCGACGCCCAGCCGGTAGCACGGCAGGATGCCACGGTCGGCCAGATCGTAGACCGCCCGCCGGCTGAGGCCGAGCTGCTGGGCGACGGTGGCGGCGGGGAGCACGTCAGAACAGGTCCTGCGTCTGAGCCGCGGCCTTGCGCGTCGCGTATGCGGTGCGCTTGTGGTGTTCGGCGTCATAGGTCAGATGGCAGCGCTGGCACATCGCCTTGAGGTTGTGCGGCTCGCAGTTCTCCGGCGTATGGTCGAGGTGCGCAACGGTGAGCACAACGCGCGAGCCGGTGACCGGATGCGGCTCGCCGTTCCACGCACGGCAGTCCGGGTAGGCTGGCGAGCCCTCGCAGCGATTGCCGGCGCGCTCGCGGATGCTGTCAGCGATGCGCTTCCAGTCCTTCGGGTAGCGCGCTCGGTTCTCGGGCTTGATCGGCATGTTCAATCCTCTGTGGCGGCGGGGAGCATCAGCCCTGGCGCTCCAGCCGTTGCCGTGCGTATGAGGTCCGCATGTCGCTGCCCGACGAGGCGGCCATCTCTCGCAGCAGCTTCTCGCGCTCTTCATCGGTCGCCTTCTTCGTCAGCGTGCAGTCAGCGAGCGCGGCCTGTCCGGGCGGCCAGCCGCACCATGCGAGGTGGTCTCCGATCACGTAGGCGACGACCCACTCTTCGCCGGTGGGACCGTGCAGCACGTGGTCTGCGGTGTCGATGCGGCTCGGCTCGCGGCTCACGCCTACTCTCCGCAGAAGCACGCGAGCGCTTCCTCGTCGTTGTCGAACATGTCGCGCTGCTCGGAAGAGAACTTGAGCATCTGTGAGTAGCTGGGACGGTCGTTGCGGAACAGGGCGCCGTCTGCCTTTGACGCAAGCCCTAGGCCCTCCATGCGGACCCACCACACAGCGCGCTCGGGCTTCTCAGCGATCAATGACAGCACCTGCGCCGCCGCAGAACGGCGCGCGCCTTGTGCGGGCGAGAAGTCGCCCATCGAGGCGCAGAACACCCGCGGCCGGCGGCCCAGCTTCGCGGGCATCGTCCGCGCCCAGCGCAGCGGCTCGTTCCAGTGGCCCTCTCCGAACGTGCGCCTCTCGCTGCCCAC
>JBEEPT010000171.1:0-5131 GCA_041190985.1 Pseudomonadota bacterium
ACGAGAGCATCTTCGGGCTGCTGGCGGTGGTCGACAACGACCTGCTGCTGCTGGACGACGACGGCACCGAGCTGCGCACGGTCTACGAGACGATCGGCTACACGCGGGTGTGGTTCGAGGATCTGCCCGACGGCCGGGTGGCGTTCTCCAACGGCCTCATCAGCGGGCTGGCCACGGCCACCGAGACGACAGCCTGGGGGATGCCGATCCCGGTGGACCCGGGCGTCGGCCTGGCCGGCGACACGCCGTACATGGTGACCTACCTGCGCTCGAGCGACGGGCGCGAGAGCGGGCCGACCTACGGCACGATGCGTATCGACCCGGCGCAGCAGATCATCGGGCTGCCGGCGCTGGCCGGGTACACGCTGAACGTCTACCTCGCGCCGTACGGTGAGGCCATGTTCCTGGCCGGCAACACGGCCACCGACACCTGGACGCCCACGGGCGACTCGCTGGGCCCGCAGTTCGTCGGGGGAGTGGTCGAGGCGCCGCCAGTGGGCACGGTGCTCGAGGCGTGGCACGGCCGCGTGCTGATCGCCGACGGCACCACGCTGTGGGCGACCCGCCCGCACCAGCCCGACCTGTGCGACCGCTCGCGCGACTTCGTGCAGTTCGAGCACGCCATCACGCTGCTGTACGGCACCGGCGCGGGGGTGTTCGTGGGCACCGACAAGGCGCTGCACTTCCTCGCCGGCGGCGACATCAGCGACCTGCAGTTCCGCACGGCCACGCGCGGCCGGGTGACGAAGGGCTCGGCGGTGGAGATCGACACCGCCTACCTGCCCGGTGACTTCCGCTCCGGCCGCGGCGCGCTGTGCATCGTCGGCGGGGTGCTCACGCTGCTGACCGGCGCAGGGCAGGCGATCCCGCTCACCGCGGCCCGCTACCAGCGCGAGATCGCCGAGGTGGTGGCCACGACGCGCCTGCGCGACGGCACCCTCCAGTACCTCGCCTCGCCGGTGTAGGCCATGTTCCTCGAGCGCGACGGCACCCCGATCGGCGGCCAGGTGCCGATGGAGGTGCGCTACTCGGGCGGCGGCAACTACTCGACGGTGGCCGCGGATGTCGGCGCGCTGGTCCGCGCGTTCGTCAACAACGTGCGGCAGAGCCTGGTGCCGACCCACTGCGAGACGCTGCCGCTGCCCGGCAACGGGTTCGTCGAGCTGCGCTACGAGTACGGCTCGATGATGGTGGACGTCTACCTGCCGCCGGCGGATGACGCGGCCGGCCCGTTCTACGGCGGCATCCTGATCAACCCGCACGTGATCACCGGCGACGAGGCGGCCTACCTGTCGCTGGCCGGCAACCCGACGCCCTGGCGCGTGCCAGACGGGGTGAAGAGCGCCGGCGCGCTGCCAGGCCGCCCGGCGGTGCCCGGTACCGGCGACGCGGAGACCGAGTGGCTGGTGGTGCAGATCAGCCGCGACCTGCCGCTGACCGGCAACCCGCTGGCCACCGGCGCGGTGCGCATGTTCCGCATCGACTCGCCGCTGTTCGGCCCGTTCTGCGAGGTGGCCGAGCCTGGGCGCTACGCGGTGTCGACCATCGACGGCTCGGCGTTCTTCATGTGCGGGCGGCAGCTTGACCACGTGCCGCCCATGCCCGCGGGCCTGCCGGCGCTTGGACGGTCCACCGAGGCCGGCGGCGGCGGCCTGTCGCCTTCGCGCATTCGCACGGTGGGCATGCAGCCGGCCAGCTTCATCGACGCGCACGCGACCGAGGGCATCATCATCTTTGCCCTGGTGAACCAGCTGTGGGCGCTGAACACGCGCGAACGCACCGAGTTCACGCCGGCGCCGTGGCGGCTGCTGCACGAGGTGTCGATGCCGCGGGACTACCCGGCCGACTACCTGCCCAACGAGTTCGGCGCGGTGTTCTCGGTGGCGATCGCGGGAGGCAACTACACCCTGACCTGCAGCGGCACCAACGCCGTGGGCACGTGCAGCGGGTTCACGGTCACCATCAACGCACTGGGCACGATGTCGGGCACGCTCACGCTGGTCGACAGCGGGTTCCGGGCGAGCGTGGCGCATTCGCAGACAGTGTCGTTCTCCGGCTCGTACTCTCGCCCTAGAGCGTCAATGCCCACTGTTGACGCCTGGGACTTCAGCTTCCCGACGATGCGCGTGCGTGACTTTCACAGCTACCTCCACGACTTCCCGGAAGCGTGCAATCCAGAGGTAACGTACTACGGGCACGAAATCACCGGCAATGAGGAGTTTCTGACATTGCCGAACACGCGTCACGTGGCCTACGACGTGCTTGGCGTGAATGAGTTACACACGCTTGATGTCTCCGTTGTCGGGCCATCTCCCGCAATCGTGCCGGACTTCGTCATGGGAGGGGCGATGCCCAGGCGCACAACGGAGTACCGGCGCACATTCAGTGAGAACGGGCAGACTTCATGCGAGCTGGTCGGCTTCTTCTATCGTCTGAAAGGTAGCTTCGCGCTCAACCGATGGACGTACGTCAACAACGACTACGACATTACTTGGAACGTTGAGTGCAACCCGGTCTATGACACAAGCGGGTCGACGAGCGCGAGAACCAAACTTTCGTATCTAGGTCAGTTCGGCGCTGCACAGAACTCTCTGCTTTTGTCTGATCCTTCAGCTCACGGGTACGTTCTGGAGGATCTTGACCTGTCGCTCTTTCTCTCCAATACCGAGTTCAAGACCTACTACCAAGCCGCTTACGAGGCACTTGGTGTGGGGGTTTCATTTTGGCTCAACTGGTCTGGTTTGCCAGATTGGGCGGTGACGTTTCCTGGGGAGTTTGACTCCTCTCCTGGGCTGGAGAACTGGCAGAAGTACAGGTGGGGCGAGCTCTACATCAACACAGTCGACATCAACAACGGTCGCGTCTTCTCCTATTCCTGGACTGAGCAGTTTGGCAGCCCTGACATTGGTGACCTCAAGTCGAACATCGACCTCGAGACGGACTACCGACGGACGATCACCTACACCGTCACGAACGGGCACATGAATGCGGAGGGGCCAGACTCTGCGGTTGCGAGGTACTTTCCCGAAGCGCCGGACTTTGACCATCGCCGAGAGCCTCCGGCTGGCATATCGCCATATGCAAAGACGCAGCAATTCGAGTTTGTCGTGCCGACACTGCCGCCGGCTGTGCTGACGGACACGCCCACCCACGACTACGAATACGGCCCAGCGTTCACAGCTGGCCCGGTTCCGGGAGACGAGCGCAATCACTACTTGAACTTCAACAGCGGCGCGTTCTTGACAGAGGCGATTTCGCGCTACCCAAAGCGATCTGCTGTGTTCTCCCCTGTCGAGGAGTTCCAGATTTCGGACGCGTACGTCGGGTCCCTGCTCGGCATGTCGTTCCTGACGCACAAGAAGCGCGACGGAGGGCAGCTTGTGGCCAATGAGCACTACACACACGGTCTCCCAACCAACGTGAGCGGCTTCCCGACGGCACCAAAGCCGATCGTCACAAAGTCCGAGAATCGTCAGGTCAGCGCGAGTGGCGCGTACGAACGAGACCCTTACCTGCGCTACGCCGACACTACGCGCGACTGGCATTGCGGCACGATGACCTGGAGACGCGATGCCGGTCGAAGCGGCACGTGGTCGCTCGAGGATCGGCAACTCCGCGCATTTGCCAACAACGGCGAGCGTTCGCTGGTGCACGACACCGCCGACCGCGTGGAGATGTCGCACACCCTGTATCGCGCGCACGGGACAACGGTGATGACGTTCCCAGACCTGTTGTCGTTCTATCCGCGCCGAGACTTGCACGGGCCGCTCACAGTCACCAGCAACATCATCAACGTGGGCGCGCCTTACCTGCAGCACGACCTTGTCTACGCGGACAAGTTGTACCCAGAGCTTGACGACAGCGACTCTTTCGGCATCCCGCAGACCGGCGGGACCGTAGGGGACGCATACAACCTTGACGAAGGAGATGTCTTCTTCTTCGACACTGAGTGCCTGCCGCGACGTGAGTGGATGCCTAAGGGCCCGTATCGCGCAGGATGGACGCCCAATCGGCCGCAGCTGCTTGTTGGCTACTGGGGCAAGGACGCCAATGGCGGAACCAGAGACCCGCTGTTCCCGGTGCCAGGCTACTGGATTCCGAACCCAGAAGAGGACCCGCCCGAGGGCGAGGAGTACATCCACGTCCCGCACATCACCGAGGCCAGCGAGACAAACTTCAATCTGGTGCGGCCTGAGTTCGGCTTCAGCCCCGACTTCAGCGGAGGCATGTTCCTGAACAGCCCGCGCGCCGCCGAGTTCTACGAGCTCCAGGCGCGCAACTTCCTCGGCGACATCGGCATCGCCTTCGACGCGCTCTACGTCGACAACCGCACCGGCGGCTTCATCACGCAGGTGCTGTGGAGCGGCAACGGCGGACGCATCTGCGAGACCTACATCGGCAACCGCACGGGCGTGGTGCCGTTCCGGCCGATCTTCGACGCGTGGCTGGCCCAGGGCGGCGGCGCGCCGGCTGATGGCACGCGGGTGGCCATCGTGCGACCATCCACCGCCATCGGCGGCCCTGCCGCTGGCCCGATCGACGCACAACTCGTCTCGCTGCTATGAGCACCATCGTCCTGCACTGCGACAGCCTGGCGGTCACGGAGTACGAGACCGACTTCACCGGACTGGCCGGCGACTACGAGGCCACGGCCGACGGCGTGCACCGCGTCGGCGGGACGCAGGACGGCACGACGGACATCGCGGCGACGGTGGCGTTCGGGCTCTCGCTGGCCGACGACAAGGGGCGCCAGCAGCGCCCGCGGCAGGTGGTGGTGCACGGCACCGGCCTGGACGACCTGAGCGTGCGCGTGACCGACACCCAGGACGTGTCCTACAGCTACGACGCGACGCAGATCCACCGGCGCGCGGCCCGCTTCAAGCTGGGCAAGGGGCTGCGCGACAACTACCTGCAGATCAGCCTCCTGTGGGAAGCCGCGGCGTTCGTCGTCGACCGCGTCGAGTTCGATCCGATCATCGCCCAGCAACGGAGGTTGTGATGCCAGGCGCAGCAGCACAGGTCACCACCCACTTCAGCAACGCCCGCTCCTACGCGAGCTCGGCGATCACGTCGGCCAACGCCTTCATCACTGCGCTCAACTCGTCGATCGCGGGGCTCGAGATGCCCCCGA
>JBEEPT010000172.1:0-3467 GCA_041190985.1 Pseudomonadota bacterium
CCCCTCAGAACGTCGAGGGCTGTGCCACCGCGCGCACGAGCATCATGTAGCCGGTCTGCAGCTCGGTCTGCGCGAGCGCCGCCCAGCGGGCCGGGTTCGTGACCTGGCTGTGCGGGGCGTGGCCCTCGGGCAGCGGCTTCGCCAGCTGATCGTTGACGTGGTGCTGCACGCGGCCCACGAGGTCGCGCGTGGCCTCGGCGTGCTGCTTGATCTCGTTGATGAGGCTCAGCTCGGTGTTGCTGAGTTCGCGGTAGCCCGTGATTGCGTTCATCGGTGCGTTTCCTTTCGGGGTGGGGTGGAAGAGAAGGGGGCTCGCCTTTGCAGATGCCGAACTCCAGCGCCTGACGGTCATCCTTGTTCGGCAACGTCTCCAGGACTTGCATCCCGTATTGCACGCCCGCGTCCATCGCGGCTTTCTGTTTCGAGTCCATCGTGTCCTTTCGATTGGTCATGGTCAGCCCTAGCGCTCCAGCCGGCGGAACTCCAGCACCCACACGAACGGGTTTGCGGCCCAGGAGCCGCGGCCGTTGATCTGCTCCCACAGCCCCCGATAGGCCCGCACGATGTTCGGCCACTTGTTGCCGTTGCGCTGCGTCTCGGCGCACCACTCAGCCGTGCCCTCATCGTAGGCGTCGCCCTCGCTGATCTCCTGCAACCTCTCCACCCGCACGCCGGTGATCTCCAGCGTGATGCGCGACATCGCGCGGGTCATGAAAATCGACGGACGACGCTTGATCGCGTGCGGCGGGATGTGGTCTGGGTCGTCGGACTCGCCGTAGCCCCATTCGAGCGCATCCCGCCCAGCATCGGACTCCACGTAGACCGGGCCAATCCAGCCACGATCCTCTACCTTGATCGTGGACTCTTTCACCCACAGCCGGTCGCCCGGCTCGCCGTAGGGGCTGCGGAGGTCGCTGATGTGCTTCTTGTGGCCGCCGTCGTTGACCATCGTGCCAACCGCAAGGTCGAGCCATCGATAGCCGCGTGGCGGCTGCACCACCCGCCGCGTCTGCGTCTTCGTCCCCGCGAGGATGGCCCGCACCATCGGCGCCGAGAACAGTATCGGGCGCTCGCGCGTCATGCCTTGGGCTCCATAGCCGCAGCCGCGCGGACGATGGCGTGCGCTTCATCGTCGAGTTGCGGGTGGTCGCCCCAGTCGAACGTTTGTCCCTTGCGGTTCAGCACGCGTCGCAACTGGAAGTCAATCCGCAGCCCGAGCGTGCGCGCCAGGCGGTATCGGTCGCCGTCGTCTTCCAGCGGATTCCACTCCATATCGCCTTGACCGGCTAACCTGAATCCGTCATGGTCCCAGCCAGTGCCCCTGTTCCACGTGTATGGCACCACGGAATACCCCGCAGCCCTCGCCGCAGCCTCCAGCAGTGCGCGGTCGTCGGTCACGCCTTGCCTCCCAGCTCGGCGCGGGCGGCTGCGGTGCGCGGGCAATCCGCGCAGTCTTCGTCGCCATACCGTCCGTGCACACAGGTCGGTTGGTACCGGCGCCACTCGGCGGCCGTCCGCAGCATCTCGCGCTTCGTGGCCTGCGCCATCGCGCTGTCGATGTCCGCGCATGCGGCGCTGTAGCTCATCACGGCCATGCGGCGCAGCAGCTCGCGGCATTTGGCCCGGGTCTCAGGGTCGGCATGGTCTTCAGTCAGCCAGCGGAACCGCATGGCGTCGTACTGGTACGCTTCCAGCGCCTCGCGCAACCCATCGGCGGGTGGGTACAGCAGATCGTCACGCACCGTGTAGCCAAGCTGCGCCAGTTCCTCCAGCGCCCGGATGCGCAACGGGTCGTCTCGAACCGCAGCGGCCTCGCGGGCGGCGGCGTTTTTGGCTGCGAGCCACGCGCCATCGAGGCATGCAGTCGACACCCACCCGGCGACAAACCCAGTTCCACCAACCCAACTCGCGCACCCACGAATCCAGCCAAAGTCGCCCATGTGACGCGCCACGATGACGGTCGTCCCATCCCGCGGCGCCGTCTCGATCTGCCTCCACCCCGCTGCCTGCGGCTGCGCACTCGCCCCCGCCAGCGCCTCATCCAGCGCCCGCAGCGCGTCGCTGTAGACGATCGGGTCGCGCCGCAGCAGCAGGTCCGACAGCGCCGCGCGGGCCTTCTCGGCGGCAGCTCGCAGGGCATCGGGCGCGATCGGGGGGTGCGGCGCGGCGGCGAGCATGGCCATATACCCTCGCCGAACCCACTGCGGATCACAGTCCATGATCTTGTCGCCGGCCGCTAGCATCTCCTCCGTCGCCTCCACCGGCACCCAGCGCCAGTTGTCCAGGGGGGTGCTCATCACTGCACCGTCGCCGACGGCTGCGACTCGGCCAGGGCCTGCTCGGGCGTCTTCGGGAAGGGGCTCTTGCCGCTGCTGTCGAGCGCGGCCTTCGAGGCGTCGCCATCCTTCGGCGCCGTGCTCGCGCCCTTCTTGCTCTTCGGCGCCTCCGACGGCTTGTCGGTGTGCGGCTCCAGTGTGATGGTGACGACGCTGTCGAGCATGCGGCCCAGCGCGTCGAGCGCGCCGTCGGGGATGTTGCTCGACTGCACTCGGAACGTGTAGTCGACGCTGCCGCCTTGGCGGGCGTCGATGCGCAGCTGGTTCACCTTCACCGGGTTCAGCACGATCTGGCCGATGCCGGTCTCGATCGCCACGCTGGCGGTGATCTCCAGATCCCACGTGAGCGGCATCGCCAGCGACGGGAAGCGCAGGTCCGGCAGGATCTGCTCGACCCCCTCGATGTCGCGCTGGTCGGTGGTGGCCTTGCTGCGCCAGTAGAGCATGGCCTGCAGCTTCGGGTGCAGCATCGACAGGTCGCTGTTCGGGGCCGTGCGGGTGAACTTCAAGTCCAGCGCGGTCTCGTTGTCGTCGCCGTGCTTCTCGATGCGCACGTTCATGTGGCAGAGCTTCACGGTGGTCGGGGTGGGGAAGGCGAAGGGCATCTCGGTTCTCCTGTAGCGGTGGGGGAAGAAAGAGGGGCTGCCTCGCGGCGTGCGGCGGGAATTCGAGGATGGGAGGGAGGGAGGTATCCGCCGCGCCCCGGGGAAATCAGAAGGCGCCGGGCGCCACTTGGAAGCACGGCACGCCGGCCGCGCGCCACATGGCGACCACCTTGTCGCGGTCGTCGAAGACGGCTGTCAGGCGCGCGTACTCCGGCGGCTCGATCTCGCTGAGCCAGCGGCGCTTCAGTTCGTCGTCGGGCGTGTAGTCGTTGGCGGGCCGCATGCGGAAGCGCTCCGGTGCGCCGAACGGCCACGCCCACAGCACATCCCGTGGAGAACCGAAGCAGCCATGCCGGTGCAGCCACGCGACGGTCTCGGTCTTCACCTCGTCGCTGCGGCCAGACCAGATCCACACTTCGGCGCCAGCCTTGCGCAGCGCGTTGAGCGTGCGGATCACCGGCTCGTTGGGTTCGTCATCGACGCAGGCCCGGTAGAACGCCGGCCAGTCCTTCTTCTCGCCTTCGAC
>JBEEPT010000173.1:0-2903 GCA_041190985.1 Pseudomonadota bacterium
CACGCCCCGCACAGCCAGGTCACGAACCCGGCCCGCTGGGCGGCGCTCGCGCAGACCGAGCTGCAGACCGGCTACATGATGCTCGTGCGCGCGGTGGCACAGCCCTCGACGTTCTGAGGGGGCGCGATGACCGGGCGCCCACTGAAGCCGCCGTTTTACGTGCTGCCGCACGGCATTGAAGTGGTCGGCGAGTACGCGCCCAACCTCAAGTGTCCGTACTGGCGGGTGCGCATAAGGCCGCACGCCTTCTTTCCCGACGCGCCGGTCATTTCGAACGGCTGCTATGTGCGACGCAGCCGCGTCGTACTGGCATCGAAGCTGGGACGCGCGCTGACTCGTGAAGAGCATGCGCACCACGACGACGAGGACCGCAACAACGACCGGCCCTCGAACATCAAGCGCCTGACCCAGGCCGAGCACAACCGCCACCACAAGACCGGCACGAGACATCGCGCCGAGAGCAAGGCGGCCATCAGCCAGACGCTGAAGCGCCTGTACCGCACGGGCCTCCGCGTACCGAAGCCAGCGCGAGGAAGCCAGCAGGGCGGCTCCAAGCTGACCGAGCAGGACGCCCTCGCCATCAAGCACAGCAGCGAACGCACGGGCGCTCTCGTCGAGCGCTACGGCGTCAGCCGAACCACCGTGAAACAGATCCGCAACGGATCAATTTGGAGGCACATCCCATGACCACCATGCTTGCGTACGACGTAGAGACATCCGGAATTCCCTTGTGGCACGAGCCCAGCGAAGACCCGCGCCAGCCCCACATCGTCCAGCTCGCCGCGGCGCTGGTCGACGTCGAGTCGCAGGCCATGATCGCCGGCATCGACCTGATCGTGGCGCCCGAGGACTGGACCATCCCCGAGGACGTGGTGCGCGTGCACGGCATCAGCACCGAGCGCGCGAAGCGCTACGGCGTGGCCGAGCTGGTGGCGCTCAACACGTTCCTCGACCTCTGGTCGTGCGCCGACTTCCGCGTGGGCCACAACGAGGCCTTCGACGCGCGCATCATCCGCATCGCGCTGAAGCGGTACATCGGCGACGACCGGCCCAACGACGCGCCCTCGCCGATCGCCGATGTCTGGTCGAACGGCGCCGCCCAGTGCACCGCGCGCCTGGCCACGCCGATCTGCGCGATCCCGCCGACCGAGCGCATGCGTGCGGCCAAGCGCTTCCACCACAAGACGCCGAACCTGGCCGAGGCCTACCGCCACTTCTTCGGCCGCGACCCGGAGCGCCAGCACTCGGCCGCAGCGGACATGGCGGCCTGCATGCAGATCTGGTTCGCCATCGCGGACCTGCAGCGCGACCGCGGCACCGCGGCCAACGAGGCGCTTGTCGACGGCAACTACACGCCGCAGCCCGCGGCCTGACCCTTCCCCACCAGCAGAAAGGCAACTGCAATGCTCACCCTCGACGCCACCAAGGCCAAGCTCCTGGACATCGTGGTCCTCAGCCAGAAGAACCGCCAGCCCGACCAGAACCCGGGCGCCAAGCTCACGCTGGAGATGGACCTCTCCTCGGACTTCCTGGCCCACTTCGACGGCGCGCTGCGCTCGTTCCTGTTCGCGCGGCAGGCCGGCGCGCAGGGCGAGCTGGAGACGCTGCAGACCGAGAAGCTGACGCCCGCGGCCAGCAAGATCGGCGCGTTCAAGTGGGGCGCGCAGCTCACCGGCTACACCCTCACGATCGGTCAACGCCGAGTCGGCCGACGTCGACGAGCGCGCCTGGAGCAAGCTGGCGCGGCTGAAGTCGCGCGAGATCACCATCCTTCTGTCGCCGCCGGAAGTGGCGCAGCAGGGACATCGAGAGCCAGCCGCCGGCCAAGGCTCCGAAGGGCAGCGGCGAGGCCTCCAAGGCCGCGCTCGACGCCAGCGGCAAGAGCCCGTTCCAGCAGGGCACGCCCGAGGCCGCGCTGGCGGGCACGCAGCACTGAAGGCCATGAGCCACATCCCGCAAGACGCCGCGCTCCCCGAGCCGCCGAAGGAGGGGGCGTGATGAAGTGCCAATGCGCAGAGAAGGACCCGGCTTGCCCAGGGCCGTGGGAGCCCGGATGCCAATTGGGCACCAGCGAGGAACATGCGCGCGTGTCGCAGCAGGTGATCCAGCCCACCGCCGCGCCGAGTGCGCCTGCGCCGGCCGAGGTGCCGATGCCGGAGCCCGACCAGACCGACGTGGACTGCGAAGTGTGGGGGCAAAACTCGAAGGTCGATGTCTGGTATCGGGAATCGGTGCTCGCCTACGCCGCCGCCCGCGAGGCCGCGGAACGGGAGCGGGTGCGCGGGGTGCTGCGGGAGGTGGCGAACGCGCTACAGGCGACGCAGACGTGGTTGCACCCGGATCTATCGCCGGAAGGAATGGCAGCTAGAGGCCGCTTGAATGAAGACGCGCTCGAAGCCGCCCGCGCCGAGCTGGGAGAGGGGCGATGACGGAACCGAAGCGCGTCTACATCAGCGGCCCCATGACGGGCATCACGGACCTGAACTTCCCGGCGTTCAACTTGGCGGCAACGATGCTTCGCACGAAGGGCATCGAGGCGGTCAACCCGGCCGAGATCAACCCCGACAGTGCGATGTCGTGGGAGCAGTGCATGCGGGCCGACATCAAGGCCCTGTGCGACTGCGACACGCTGGCGATGCTGCCCGGGTGGGAGCGTTCACGCGGCGCCCATCTGGAGGTGCACCTTGCGCATCGGCTCGGAATGCGCGTGGTGGCGTTCGGCGAGTTGTATGCCGAGCTGGGAGGCAAGGCGTGAGCCGCGAGCCGAGCCGGGAGGCCACCGACACCGAAGGACCGCGCGGCACCTACGGCTGCGCGTGCGTGAGCCGCAGCGCCCACGCCTGCGCCGAGATCCGCTACGGCTACCGCGAGATCCCGGAGCCCTGCGAGTGCCCGTGCCACGA